>DATFJP010000186.1:0-2154 GCA_035269105.1 Desulfuromonadales bacterium
AGATGATGGCGATTCTGGACTGTTGCGAATTGATGATCACTAATGATTCCGGGCCGATGCATGTTGCCGCGGCCCTGGGTACGCCGATCGTGGCCGTCTTCGGTCCCACCGACCATACCACGACCTCACCGGCCGGCAAAAACTGCCGGATTGTACGCCAGCCGGTCGCATGCGCCCCCTGCATGCTGCGTGAATGTCCCATCGATCATCGCTGTATGGAACGCATCAGCTCCGCGCAGGTGCTCGAGGCCGCATTCGCCTTGCTGGATGATTCGGCATGAAGGCTCTGATCATCAAGACCAGTGCCCTCGGTGACGTGGTGCACGCCCTGCCGGTCCTTGCCTGGCTGAAAAGCGCCGAGCCCATGCTGGCAATCGACTGGCTGGTTGAAGAAGACTTCGCGCCGCTGCTGGAAGATCATCCGCAGGTGCGTCAGGTGATCCGGCTGCGAACCAAAGCGTGGCGACGGGCCGGGTCTTTAGCCGGGCTGCGCGAAGCCTGGCGCCTGATCGGCAAACTCAGGGGCGAGGACTACGATATCGCCCTTGACCTGCAGGGCAACAGCAAGAGTGGGCTCTTTACCTTGTTGAGCGGGGCCCCGGTCCGCTATGGTTACGGCCGTGACGGTGTTCGCGAGTGGCCCAACCTGGTGGCGACCAATCGCAAGGTTGCTTTGGAGGACGATAAATTTCATATCACGGATCGAGCTCTGGCGATTGCCAGAGCCGCATTCCCTGCCGGTAAGGACGTCATGCGCGCCGGGCCCCTGCCGGTCGACGGTGCCGCCGCCGCTGCCGTCGAGGCGCAACTTGGCGAAGCGGGGCTGGCCGCTGAACCCGTGGTCGTGCTGCATTACGGCACCACCTGGGTGACCAAGCTCTGGCCCCTGTCGTCCTGGCAGAAACTGGCCGGACGCCTGGCCGCGAAAGGCAGGCTGAAACCGGTGCTGACCTGGGGCAACGATGCCGAACTGGAGGCTGTCAAGGCAATTCAGGCCGCCAGCAACGGCCGCTGTCTGGTCTGGCCGCGGGGTCGTCTCAAGGACCTGGTTGCCCTGCTGGCCAGGGCTGATCTCGTGGTCGGCGGCGACACGGGGCCGGTGCATATCGCGGCCGCGGTCGGCACGCCAACCGTATCCATCTTCCGGGCCACCGATGCCGCCCGGAACGCGCCGCGCGGCGAAAAGCACATCAGCCTTTCCGCCAGCATGGATTGCGCACCCTGTCTGCGGAAGTCCTGTGATCTCGATGAACAATGCGGGGCCAGCATCAGCGTCGACCAGGTCGCCAAGGCTGTGTTTGCCAGCCTCCCGGCCAGCTTCTTGAATACCGAATGATGCAAATTGCCTTCGTGCTCTATAAATATTTTCCCCATGGAGGGTTGCAGCGGGATTTTATGAAGATTGCCCGCGAATGCCTGGCCCGGGGGCATAGCGTTGCCGTTTTTACCATGGAATGGCAGGGCGATATCCCGGAGGGATTCGAGGTCCAGCTGCTGCCCGTCCGAGGTTTCAGCAACCATCAGCGGTGCCGGAGGTTTGCGAAACAGCTGCAGGCCGGGAAGCTCAAAGACCGGCACGACCTGGTTGTCGGCTTCAACAAGGTACCGGGCCTGGATGTCTACTTCGCATCCGACCCCTGCTATGTCGCCAGAGCGCAGGACCAGCGAGGTGCTTTCTATCGGCAGAGTTCACGCTATCGCGTCTATGCCTGGCTGGAAAAGACGGTTTTCGAGCCTGAGTCCGCAACCGAGGTATTGCTTTTGAACCCTGCGGAAAAGCATCAGTTTATTGCTCATTACCAGACCCAGGAGCGGCGCTTTCATCCCGTGCCTCCAGGTATTGCCCGGCGCAGGCCCGACCCGGAGGTGGACGGCCGCCGTCGTGCCGAGGCACGGCATCATCTGAATTTGCATGAGAATGACCACCTGCTGCTGATGGTCGGCTCGGGATTCCGGACCAAGGGAGTCGACCGGACCATCCGGGCACTCGCCGACCTCCCCGCGGAACTGGCCTCCCGCTGTCGTCTGGTTGTCCTGGGCGCGGGCAATCGCAAGCCGCTCTTGCAACTTGCCGGCAAGCTGGCGGTTGCCGAGCAGGTTGCTTTCCACGGAGTCAGGGAGGACCTCTCCCCTTACTATCTTGCGGCCGATCTG
>DATFJP010000187.1:0-4657 GCA_035269105.1 Desulfuromonadales bacterium
GGTTTCCTCGTCGATGTTGAGAATCTCGACCCGGGGTGAGTCGAGAAACTGATCGAGCTCCCGGCGATTCTCCGCTTCCCGGCTGCCGCAGCGAAAGCCGGCCAGTAGTTCCCCGAGGACAACGGAGCTGATTCCAATGTATTCCACCTGACGCAGGAGATCCACTGCTGATGGCTGCTTCCGCTTGAAGGCAACGTAAAAATTGGTATCGACCAAAATATGCTTCATCCCGCCCTTGTCTATCAAAAACTTGATTGCACAAATTGACAGCATTCTGATGTAAGTATATGCTATCAAAGCGTCTTGGTCAATGCGAGCGGTTCAGGGGACACTTGATTTTAAGTGTCCCCGGATCTATGTGCCCGGTTTTGGCCCTGGAAAAGAGGCTATAAGAGCAAAAAAGGGGTGCTTTTGAGATGATTTTATAGTGGTTTCAGATGGTTGACTTGATGCGACCCCTGACGACCGGCAGGGAAGACTCAGGCTTGCAGTAACCGTCGTTGCAGTAATGTTTGCATGTCGCGACGGCCGTCGCCAATCACCATGACATAGACATTTTGGGCCATGATCCGGTAAATGATGCGGTAGGGTTTGAAAAATATCTCACGATACTCGCGAATTCCGACAGCCAGCAGTTCCTTTGGGTAAGTTCCTCGTTCCGGGTTTTCAGAAAGGCTCAAAAAGATTTTTTCTATTTGATCGAGAACGTAATCCGATTTTCCTGGCGCGTCGTGAGACTCGATATAGGCGTACAACTCTTCCAGATCACGAGACGCATCGTCGGTCAGAAATACCTGGAAAGCCATCAGGGACTTTTGCTCCGGTTTCGAAGTCGCTGAACAACATCGCCGGCGGGCTGGACCTTGCCTTCCTCGATCTGACGTGTGCCGAGCGCAAGAGTCTTGAGTAGAGCCATGGTCTCCTGGGTTTGCTCATAGCTTTCGATGTCCTGCACGACAACCTTGGCTTCGCCATTCTGAGTGATGACCAGGGGGGCCCCTTGTCTCACCATGTTGCGCACGATTTCTGCGGCATGGGCTTTCAGGTAACTGATCGGTTTGATCTGACACGATAGCTTCATAAGTATCCTCCGTTTGAGACCAAATATAGTTCGAAAACAGGTCAAGCGTCAACCTGAAACCCTCCGACCTCCTCATTGGTGAATCGAAAAACCATCCAGGTCAGCCCATAGAAATTAAATACCTCCATTTGTCGAACCTGCTCCCTAGTTTCTCCATACCAATCAACGTCAATCCCTGGTGTCTGATCCAATACCAGGAATCTTTTTTTCTGAAGGCGGGGATTAAAAACTTATGGGCCCGGTTTTGGCCCTGGAAAAGAGGCTATAAGAGCAAAAAAGGGGTGTTTTTGAGATGATTGTATTGTGATTTCGTATGGTTGACTTGGTCCGACCCCGAACACATTCCGAACACATATTTTGTAAATACAGTGAGTTGTGCGGGTCCGACCCGGAAGCCGGAAGACCTTGTGATCAGCATAAGTCAAAAGCAGACTTGACCCTTTTTCGTCGCTCCCCGGGGGCGAAAAAGTAGTAAGTCAGACGAAGACCTGAAGCAGCAAGCTGATCGCCAATAATAGCAGAAAGAAACGCAGCGCTTTTATGTATGTTGCCCTGTTTAAGCGGCGCTTGATTTTAAAACCCACATAAAGGGCCAGTAGCACCAGCAAGATCGATAACGACGAAAGAGCCAGTACGTTGGCGGTGAATTTGTCCTGGGAACCGAATAGGATCAATTGAATGATTTTGCCGAGCAGGAAACAGATATTGGCCGACTGGACGATCTCGTTCTTCTCCAACTTCGCTTCCAGGGAGTAGATGATCAGTACCGGCGCCATGACGTTGGTCAGGCCACCGAGAATCCCCGCCGAAATGCCGAAGAGAGGTTTTGACAGGGCCGGTTTTTCTGCAACCCAACTGAGCTCCACGCGAAACTTGTCAATCAGCAAATAGCCGATAATCGCCAAGGCCAGCACCCCTTTGAACAGCTCGGAATTGGTCAGGATGAGGATCTGTGTGCCGATGGCGCTGCCGACCATGGCGTAAAGGGCAAGGGGAAGGTGTTTGCGCACAGCGCAGAAGATATTGCCTTCACTGGCAATGCTGACCAGGTTGACCAGCGCGGTCGGGATCAGTGTCAGGATGACTGCTGTCTGCAGGTCGGTGGTCAGCGCCAGCAGGGGCGTGGCAACCATTGGGAAGCCAAAGCCGATACTGCCATGGAAAAAGGCCGCAAACAGGAAAATAGTGCCAGTCAGCAGAATAGTTGCTAAGTCAAGAGGCATTTCCGACCTGATAAAAACTTATTGTTCCGTTGTTGCCGATTTTAACGCTAATCCTAAAAAGACCGTTCCGGCAAGTTTGTTCATAATCGTTTGCGTTCGTGGTGATCTGTTGAGCCCTTGACCAAGAACAGGGGGGACAGTCCCCGAATCGGAGAGGTGATGTCGGGCGAAACCCTGTAATCCTCTTCGTGGGACAGTTCCGGGTGACAGTTTCGGGGGACAGTTCCGGGGGACAGTTTCACGGAAGCGTCCCCGACTCCGACTCGGTTTTGAGTTTTTCCAATTTGTTGCGGAGGATCAGGAGATCTCGACCAATTCCAGTTCGAAGATCAGGTCTTGGCCGGCAAGAGGGTGATTTGCGTCGAGTGTGATCTCCTCATCATCCGCAGCGATCACCGTAACGACCATCCCCTCACCCTCATCGTTGACCAACTCGAAAGTATCATTAGCCTGCGGGATGATGTTATCCGGGAATTGATCGCGGGACACGCAGTGTATCTGCTCCTCATCGTAATCGCCGAAAGCGTCCGCGGACTTAATCGTGACCGTCTTCTTATCGCCGGGCGTCATGCCGGCGAGAGCTTCTTCAATCTGGGGGAAGAACTGCCCGGCGCCGATCTCCAACTCTATCGGACCGGCTTCGCCTCCACAGCCGCAACCCTCTGCGCCGTGATCGGCGCCCTGGTCTGAGCAACCACAGTTGTCCTCTTCACACGTGTGACTTTCGTAGGTCGTATCGAACAGGGTGCCGTCTGCCAATGCCCCGGTAAAATGAATTTTGACCCTGTCCCCTGGCTTTGCCTGCCTTATTGTCTGTGCCATAATGTGTCCTTTTTTCGTACAGAAGAATGAGTTCTGCCTGTGGCGCTTCGGTGCGGCCGGTGGTGTCGCAAAAGAGCGCACATAATTTAGCTGCGCACTCATAACACAAGCGACGACAGAGAACAAGCAAGCGGGAGTGAAAACAATGGCTGGCGTAGGGCAATCCTGCAAAATCACATGATTTGCCCCTGTCCGGGGCGGCGCTACCATGCAGATGACAGGGGTCAGCGCCTCTTCAGGGTCTTGATTATTGACTGATTGCAGAAAGTTCAAGAATCAAGACCTGACTCCGTCCATGTTATCTTTTAGAGTGAGCCCAACTCAAAAGTGAGGATAATAAGAACCATGTCGACAGTGTCCCCGATATACATGACTCCAGACTGCGCGGCGCAGATGCGGGCCGAGCTCAAGGAGTTGCTTTTTGTCAAGCGACCCGACACGGTGCGGCGCGTGTCTGATGCGGCGGCCGAAGGTGATCGCTCGGAAAATGCCGAATATATCTACGGCAAGCGCCACCTGCGAAAGATTGATTCCCGGATTCATTTCTTGACCAGAAGAATTGAGAGCGCTGAAATCGTTGATCCCGTCGCCCAGGGCAAAACGGCTGCTGGCCGCGTTTTGTTCGGAGCAACGGTTACCGTTGAGGATGAAAAAGGAGAGGAGAGAATTTACTGTATCGTCGGCGCCGACGAATATAACGGCTCGAAAGGCCTGGTGAGCTGGCAATCGCCTGTCGGCAAGGCCCTCATGCGCAAAGAGGTGGGTGATGTCGCGACAGTTCGCACCCCTTCCGGGACCAGGGAGTTTGAAATTCTTGCCATTGAATATAAGCCGATTCAGGGTGTTGAAATCATCAGCCGTGTTTAGTCGGGAAAAGTTCCACGGAGCGTCCCCGGTCCCAATGTTTACATAATGAGGGACACCCCCCGGGGGGTGTCCCCTTTGCCGGCTGCAAACGACTTCCGTCTCAAGGGTCCTGCAGTCGTTGCAGCAGATCAAGGTAGGGGAACTGACCGTCAACGGCAAAAGGATGAGAATGGCCACTCGGATCACCGCCGAGCAGAAGGAGATACTCAACCGACTGGGCGTCAAATCGATCCCTGCCCAGTTTCCGGGCAGCAAGGATGTAGTGTAAAAAAGTCGGGATCAGGTATATCTAAGTTGTTAATAATGCAGAATTCACGTCCTTGAAAGTGTCAAACTTCGGAGGTCAAATAGCGCAGTTTGATAGCACACTTGCTCTTCAAAACCTGCCCCAGCGAGTACATCTTTGATGATGCTGAATGTTTTGATATGATTATTTTCGATCATGTGAGGGGTTGCTATGCAATTTCAAAAACACACTTCTGAAGAACTTGTAGATCTATTTCGAAGCAAGCCATTCCAGGGGCAATACCCAGAAAAGGCTAGGATCATTTTCCTGAGTTCTGATGCCAACTACTCACCTGAAATTTCAGACCATCCTTTTTTCAAAAAAATTCTTGAGTATCAAGATGACGGTGTGGCTTTCTGGAAAAAACATGGATGCCAC
>DATFJP010000188.1:0-14151 GCA_035269105.1 Desulfuromonadales bacterium
AAAGCACGGCATCGGCCCCAATGCTTGCGATTCTTCCGGTCTGGCTGTATGCTTAAACTGATTGCGCAACAGGACAAACTTTGTTTTACCAGGACCTGGGAACAAGAGCAGAGATGGCTAAAATTCGCCTATTCATGTCCATATTTGGCCACTTGATGCACCTTTTTGACAAAGAACAAGCTCCATAAACCTCGACCGGGAAAGCTTTTCGCAGGCAAAACCGTTGTAAGTCATAGACTTCGGCAAAGTGGCATTTTCCTTGCGTTAAGTTTTCGGTACATTGTTCTAAAAATTCCCGGACCCTATCACCTCATCCCAGCAAAGGAGGAAACACATGAAGCAGTTTGCACGTTTCGTTTCTCTGGCCAGCGCCGTCGCGCTGGTCGCAGCTCTGGCCATGCCCACCGCGGGTATGGCAGCCAAAACCCGTCTCGGCTTCTCCGGAGGCCCGGAAGGCGGCACCTTCCAGTATTTCTCGAACGGTATCGCCTCCCGTCTTTCCAAGATGCTCGAAGATGTGGAAGTTTCCAACATGGCTTCGGCAGGCTCTGTGGAAAACGTCCGGCGGGTCAACTCCGGTGAAGCCGATTTCGGCATCGCCTATTCCGGCGACACCTACCTTGCCCGCAACGGCCGCTTGACCAATGACACCAACAAGTATCCCAATGTCCTGGCCATGGCCTATCTTTACGGCGCGCCCGGCCACCTGGTCGTGCTTGACAAGAGCGGCATCAACAAGGTTGCTGACCTCGCCGGCAAGCGCGTAGCCGTCGGCGGTGCCGGTTCCGGCGCCGCGGCCGCCGCCCAGCGCTATTTCGGCGCCCTCGGCCTGTGGGACAAGATGAAGGTCGAGTTCATCGGCTACAGCAAGGCAGCCGCCGCTATCGGTGACGGCCTGATCGATGCCATGTGGGTTTTCGCCGGTTTCCCGAACAGCTCGGTGATTCAGGCCGCGGCCAGCAATAAGATCAAGATTCTGGATACCTACCAGGCCGGTGTCGACGGCGGTGCCTTCGAGCAGTACCCCTTCTATGCTCCGGTCACCATCCCGGCCGGCACGTACAGCGGCGTCGACTACGAAGTCAAGACGTTCCAGGACAGCGCTCTCTGGGTCGCCGGCCAGCATGTGGCCGAAGAGCATGTCTATGATGCCCTGGCCAATATCTACACCCCGGAAGGACTGGCTTACCTGATCAAGGTAAAGAGCACCGCCAAAGCCATGTCGGTTGAAGGCGCCCTCACTGGTATCGTGACCCCGGTACATCCCGGAGCCGCCAAGTTCTGGGTTGAGAAAGGGCTGACCCTTTCAGACGACCAGAAAGGCATGTAAAGTTTTTTCTTTGATAAGCACAGGAAGCGGGGCCCAGGCGGCCCCGCTTCTTCCATCTGCTCCCCCGCAACCGACCGACTCACGAAACCATCAACCACTTATTAACCATCAGGCGGGTCACTGGTATGGCTGAAGAATTTAAAGAAGAGATGCAGGACCTCTCCCCCGAGGAACAGGAAAAACTCAAGAAACTGATGGAGAAGGACTCCAAGTCCTACCGGTCTCCCAGCGGCTTTTTCAAAATTCTGGTCGCCGCCCTGGGCGGAGGGATGGTCCTGTTTTATTTCTATACGGCCGGGCTGGCCGCGGTGGCGACCCAGTATCATCGCGGGGTCTATGTTTTTGTCACCTACGTCCTGGTTTTTCTGCTGTATCCGGCCGGAAAAGCTTACATGAGAATTCCGCTGTCCGTGATTGCAGCAGGGATTTTCGCGGCGGCGATCGCCGGATTCGGCTTTTTTGAAAGCCCTGATGCCTTTCATGCGCAGTTGGTCGCCGGCAACCTGGCAGTGATCGGGCCTCTGGTCGTCCTGGCCATGGTCGGGGGCGGCTGCCTGTTCTTTATCGATCGCTGGCTGGCCGGGAAATGGCCGCAGAATCCGACCCTGACCGATATTTTCCTGGCTTTGGCATCGGCAGCAGTGGTTTATTACTGGATCCATGAATTCGAAGTCCTGAACTACCGAGCCGGTGCGGAAACCAATCTCGATGCCATGATCAGCATCGTCGGCGTCATCCTTTCCCTGGAAGTCTGTCGGCGGGTGCTGGGCTGGTCGATGACTTTCATCGGCTTGGGCCTGTTTCTCTACGGTTACCTCGGCCCTTACTTTCCGGAGGTTATCGCTCACCGCGGCTTCGGTATCGAGCGGCTCTGCACCGCTCTTTATCTGACCACCAATGGCGTGTTCGGCGTCATGGCCAACGTCCTGGCCACCTACGTCATCCTGTTCATCTTCTTTGGTGCCTTCCTGCACAAATCGGGTGCCGGCAAATTCTTCATCGATCTGCCGCTGGCCATTGCCGGGCGCAGCACGGGCGGTCCGGCCAAGGTTGCCGTCATCGCCTCAGCCCTGTTCGGCTCGGTCTCGGGCAGCGCCATCGCCAACACCGTGTCCACCGGAGCCTTTACCATTCCACTTATGAAACGGGCCGGCTTCAGACCACATGTCGCCGGGGCCATCGAACCGTCCGCTTCCATCGGCGGCATGTTCCTGCCGCCGATCATGGGGGCCGGCGGCTTCCTGATGGCGGAGCTGACCGAAACCTCCTACGCCTACATCATGATGATCGCCATCTTTCCTGCCCTGCTCTACTTCTTCTCGGTGTTCTGCATGATTCATTTCGAGGCCAAGAAGCAGGGGCTCAAGGGCATCACCGACGGCAGCATTCCCCACTGGAAGGAAGTGCTCAGGAAGGAATGGTATTTCTCCCTGCCGCTGATCATCATCACCGTGCTGATGATCATGGGCAAGTCGCCCGGCTTCGCCGCCTTCTGGTCGACCCTTTCCTGCATCGGCGTCAGCTGGGTCCGCAAGGAGACCCGCATGGGGCCGAAGGAAATCTGGGAGGCCATTCAGACCGGCGCCAAGAACACCCTGATCATCGGTGCCACCCTGGGCGTGATCGGCATTATTGTCGGCACGATTTCCCTGACCGGAATCGGTCTGAAATTCTCCGATATCATCATTTCACTGGCTGCAGGCAACCTGTTGCTGGCGATCTTCCTGATCGCCCTGGCATCCCTGGTCCTCGGCATGGGCGTTCCCGTAACCGCAGCCTACCTGATCGTCGCGGTGCTGGCCGTGCCGCCGCTGATCCAGATGGGGGTGCCGCTGCTCTGCGCCCATATGATCGTCTACTGGTTCAGTCAGGACTCCAACATTACGCCGCCGGTCTGTGTTGCCGCCTATGCCGGGGCGGCCATTGCCGGCTCCGATCCCTGGAAGACCGGCTGGACCGCCTTCAAGTTCGCCAAGCTGCTCTACGTCATGCCGATTCTGTTCGCCTTTACCCCTTCGATCCTGTTCCAGGCCAAACCGGTCCTGATCAAGGCGCCGACCTTCGACGACATGCCCTTTGCCTCGGTGCTTACCATCGATGTCGAGCGCGGTGACCATGTCATGCAAGGCGACCTGCTCGCCCGCATCGAAGTCGGCGACCAGATTGTCGAGATCAAAGCGAAGAAGGAGTCCGAGATCAACAACATCATCGCCTTCGAAGGCGGTCTCGTCGATCCCGGTGAAGTGATCATAGAAGGCGAGATCATGTCCTCACCGACCAAGGTTGCTTCTTCTTTCTTTTCCGCGTTTTTAGGCACCATTGCCTTCTCCTCGCTGACCATGTTCTTCTGGCTGCGGCGGACAGCGCTTTGGGAAGGAATCCTTCTGATACCGGCCACAATTCTCCTGTACTGGCCGACCCTGGTGACGGATGCCATCGGCATCGGCCTGGTGGCGATTGTGCTGACCAGCCAGCTGAGAAAGGTCAAGAAGGACAAGGCTCAGCTTGAAGCAGCCGCCTGAGCAGGCGCGGGAGAACCTCCATGAAAGATATACCGATCAGCAACATCGTGTATGCCACCGACTTCTCCGGAAGTTCCAAACGGGCTGCCGCCTATGCGGCCAACCTTGCCAAACTGACAGGCGCGACCCTGCATCTGCTGCACGTCATCAACGAACTTTCCGACGAGCAGCGCAGCCTGATCCAGCAGGACCTGTTCGACTCCTTCGCCAAGGACGTTGAGGTATTGGCCGTAAAAAACACCGAAGAGTTTCGCCGCAAGTATTTTGCCGGGATCGAAAATATTCGCTCTCACACGGTGATCGGTACGCCTTTCCAGCAGATCATCAATCACTCGGAGGAACTGCAGGCCGACCTGATTGTCATGGGCACCCACGGCCGGACCGGAATCGAGCACGTACTGGTCGGCAGTACCGCGGAACGGGTGGTCCGCCGGTCGAGGATTCCGGTTCTGACGGTCCGGGGGGAGTAAGCAGGTTTTTTTGCTTGCGTTGATTTGAAGCGGCGGACTGCTGAAGTCCGCCGCTTTTTTTAGGCTCATCCGGAAATTTCGGGGGAGTTTTCCCCCGAGGTCGACCTGCCAATCTGCTAAGTGTCAGCCATCGAACCGGGGACGCGCCCCCGGACGGCGCCCTCCCTTTGCGACGCGGCAAAGGTAGGACCAAAACGCGCCCGTGCAGCGCCACCACGTCATAGCGCTTCGCGCGACGACGGGTTCCCTCCACGGCGCAGATGTTTCGGGGCCGGTCAAAAACTCGCCTGCGGCTCAGACAGTTTGCCCGGCTTTATCCCGAAACCTCCACTCCGTTCCGGTGGCTCTGCACGGGAAGTCTCAGGCCAATCCCAACCCAAAAACAAGGCAAGGTCGTTAGACCGCGCTGCAATGATTTGGGCTTTTCTTCCCGTTTGCCGATGACGGAGCCAGACGTGCACCGGCCGAAAAAGACCGCTCAACTGTCTGAGCCGCAGGCGAGTTTTGAGCGGTCCGGCCGGGGTGCGACTGGCGGAGGGGACCCGTTGTCCGGTTTCTGGACAACGGGCATCGGCATCGGGCACCGTGGGGGTCCAGGGGGACCGGGGTGAGCGGTCCCCCTGGTCGCCGTCCGGGGGCGAAACCCCGGGTTGGCGGCAGAAAAAATGCAGGACGGGTAACCAGGTTGCAAGGCTCCCCGGAATTCCCGGATGAACCTTTTTTAGGGGTCGCGCCCTGTAGGGGCACGGCGCGCCGTGCCCCTACAAAACAATCCGCACCCCAGACCACTCATCACTCAATATCCCTCCAAAAGCCCCCGTTCGCGCATCTCCGCCCGCACCGCCTGCCGTCTCTCCCAGAGTTCCCGCTCCAGGCCGCTGCGGCGGTCGAGCCGCTGCCCGACTCCTACCCCGACCCCGGTGTGGCTGCCCCAACTGCCGAAACCGACCCCCAGCGATACATCGCCGCCGGGCGACTGGGCGCTGCGCACGATTTCATCACTCAATTCCTGTTCGTAGGCAATCAACTCCCGGTCCGACATGGTCCGGTAATTCTGTTCCAACAGGTAGGGGACGTTTTCACTGTAAGGCGCCGCACAGGATGCCAGCAGCGGAACCAGCAGGCAGAGCAGCGGAACCAGGCTCTCACGAACCATTTTGCGACCTCCTTGAGGCAGGGATTGGAATTCTAGTTTACCACGGTCGATTCAGCCCTGGAAAGAGAGAGGTTGGCTTGCGGGAGTCATCGGCGGGCAATAAAAAAGGCCGGGGAAAACCCGGCCTCATTCTTGTTTTTTGATCGATTTATCAGCCCAGCATCACATTGTGGTTACGGGCCCTGTTCGCGAGGATGGTCGGATCGAGCACCTCCCCACAGGAACAGCATTTCCAGGCGTCGAAGGCCCGCACGAAATCGTAATATTTTTCTGCATACATACGACCTTTGCATTTCGGACATTTCATGAGACTTCCTCTCCTTCATTAAAAGTGAGTTGTTCTCTTTTGCCTATGAGTTTAATAGGCGTTACACGAGTCGTGCCAGCCTGTCCGAAGCTGTCGAATTAATCTTTACCCCTTTCGCAGAAAGTGATTTTATTTATTGTTTTCAGTGGCTTACCATTTAAAGAAAAAGGGTTCCCATGCCTTAATACGCTTGGGTCCGATACCGGAGACCTTCTGAAGGGCTTGGAGAGTGCCGTAATCGCCATTATTTTGACGGTAGGCTTCGATCCGCGCCGCCAGCTTGGGGCCGATCCCCGGCAGGGCCGGCCAGTCGCTCAGGCTCATACGGTCGGGGTGCAGGGGAATGTCGAGGGTGATCCGGGCCGCCGCAGACATCCAGCCCCGGCGTAAAACAGCCATATTCTGATTATTATAGTCTACTTCGAGCCGTTCACCATCCTGCAGCAAACTCCCTTCGATGATGGCGGGCAACCTCTCCTCAGGCAGGCTTTTTGCCAATGTCAACTTAATGACATTCTCCAAGGGCGTTTTGTCAATAAATTGACGGAATCCCGGCTCAGCGAAGCCTTTCCCCAATTCGATCCAGATTGTCTGATTTTTTTCCGGAATGGCAGAAAAAACCGGAACCCCCTCCCCGGGAAGAAGGCTCCGGCCTAACAGGAAAAACAGGCAGGTGAAGAGAACCAGGACCACGCTGCCGGGGAACTGCACTTTACGGCATGGATCATCACTCATGGTCCTTGAACAGTTTGTACTGGATGGCATCCACCAGGGCCTGATAGGACGCGGCGATAATATTGTCGCCGACGCCCACGGTTCCCCAGCGTCCGGTCTTGTCTCCCGATTCGATCAGAACCCGGGTGACTGAAGCAGTCCCCTTGCCGGCCGGCAGCACGCGGACTTTGTAGTCGAAGAGCTTCATCTCTTTAAGTTTCGGATAGAACTGCTCGAGGGCTTTGCGCAGGGCGTTGTCCAGGGCATTAACCGGACCGCTGCCTTCGGCCGCGGTGTGTTCGATCTTGCCGCCGACCTTGACCTGCACGGTGGCTTCCGAAGTCGGCATATCCTCTTCATGCTGCTTGGTGTCAATAACGCGGAAACCGATGACCGAGAAAAAATTGCGCAGGCTGCCTGTGGCCCGGCGCATCAGCAGTTCAAAGGAGGCTTCCGCACCCTCGAACTGGAATCCCTGATTTTCCAGGCTTTTCAGGTTTTCGAGAATCTCCAGAGCGACCGGGTCCTTGCTGTCGAGATTGATGTTGAACTGCGCCGCCTTGGACAGGATATTGGCGCGGCCGGAAAGGTCCGAGACCAGCACCCGCGTGGTATTGCCGACCACTTCCGGACGAATGTGTTCGTAGGTTTCCGGGTGCCGCTGAATAGCCGAGACGTGGACTCCGCCTTTATGGGCAAAGGCCGAATTGCCGACATATGGCTGGTGCTTGTTGGGAATCAGGTTGGCCAGTTCGTAGATGTACCGGGAGGCCAGACGCAGGTTCCGCAGCTGTTCATCGGTGACGCATTCCTTTTTCAGCTTCAATTTCAAGGCCGGGATAATCGAGCAGAGATTGGCATTGCCGCAACGCTCGCCGAAACCGTTGATGGTGCCCTGCACATGGACCACGCCATGGGCCACCGCAACCAGGGAATTGGCCACTGCGCACTCGCTGTCATTATGGGTGTGGATGCCGAGCGGCGCTTTGATCTCAGCCTTGACCTTTTTGATGATACGGGCGATATCCGTCGGCATGCAGCCGCCGTTGGTGTCGCACAGGACGATGCAGTCGACCCCGGCCTGTTCGGCGGCCTGCAGGGTACTGATAGCATAGGCGGGGTCCGCCTGATAGCCGTCAAAGAAATGCTCGGCGTCATAAATGACCTCGGACACCTTCTGCTTCAGGTAAGCCAGGGAATCGTGAATCAGTTCCAGGTTTTCCTCGAGGCTGATGCGCAGCGCCTCCCGGACATGAAAATCCCAGGTTTTGCCGAAGATGGTGACGGCGTCCGGTTCGGCCTGGACCAGGGTCTGGATGTTATTGTCTTTTTCAGGGGTGGTCTTCGCCCGGCGGGTGGAGCCGAAAGCCGCAATCTTTGCATGCTGCAGAGAAACTTTCCTGACATCACGGAAAAAGGCAATGTCCTTCGGATTGGACCCCGGCCAGCCGCCCTCGATGTAGTCGATGCCGATCTCATCGAGTTTCTGGGCGATTCGGATCTTGTCGGCAACCAGAAAAGAGACGTCTTCCGCCTGCGTTCCATCCCGCAGGGTCGTATCGTACAGCCAGACTTTGCTCATGCTTATCTCCGCAAGGGGTGCATCTTCAGTGATCGGCCGAATCAGGCCTCTTCTTCCTTGACCTCGGTTTCGCCAAGTTCAAAAGCATCGTGGAGGACCCGGACCGCAAGTTCAGTGTACTTGTCGTCGATGACACAAGACACCTTGATTTCACTGGTGGAAATCATCTGGATATTGACCCCTTCGGCCGCCAGGGTGGAGAACATCTTACTGGCGATACCGGAATGGGACCGCATGCCGACGCCGATGATCGAAACCTTGGCGATATGTTCGTTGCTGTTGACCTGTAAGGCGCCGATCTGGGCCGCGGCCTCCTCGACGATTTTGAGAGCTTTTTTGAAATCGGTGCGCGGCACCGTGAAGGTCATGTCGGTATAGCCTTCATGCGACACGTTCTGGATGATCATGTCGACGGTGATGTTGGCATCCGAAAGAGGCGAAAACAGTCGGGCGGCGATGCCCGGCGTATCAGGGACCCGCAACACCGAAATTTTCGCTTCATTCTTATTGTAGGCAATTCCTGAGACCAGGACCGTTTCCATATCGGCATCCTCCTTCATGACCAGGGTTCCCTGGTTGTCGTTGAAGCTGGAACGAACGTGGATCACCACGCCGTATTTCTTGGCGAATTCGACCGACCTGATCTGCAGCACCTTGGCGCCGAGCGAGGCCATTTCGAGCATTTCGTCGTAGGAGATCTTCTCTACTTTGGTCGCATTGGCGACAATCCGGGGGTCGGTGGTGTAAACACCGTCTACATCCGTATAGATTTCGCAGACATCAGCCTTCATGGCCGCCGCCACGGCAACTGCTGAAGTGTCGGAACCGCCGCGGCCGAGGGTGGCGATATTGCCGTCGTCGTCGATGCCCTGGAAGCCGGCCACCACCACGATGTTGCCGCTGCGCAGGTCCTCGCGGACATTGCTGTCGCGAATTTCCTTGATTCGGGCCCTGGAGTAAGCTGAGTCCGTGTAGATCGGTATCTGCCAGCCGAGATAGCTTTTGGCCTGGTAGCCCATGGACTGCAGGCACATCGAGAGCAGGGCGATGGAAACCTGTTCGCCGCTGGCGACGAGAACATCATACTCGCGCTCGCTGGGGAATTCACACATTTCGTTGGCAAGGCCGACCAGCTTGTCCGTCTCGCCGGCCATCGCGGAAACAACGACGATGACGTCGTTTCCTTCATCATAGGTCCGGGCGACCCGGCGGGCGACATTGCGGATTTTTTCGATCGACCCGACGGATGTCCCGCCATATTTCTGTACGACTAGCGCCATCTGCGAATGATCCTCTCCGGCTGTCCGGTCAAAACCGGTATCAAAGCCTGTTGATATGAGTCATGTTTTCAGGTTAAGAACTTTTGATAGCAGGAAAAAGCAGCAGCGTCAAAGGTTTTTCGGGAGCTCGCCCTCCTCCCGGGCGGTTTTTACGGCCGCCAGCAGCCGTTGGCCGGCGGCGTCTCCGGCGGTGATGCGAAAGCGTCGCTGCTCGTCCTGGCTGATCTGGATTTCAACGATCAGGGAAGCAGGCAGCGGGGTCCGCAGACGGTCTGCCCATTCGACCAGGGTCAGGCCGCCGCCTTCGGCATATTCGTCGTAGCCGAGATCTTCCAGGTCGTCCACCCGTGTCAGGCGATAAAGATCGAAATGGTAGAGCTCCAGGCGCCCGGAATGGACATTCAGCAGAGTATAGGAAGGACTGGTCACCGGGGTCTGCTCCGGGACCGCCAGACCGCGGGCCACACCCTGGGCAAAACAGGTTTTGCCGGCCCCAAGGGGGCCGTTCAGGAGCAGAATCATGCCAGGTGCCGCCCGTTCGCCGAACAGTCTCCCGAATTGACGGGTCTCTTCCGCGGACCGGGTCGAAACGGACCAGGAGGACACCTTCAGGCTCCCATGCTCCGGATCAGGTCGAGGCGGGCGACAACGCCGACCAGCGCATCGTCGTCGACAACCGGCACCAGATGCACCTTGTTGTCTACCATCAGGTTGGCAATCTCGTTGACCGGGGTTTCCGGCGTACAGGTAACCGGTTCGCGGCTGCAGATGTCACCGACTTTGCGCGCTGTGACTTTCTTGACCTGTTCCTGGAAGCTCTTTTCACTTTCCAGATAGATGACCCAGTCGAACAGGGAAATAACCGTCGGGATGTGCAATGGCTTGTCCTGCTCGACCAGGTCGGTCTGGCTGACCATGCCGATCAGTTTGCCGTCGGCATCGACGACCGGCATTGCGGTGACCCGGTGCTTGACGAACAATGCCGCCAATTCCTTGATATCCGTCTCTTCGCGAACCGAATACACTTCGGTGGTCATAATGTCTTTGGCTTGCTGCATGCTTTTTCGCTCCTTGTTGTCGATAAGATGCCGCCGCCAAGAGCGGCATAGGCACCCGCCGGGCTTCAGTTGTCCGCCAGGGCCTTGCGCGTTCCGGGCAGCTCGGCAATCAGATCGGACGCCAGCAGACCGGCATCGCCGCAGGTGCCGGCCAGCCGGTCGCCGGCGTTGCCGTGCAGGTAAACGGCGAGGACGGCTGCGGCTCCGGCATCGAGCCCCTGAGCCAGCAGGCTTCCCACCAGCCCGGTCAGCACATCGCCCATGCCGCCGCTGGCCATGCCGGCATGACCGCTGCCATTGATGCGAATGCGGCCGTCCGGCAGGGCGGTCACGGTACGCGCCCCCTTGAGGACAACCACCACTTTATGGCGCCCTGCAAAATCACGGGCTGCCGAAACACGATCTTTCTGGATCTCCTGGACGGACGTCCCGACCAACCGGGCCATCTCTCCGGGATGGGGCGTAAGAACCGTCGGCAATTGCGCGCGCTCCTGCAGAATATCCAGATGGCCGACCAGCGCCGTCAAGCCATCCGCATCCACCACGAGCGGCAAGGGGCTCTCCATAATCAGCCGGCGAGCCACTTCGGCTGCCTCCTCGCCGAGGCCCAAGCCGGGGCCGACAGCCAGTGCCTGCTTGTCCCCGGCCAGTTCCTTCAGCTGCGACAGTGCCGGCCGACTGACCTCGCCGTCGGTATCGGCCAGCAATGCGCTCATCACCTCGGTCAACTGACTGGCAACCACCGGCTGCACTGCTGCCGGACAGGCCAGGGTCACCAGCCCGCAGCCGGCCCGCAGGGCCGCCTCGCAGGTCATGATCGCCGCACCGGTCTTGCCGACCGAACCGGCCACCGCCAGCAGATG
This sequence comes from Desulfuromonadales bacterium, assembly GCA_035269105.1. Lineage (GTDB taxonomy): Bacteria > Desulfobacterota > Desulfuromonadia > Desulfuromonadales > BM103 > JAQYVZ01. Next base: position 11,283 of record DATFJP010000188.1, read on the forward strand.
GCCAAAGGTTCCCTTGTGCCCGTCGGCGGGACGCAGCGGCAGCAGTTGGCGAGCGACCTCGGCCGTCACCAGCAGGCAGCCGTCATCAGCCGCAGCGGCCACCACCTGCGGGATGCCGATATCGATGACCGCCAACTCTCCGACCTTGCCTGCGCCCGGATAGCTGGCCTGGCCGATCTTGGCGAAACCGAAGGTCGCGGTCAGGTCTGCGCTCACACAGCAGCCAAGAACTTGGCCGGTCGAGGCATGCAGACCCGAGGGAATGTCGACGGCGGCCACGGCGGCCGGGGCTCGATTGATCCAGTCGATCGCGGTGGCGTATTTGCCCTTGACCGGCTTGGTGAGGCCCGTGCCCAGCAGGGCATCGATCACCAGCCGCGGTACCGGGCATTCGCTCAGAGCCCTGGTCAGGGCATCGTCCTCCGTGGCAAAGGCAATGCCCCCGCCACACGCTTCCAGAATGTCAAGGTTGAGCTTGGCGTCGCCGCCGATGTCGCTCCGTTCGGCCAGGACCAGGGTCTGCACCTGCCAGCCTTTTTCGTTCAGGTGCCTGGCGATGACGTAGCCGTCGCCGCCGTTGTTGCCCTTGCCGGCCAGGATCAGGACCGGGCCGGGCGCCAATTCTGCGAATTTTTCGGTAATGCGGTCTGCCATGCCACGGCCCGCATTTTCCATCAGGACAGCGCCGGGAATGCCGATCTCTTCGATCGTCCGACGGTCCATCTCCTGCATTTGAGCAGCGGTCAGAAGCTTCATGATGTCTCCATGATCACCGTGGCCACGGCAAAGCCGCCGTCATGGCTGTAGGACAGATGAATTCTGGCCACGCCAAGCTCGGCTGCCCGCTCGGCGGCCCGGCCGGTCAATCGCAGCTCGGGTCGTCCGAAGGCATCGGTCACCACTTCCATATCGAGCCAGCGGAGGCCATGCCTGATGCCGGTGCCGAAAGCCTTGGCGCACGCTTCCTTGGCCGCGAAGCGGGCCGCAAGGTGCGGAGCGGGGTCCTTTTTCTGCATGGCATAGCGACGCTCCTCAGCGGTGAACAGGCGGGCCAGCAAACTTGCTTTGCCGGCATCGAGAAACCGGCGAAAGCGCACCGTCTCCACCAGATCGGTCCCCAGACCGACAATCGCCATCAGGCTGCTCCGCGCACCAGGGCCGCCATCTCGCGCACGGCCCGATCCATGCCGACCATGACGGCCCGGCAGATGATGCTATGGCCGATATTGAATTCTTCGATGCCCTTGAGGCGGGCCACCGGGCGGACGTTCTGATAATTCAGGCCGTGGCCCGCATTGACACCGAGTCCGAACTTGCCTGCCGCCGCCACCGCCTGCTCGATCTTGGCCAGTTCCGCAGCCTGCCCGCGAGCGGATGCTTCACAGTAGGCACCGGTATGAATCTCGATGTAATCCGCCTTGAGACGGGCACTGGCCTTGATCTGCTCGAGATCCGGATCGACGAACAGACTGACCTGGATGCCTGCCTGCTGCAGCAGTTCGATCTGGGGTCTCAGGGCCTGCCGGTGGCGAAGAACGTCCAGCCCGCCTTCGGTGGTCAGTTCCTGGCGGCGCTCCGGGACCAGAGTCACGGTGGCGGGCACGACCTTGAGGGCGATGCCGACCATCTCCTCGGTGGCGGCCATCTCCAGGTTGAGGCGCGTTTGCAGGGTCCGCCGCAGCAGCATCACATCGCGGTCCTGGATATGACGGCGATCTTCACGCAGGTGGACCGTAATGCCGTCGGCGCCCGCCAGTTCGGCAAAAGCGGCCGCCGTCACCGGATCCGGTTCCTGCCCGCCGCGAGCCTGGCGCAGGGTGGCCACATGATCGATATTGACGCCGAGTTGCGGCATAAATCTCACTCTCCCAGGTTGTGTTCCACGGCACGGGCGATTTCGCCGGCCAGAGCCGCGATTTCTGCCTGCTCGCGCCCTTCGAGCATGATCCGCAGCAGCGGCTCGGTGCCCGAGTAGCGAATCAGGACCCGACCATCGTCGCCGAGCTTCGCCTCGGCATCGTCAATCAGCTGCCGGATAGCCGGAACTTCCTTGATGTTGCGACGCTCCCGCACCCTGACATTGACCAGCGTCTGCGGCAGGGCGGTCATCACTGCGGCCAGTTCGGCCAGCGAACTGCCGGTCTCCTGCATAATCGCAAGGATTTGCAGGGCGGTCAGGACGCCGTCACCGGTGGTGTTGTATTCGAGAAAGATCATGTGTCCGGATTGCTCGCCCCCCAGCAGGCAGCCCTGGCGCCGCATCTCCTCCACGACATAGCGATCGCCGACAGCAGTCTTGATCACCCGCCCGCCGACCTCGCGCATGGCGATGTCAAGGCCCATATTGGACATGACTGTGGCGACCACCGTTTTATGAGGCAGGCGGCCCTGCCGGATCAGATGCTTGCCGCAGATGGCCAGAACGTGGTCGCCATCGACGATTTTGCCCTGCTCGTCAACGAACAGACAGCGATCGGCATCGCCGTCCAGGGCAATGCCCAGGTCGGCGCCATGTTCCACCACGGCCGCAGCAACCAGTTCAGGATAAGTCGACCCGCACTCGTGATTGATATTGGTGCCGTTCGGTTCCACGCCGAAAGCGATCACTTCGGCGCCGAGTTCCTCGAGGACGGCCGGAGCCACACGATAGGCGGCACCGTGAGCGCAGTCGAGCACAATCTTGACACCGGTCAGATCAAGATTGCGAGGAAAGGCGTTTTTCAAAAAGACCACGTAGCGACCGACGGCATCGTCAACGCGGAAGGCCTTGCCAACCTCGTCCGCGGTCGGCCGCAGATCGTCGATCTTGCCGGAGAGAATCAGTTCCTCGATCTGCAGTTCTTTTTCATCGGGCAGCTTGAAGCCGTCC
>DATFJP010000189.1:0-8780 GCA_035269105.1 Desulfuromonadales bacterium
AAGATTTCGCTAGCGCCGTGGTTTACTGACCACATGGTGCCGCAGATCGAACATTCAACGATATCTTCCGCAAACTGCTCGGAGGTCAGGTCCAATTCCACGGAGTTATGGTTTTTGCAGACGGGACATTTCATGACGAACTCCTGTTTCGGTTGTGGTTTTAAATACCAGATCGTGTTTCAAGGAGGATGTTATCCTGTCCGAACCATTAAATACAAGTGCGTTTTCCATAAAAAAATTAAGTAAAACAGTATGTTGCAATTAATTCATGTTCTGTCTGGCAGAGCATTGGTTGAAAAATCGTTCTTGGTACAATGATTTGTGCCAGTCTTAATGCAGCCTTGCGCCGAGGAATGACCTGGTGACCGTCCCTTGCCGCCCAAAGTCGCTCTGGCCGTTCCGACCTGAAAAAAAATGAAAAATTCTGCCGGACCATGATTTTTAAAACCTTGTCTAATTGCCAAAAGGTTCAATTCCGGTCTTATGGTGAAAAAGGAATTGGCCATTCGCGCGGAATTGACATCTTCTGGAGCTGCCAACCAGGCCTGGCTGAGACCGGATTGCGGAATTCCCTTTAATTTCGATAAAAACCGTTTTATCTTAAATAAAAGAGCCAGTTGACAATTTCCGGACCTTCGGCTATATCCTTCAAGCGGTAAAACCATATTTTATTTGTCGAAGCCAGGAAAGGGGCCATCGTGGAATACCAGATCGGTGCCAAAATCAAGAAACTGCGTAAGGCCCGCAAGTTAACCTTGCAGGATGTGGCCAATGAAACCGGTTTTTCGCCGGCATTGATTTCACAGATCGAGAACAACAACGTTTCACCGCCGATTGCGACCCTTTCGAAGCTGGCCAAGTTCTTCGATGTGAAAATGGGCTTGTTCTTCGAGGATGATGACGGCGAGATTAAATTCGAGGTTGTCCGGCGTTCCGAGCGGCGTGAGATGAGCAGGGTCATATCCAAGGCCGGCACCGGGCATGGCTACGCTTACGAGGCTCTGTCGTTCCGCAAGCGCAACAAGAAGATGGAGCCCTTCCTGGTGACCGTTTCCGAGCGGCCGCAGGAGGAAACGCTTTATAACCACGAAGGCGAGGAGTTCCTGCTGATTCTCAAGGGCAAGGCGGAGATCCTGCTCGAGCAGGACCGCATCCTCCTCGAGGAAGGCGACGCCGTGTATTTCGATTCTTCCCTGCGTCACCGGTTGCTCGCCGTCGACGGTCAGGAGGTGCAGGTGCTGGCGGTGGTAACGCGCTGAACAATTTTTTTAACGCAGAGCCGCAGAGCCGCAGAGAAAGCTTTTTAAGTACAGCCAATGCATTTTTGTTGGAAAGGTGTTCATCGTCGGTCAGGTTAAACTTTTTTTGGGATTTTAACCTTTGAAGTTTCTTTGCGTCTCTGCGCCTTTGCGTTAAATAATTACCGAGCCATATGACCCGACGACAGGTCTGTTTAGAGAGGAAGACATTATGAGTTGTTTTGAAAAGAAGACCCCGGCGGATTGGCAAGCCCAGGCGAAGAAAGAGAAAAAATCGGAGGACCTCTCCGGCCTGAACTGGGAAACGCCCGAAGGGATCACTGTCAAACCCCTGTACACGGCCGAAGACCTGGAAAAGCTGGAGACCGTCGGTTCTCTGCCCGGGCTGGCACCCTTCACCCGGGGCCCGATGGCCACCATGTATGCCGGGCGGCCCTGGACGGTCCGGCAGTACGCCGGTTTTTCAACCGCCGAGGAATCAAATGCTTTCTACAAGCGCAACCTCGCGGCCGGCCAGCAGGGTCTGTCGGTGGCCTTCGACCTGGCCACCCATCGCGGCTACGATTCCGACCATCCCCGGGTAGTCGGCGACGTCGGCAAGGCCGGCGTGGCCATCGACTCCGTCGAGGACATGAAGATCCTGTTCGACAGCATCCCGCTCGATCAGGTTTCGGTGTCGATGACCATGAACGGCGCGGTGCTGCCGATCATGGCCAACTACATCGTTGCCGCCGAAGAACAGGGGGTCAGCCAGGAGCAGCTGGCCGGGACCATCCAGAACGATATCCTCAAGGAATTCATGGTCCGCAATACCTATATCTATCCGCCGGCGCCCTCGATGCGAATCGTCGCCGACATCATCGAATATACCAGCCAGTACATGCCCCGCTTCAACTCGATTTCCATTTCCGGCTACCATATCCAGGAGGCGGGAGCCAACAATGCCCAGGAACTGGCGTTTACCCTGGCGGACGGGCTGGAATATGTGAAAGCGGCCACCGAGCGCGGCCTCGATATCGATGCCTTCGCACCGCGGCTCTCCTTCTTCTTCGCCATCGGCATGAATTTCTTCATGGAGGCCGCCAAGCTGCGCGCGGCCCGCTATCTCTGGTCGCATCTGATGAAGCGCTTCGAGCCGAAAAACCCCAAGTCGATGATGCTGCGCACCCACTGCCAGACGTCCGGCTGGAGCCTGACCGAGCAGGACCCCTACAACAACGTGATCCGCACCACCCTCGAGGCCCTGGCCGCGGTGCTGGGCGGCACCCAGTCCCTGCACACCAATGCCCTGGACGAAGCAATTGCCCTGCCCACCGATCACTCGGCCCGGATTGCCCGCAACACGCAGTTGGTCATCCAGGAGGAGACCGGCATCACCAAGGTTGTCGATCCGCTGGCCGGGTCCTATTACGTGGAGAGTCTGACCGCCTCTCTGGTCCACGAGGCTCAGAAGCTCCTCGCGGAAATCGAGGAGCTTGGCGGCATGACCCGGGCCATCGAAAGCGGCATGCCGAAACTGCGCATCGAAGAGTCGGCGGCCCGGCGACAGGCGGCCATCGACAGCGGCCGCGAGGTGATCGTCGGTGTCAACAGATACCAGGTTGGTGAAGAGGAGAAAATCGAGACCCTCGATGTCGACAACACCGCCGTCCGCAAGTCGCAGATTGCCCGCCTGGAGAAGCTGCGGGCCGAAAGGGATGAAGAGGCCTGCCGCAAGGCTCTTGCGGACATTACCGCGGCATGCGAGGATGAGCAGCAGAACCTGCTGGGCCTGTGTGTCGAGGCGGCCCGTCAACGCGCCAGCGTCGGCGAGATCAGCGATGCCATGGAGCAGGTCTTCGGCCGCCACAAGGCGGAGATCCGGCTGGTTTCCGGTGCCTATGGAGCCATTGTGGAAAAAGACCAGGGTTTTGTTGAGTTGAAGCAGCGGATCGAAGCCTTCGCGGCCAGGGAAGGCCGTCGGCCGCGCATCCTGGTCGTCAAGATGGGCCAGGACGGTCACGACCGCGGCGCCAAGGTGGTGGCCACCGCCTATGCCGATGCCGGTTTCGACGTCGATGTCGGCCCCCTGTTCCAGACCCCTGAAGAGGCCGCCCGCATGGCGGTGGAAAACGACGTGCACGTGGTCGGCGTCTCCAGCCTGGCCGCCGGCCACAAGACCCTCGTCCCGCAGCTTGTCGAAGAGCTGCAGAAGCTGGATGCCGCAGATATCGCCGTCGTCTGCGGCGGCGTCATTCCCCGCAAGGACTACGATGGACTCCGCGCGGCGGGTGCCGACTGCATCTTCGGCCCCGGCACCCCGATTACGGTTTCCGCAGTGCAGACCCTGGATGCGATTGAAAAGAAACATGGCTAAGGACTAGGCAGTCCCGACAGGAGGGCAGGTGTGAACCTGCCCTCTTTTTTTTAAGCGCGGGAAATCTGATCATGGGTAACGCAGAGGCGCAGAGATGCAGAGAAGGAACATTGTCACCTTGAGATTTTCGATACATCCTTTTCTGCTTTGGCTTTTCCTGAGAGGCAAAATACAATGCATATTGATTCGGAGAGTATATTTTTAAATATTCGGTAAAATGTTGAGGAACCTGAATAGTTTTGTGGGTGAGAAAGAAAAGAACTCTTTGCGTCTTTGCGTCTCGAGCGAGCCTGGCGAGCGGGCGTTAGTAAGTAGATTATGATCAAAATCCACGACATCGCCGCCGGCGTTCGCGCCGGCAATATCCGTGCCCTGGCCAAGGCGATCACCCTGGTCGAAAGCCGCAGTGCCGACCATTCGGTGGCGGCGACCACGCTGCTGGATGAACTGCTGCCGGAAACCGGCAACTCGATCCGCATCGGCATTTCCGGGGTCCCCGGCGTCGGCAAAAGCACCTTTATCGAAGAGCTGGGGCTGCTGCTTGCCCAGCGCGGACATAAGCTGGCGGTGCTGGCCGTCGATCCCTCGTCCCAGCTTTCGGGCGGCAGCATCCTCGGCGACAAAACCCGCATGGAAGGGCTGGCGCGCAACCACCGGGCGTTCATCCGGCCTTCGCCGGCCGGCGACACGCTCGGTGGCGTAGCCCGCAAGACCCGCGAGACCATGCTGGTTTGCGAGGCCGCCGGCTACGATATCATCATCGTCGAAACAGTGGGGGTCGGCCAGTCGGAAATCACGGTAGCCTCGATGGTGGACATGTTCCTGCTTTTGCAGCTGCCGGGCGCCGGCGATGAACTGCAGGGCATCAAGCGCGGCGTTATGGAAATCGCCGACCTGATCATCATCAACAAGGCCGAAGGCGATAACCGGTCCAGGGCGGAACTGGCCCGCCGGCAATACCTGAACGCTCTGCATCTGCTGGCGCCGAAAAGCAAGAACTGGCAGGTGCCGGTCCTGCTCTGCAGCGCTCTGCAGAACGAAGGCATCGAGGAGACCTGGGAGAAAGTCCTCGACTTTCAGGAGGTCATGCGGAAAAGCGGTGAATTCGATGCCCGTCGGCGTCTGCAGAACAGCGACTGGATGTGGACCCTGCTCCAGGAGGACCTGAAGCAGCTGTTTCTGAACAACCACAGAGTCGCCGCCCTGCTGCCCCAGGTCCAGGAAGCCGTCGCCAGCGGTGCGACCACGCCCGGGGCGGCGGTGAGGCGTCTGCTGGAGGCTTTTAAAAAATATTCCTAACGCAAAGGCGCAGAGACGCGGAGTAAAAATGCCTATTTTATTTAATGAAGCTTTTCAATGGGAGGGGCAACATGAAGGAGAATCTTATCAGTGATGAGATCATTGGTGCCGCAATGGAGGTTCACCGTGAACTGGGCGGGCCTGGATTGCTGGAAAGTATTTATGAAGAAGCATTGGCGTATGAATTAACTTTGCGGAATATCCCGGTTGCTAGACAGATGTCAGTCCCTGTCAGGTATAAAAGACAAGCACTCAATAAGCCATTGGTTCTCGATTTACTCGTTGGTGAAAAAGTCATTGTGGAGATTAAGGCTGTCGAGAACTTGAATCCGGTCACTCATAGTCAGATTTTGACTTATTTGAGACTGACGAGGATGAAGCTTGGGTTAATCATTAACTTCGGCAATAAATTCCTCAAAGAGGGAATCCATAGAGTTGTCAATGGCTTACCAGAATAAATGGTCTTTCTGCGTCTCTGCGCCTTTGCGTTAAAATTACCGCCGAGGTATTCTAGACCTACAGGAGTTGATTATGCCCGAGAAGATTAACCATATCGGTATCGCTGTCAACAGCCTCGACACCAGCATCCCCTTCTACCGGGACGTGCTGGGCATGGCCTTCGAGGGGACCGAGGAGGTCGCCGACCAGAAGGTGAGAGTGGCCTTTCTGGCCGTCGGCGAGAGTCGCATCGAACTGCTGGAGCCGACCGCGCCCGAGTCGCCGATCGCCCGGTTCCTCGAGAAAAACGGCGAGGGGATTCACCACCTGGCCTACCAGGTCGACGATCTGGAAGCCGCCTTGGCAAGGCTGAAGAGTGAAGGCGTGCGCCTGATCGACGATGCGCCGCGTGCCGGTGCGCACGGGACGCGCATCGCTTTTCTGCATCCCAAGGCCAGCGGCGGCGTCCTGACCGAGCTGTGCGAAGGCGGCGGACATTAACCGTGGAGGGATCTTCTTCTTAATGCCCGATAATTTATAGAACAATGTTTTTTAATTTTTGCAGAGAATTTGAAATATGTAAGTCTAAGGGAAATAATGTATTTTCTGTTTTGAGCTTGACAATTGAAAGCGAGCGTTTCTATACTTTCGAACACATGTTTAAAACATTGTCGCAGGAGCGCTCACGGAATGCGGTTGGCAGCTGCCCTTGTCGATTCACTGTCGATACGCATGAAAAGTGAGGCAATATTATATGAATAAATATCTGATATCAGTTGTCTTCTTGCTTGCCCTGCTGTTGCTGCCCGGTTTGGCCGCAGCGTTCGAGCCTGGCGACCAGGCCCCCGATTTTACCCTGACCGACCTCGATGGCCAGAAAGTGACTCTCTCCGACTACCAGGGTCGCATCGTCCTGCTCAAACTGGCGACGACCTGGTGCCCGACCTGCAAGCAGCTCAGCGGCGCCATCGAGGACCTTGGGCCTTATCTCAAGGAAAAGGATGTCGTTTTTCTGGATGTGTTCGTTCAGGACAGCGAAAAGATGATTCGCAAGTATCTCGACAAGCATGATTATGCCGTAGAGCACCATGCGCTGCTGGACGACGGCCAGGCCTACAACGCCTACACCGTCTACCTGATCCCGCGCCTGCTGATCCTTGACCAGGACCTGAAGGTCGCCTTCGACAGCGCCGGGGAGTCTCTGGGGAAGCGGCAGATCAAGGAAAAGGTGGCAAAATTGAGTGAGGAGGAAGGTCAGGTCGCCAATTGACAGATCTCCACTCCCGGCCTATGCCACTCCCGCAGGTTTTTTAGCGTGGATAAATTGCGACACTGTGGCAGGCTTTCGACAAATTGCCGGCGGTCCAGCCGTTTTGGCCGCTTGCCAGTTCGGGTCTTCTGCTAAAAAATACTTGGCATTTGGCCCCGTTTTCGGTATGTTATGACCTGCTTGGGTTTGAACTGTGTATCTTGGCATTATTATTGAACTCTCCGAGACACAGTCCACGGCCAGCCAGGGCGGTTTGCAGCGCCGGTTGGCCCCGAATACAAGAAGTCAAAAAACCAGTTGCTCACAAAGTCGTGGAAAGGCTTCGTGAAAGGAGGTGAAAATTGGAGCGTCTGTTTTCCACCCTGCTGGTGATTTTGATGATACTCGGCCTTGTTGCGTGCACCGCTTCCCGTGAACCGAACATCGACAGGGTCCAATGCCCGGCCTGCGGCTACGAATTCAATGCCCTGGCGGGTGAAAATTAGCAGATACAATTGGGGCTTGCCGCAAAGCCGGCGGCAGGCATAAGAGGCAGCAGAACTTAAATCCAGATTCAGGAGGCAGTAACGATGAAAATGATGAAGCTTTTGGTAACAATGCTGGTGGTGGCAGGGTTGGTGGTCCCGGCCATTGCCGTCGCCGAAGATCGCCTGAGCCTTTCGGGCGAAATGCGTGTCCGTGGTTGGCACATTGACACGGATTTCGACAATGTTGATGATGACGACACCAACACCTATGCTGACCAGCGTCTGCGCGTCGGTGGCAAAATTGCCGTGGCCGAAGGCGTCAGCATCACCTTCCGCACCGACATCACCGAAACTGATTGGGGCCAGGGCGGCAGCGAATTCGGATCCGGCCGTGGTGGCTCGACCCAGCAGTGGGACCGCGCCCACCTTGACTTGACCAAGGGGATCTATCACTTGCGCGCTGGTCAGCAGTATGTCGGTTTCGGCGAAGTGACCGCGGTCGATTCCCAGGATGCCGGTCTGCTCATGAACTTCAAAACCGCCGTGCCCGTGACCGTCTTCGGCCTCTTGGATGACGACAATAATGATGCCGATCTGCCGACGACTGCCGATTCTTTCCTGTTTGGTGTTAGCGCCAAGCCGACCCTGACCAACAACATCGCCTCGGAATTCTTCGCCGCCGGCCAGACCAAGGCCCTCACGGCAGAGGAGGAAGCATATGTTTTTGGTGCCGCCCTGGCTTTCGTGTTCGATCCGATCAAGTTCGTGACCGAACTCGACGTCTTCACCGGCGATTTCAACGACAACATCGATGCCATGGGTACCCAGTTCTATCTTGACGCCTCCATGGCCGCGACCCCTGCCGTTAACGTCGGCGGTCAGTTCTACTATGCGCTGGCGGCGGATGATGACGGTTCCGAAGTTCAGTATGTCAGCCTCGGCAACGGCTTTGGTGGCTGGGACCCGATTTTTGACGTCGGCACCAACCTGGACAACGAAGATATCGGTCTCGGCAAGCCGTTTGATTTCTCCGGCGGGAGTGCCGGTGTGATTGGTGGCCGTCTCTATGCTTCTTCCAAAATGAGCGATGCCCTCAACCTGGGCGCCTCCATCGCATACCTGACCACTGAAGACGACGATATCGTCGATCGAAGCCAAGTGGCTTTTGCCGCTGGTGTCACCTATGCCATTATGTCCAATGCCAGCCTGCAGGCACAGGTTGAGTATGCTGACGGTGAAGTAGACGATGTTGACTTTGATTCCTTCCGTGCCGGTACTGGCATCTTCGTCAACTTCTAAATTTACCTTTCATCCATTTTATTTATAATTACAAGTCCGCTGCTCCGGCAGCGGACTTTTTTTCTTGGAAATTCACCAGAACCATCTGCCCTATACACGACAGATCCAAGCTTTCCATTTTTAAGTAAAATTGCTAAGATGGCCGCTCACAAACAGGGAGTTTTTAAGAGTTTTCGGAAAGGTCCGTCCATGAAAAGATTGTTTCTCCTTTTGCTGATGGGTTGCCTGTTTTGTCCGGGCATGGTGCTGGCCGCACTCCCCGAACAAGTCCAGGCCGATTTTAATGTCGTCAGCGGCATTCTGGTCATGTCGGTCGGAGAAGAATATATTGTCGACCTCGACGCCCGCAACAACCTGCAAGTCGGTGATATATTGACCTTGGTCCGGCCGAG
>DATFJP010000190.1:0-12415 GCA_035269105.1 Desulfuromonadales bacterium
TCACCCTTTGTCCATCATGGATCAGCGGTTCGAAGGCAACCGCCCGGTCCAGAAGGCTGAACACCCGGCCGGCGACCTGGATTCCGGCCAGTAGGAAATCCTCCTTGGCAACCAGCTGCGCCCGGACCGGGGTATTTTTCGCCACGGTGGCAGCGGTCGTCACGTCCCCCGTGCCGATATCCTCGGCCAGAGCTATTCGAATAATCCGGTCCACCGCAAACTGGTTCATCCCGCTTTGACTCCTCAACCCTGCGAGAAGAGAGCTCTCTTCGAAAATGCCTTTTTATAACACAGTGGTTCTTGCCTAAGCAACTGAAAAGCCTGGCAGGATCAGTGGCGAAGCCCTTTACTTTTGACGGAATTTATTTAAAAATTAGGGACCATTGTACCCCTTGCAAAACCTACGGAGAAATGCATGCAAATTCTCAAGCAGACTGCCCTTCTGCTCGGTTCTCTGCTGCTCCTGGCCGGCTGCGTCAGCCAGGGCGTCCACCAGCAGCAGCTTGACGAGAACGCCCACCTGCAGGAAATCATCAAGAGCCTGAAGGCCGATTATGAAGCGCTGCTGCGTGACAAACAGCAGATAATCAGCCGCAACCAGGAGTTGAATAACCAGTTGCTTGAAACCATCAAACGCAACGGTTTGCTCCAGCAGGATCTCGACCGGGCCCGCTCGGACCTGGCGCGACTGGAGAAGGTCCTGCAGAACCGCAGTGCGGAGGCCGGCGCCGCCATCGCGGACATGCGGCAGACCATCGATACGCTCACGGCCGAAAATCAGGAATTAAAAGCGGAGCTTGAGCAGGAACGGCTGGCCCGGGAGGCCCAGCTGGCCGCGGTCCAGGGAACCTACGATGAGCTGGTTGAAAAACTGGAAACGGAAATCGAACGCGGCGAGGTGACGATTTCCGAATTGAAAGGCAAGCTGACCGTCAACGTGGTGGACCAGATTTTGTTCGATTCCGGACAGGCCGAGCTGAAAGCCGCCGGCCGCGAGATCGTGCAGCGCATCGGTGACATTCTGAAGGCCTCAGTCGGCAAGGAAATCATGATCGAGGGGCATACCGACAATGTTCCGATCAGCCCCCGGCTGCAGGACAAATTCCCCAGCAACTGGGAGCTGTCGACCGCCAGGGCGACCAATGTCCTGCATTTTCTGCAGGACAAGGTCGGAATATCCGGTGAACGCCTTGCCGCTGTCGGCTATGGCGAGTACCAGCCTATCGCCAGCAACAGCACCCCGGAAGGACGTCGCCTGAACCGCCGGATTCAGATCATTCTGGTGGACAGGTAAGCTCGGCGCAAGGGCGCAGACCGATGCTCCCGGGGAGAGTCAGGAAAGCAGGGTCTCCGCATCATCCATGAGATCAAAGGATTCGGTCATCAGCCCCTTGGCCGAAACCAGCACATCCAGCCTGGCGTCGTTTTCGCGGGCAATCGACATCGACAGATCGGCGTCAACCGAGAGTTCACCGCATTGGTCATGAAAAAAGCCCTTGGGGCGGCCATCGTCATAGAAGATCAAGGCCACCCTGTCGTCGGTGTAGACACGCAGGCAGCCGCTCCGTTTTTCACGGCACATCCTTGCCAGAACCGCCCGCATATCCAACTTCTTGACCGGCGCTCCCTGGAGCAGACTCGTGCCGCTTAACACCACCGGCAGCAAGTTTGCCAGATCCTCGCTGAGCCGATAGATATTCAAGCGGCCTCCCTGTTTGCGTACCGCCTGGAAAGTCTTCTCCAACCCCAGCACTTCCGTAAGCCGGCGATTTCGATCCTGGTAAAGAGCCGTTTTCAAGCGTCCCAGGCAGAACAGCAGAACCGCTGCTCCCTCCGCAAGGTGGAAACCCAGGTAACCGGTAAACCGCCCCTGATGGAGTGTCGTCAATGCGGCCAGGAGATCGACTTCGGCCAGATCGATATCCTTCTTAACCTCTTTTCCTCGCGGCAGACGGATCATTTCCATTCCAGGATTAATCGGCTTTTCCATCCTCAGACCCCCGCTCTTTGGCGGCGCTGCCGCAGCAGTTCGGCCACAATGTCCATATCGGTCGCAGCCGGCGGCGGTCCAGCATGGGGACAATTAAAAGACTCGACAGGGAAATGTCAAGAGCAAATCCGGTGCCTGGTCAGAGTTCCGCAGGGTCTGTGATCTTTCATATTCATATGACACGCAGCTGCTCGCGGTTATTGGTAACCGCCCCCTGGGCCCCCGGATCACCAAACGAACGGGCCTCTAGGGAAGGCATCCAAAAGGAAAGCGGCCCGTAAAACCCTGGCCCGCTCCACACCACTCCAGGCCATAAAAAATTTAAGGGCAACAAAATACCCCCACATGCTGTAAAAAAAGCCTTCTGCATGGAAGGTTCCCCGTCAGGCCGGGGAGAATTCGAAGAGGACCTTGCCAATTCGTCAATGACGATAAATAAAGAATGGCAACAACCGAAATCTAAACGTGACGTAAATTTCTGAATAGCGTTTTTCTTCGCTGGCGCCAGGCCGTGCGAACAGAGGTCTCGGAAAAATCCTCAATTCTGCTTTTTCCCAGATCGAGCAAGATCGCTTCCCGGTGCCAATCTTCCATAGGCCTCCCGATCATGGCTTCCAGAAAAGAGCGAAATTTCGCCTGGCGGATATCCAGGGGCTCAGAGAGTCCGACCCCCCCGGCAGCATCAATTTCGCAGCAGACGGCATCTGCATCGGCATCGAGCATGCCCGCGCCTTCCAATCTGAAACCGAGAGCCGCATCGCTGCCGAGTTTTAGCTCCCCCAGCCCCAGGTTTTCGGCAAAATCATGCAGACATTCAGGGTGCAGAAAACCGCAGCGGCGGCTGCGCAAATCAAAAAAGAAATGACCGGGCGCCTGCAAAGAGTCGCGCATACAGTATGGGCAATCAGGCAAAACACGCCGCAGAGAACCGACCTTTTCAGTTTGGTGGCAAAAACGACCATTCGACGGGCAATTACGTTTTCCCATCTGGGCGAGCACGAAATCAGCGAGACTGCGGAATTGGCGATGCACCACGGTTTGTCGGGCACGGATCAAGACAGGATAGACCCGGCTGGAAAAGCCGGACGCCAAACTTTCGACTTTGGGGCTTTTACTGATATGCGTTGCAACCACTTGGTAATCGCGTTCCCGGGCCGCAAACACCAATAAGTCACTGACCCGGGTTTCGGTATTCAATCGGGCCCGGGCGTCCACCAGGCTCGGCACCACCCAGAGTCGATGTGCTTCGCCCCTTTTCTCCAGCAAAGCCCTGATCGCAGCGACATTGACTAGCGAGGCGCGGTCCTTGACCGGCGTCAGAGCAAGGTCCGCAGCTAGCAATGCGCCTCTGGTGAAACAGTCCAGGATCGGCCGGGTGTCCAGAATGAGGAGACCCTTCAGAGGGAGATTCCACAACCTGTGGGCCAGAACATCCTCCGACTCGCCTGAAGCTTCGAGACGGCGCTCGGATTTGAGAAATTGCACACCATACTCGCCCTGCGCGACCCACTCGGGCTCGAAGCGCTCAGCCAGGAGATCAGCAACGCTGCCAGCTGAAGTGGACCGAATGGCGAACATCTGATCTACGCTGAAGTGGTTGTCGAAGGATGCGATGGTCACCGGCAGGTCTTCACGCAGGGCCTTGAGATAAACAGCGAGGTTGGTGGCAATGGTGGTTTTTCCGACTCCGCCCTTTTCGCTGGCGACAGTCACGATAAAGGGCCGGTTCATGCCTGGTCTCCGCCGACCGCTTGCTGCAGTTGTTCCCAGCGCACCATCAGATCGTCCAGTTCGGATTGCAAATCGGCGTGCCGATCGATCAGCTTGCCGAGCCGGCCATGGTCGACGGCCATGGCCGGATCCTGCATTTCCGTGGTTAATTCGGCCAGCTCCCCTTCCAACTCCGTGATCCTTGCTTCGACGTCGGTCAGTTGCCGGAGACGGCGCTTCGCCTCCCTTTGCACGGCCTTGCGTTCGGCGTGGGATGCCCGCCGGTCAGCCTTGCCCTGGCTTGCCGTGGGGCCGGGCCGGGAGCCCGCTTGTTCGACCCGTAGCGTCGAATGACTGGGGTCGCCCTGCCCGGTCTTGGCGCGCAGAAAATCCTCATAGTTGCCGAGGTAAGAGGTGGCTCTGCCCCCGGCGACTTCCACCACCCGGCCGGCTAGTGCATCGACGAAGTAGCGGTCATGCGAAACAAAGACCATGGTTCCGGAATAGTTCCGCAGGGCATCCAGCAGCACCTCTTTGGAAGCCAGGTCGAGGTGGTTGGTGGGCTCATCCAGCAGCAGCAGATTGGCCGGCCGCAGCAGCAGGACGGCCAGGGCCAGACGGTTGCGCTCCCCGCCGGAGAGGACCGCAACCCGCTTGTGAACATCGTCGCCGCGGAACAGAAAGGCGCCCAGGATATTGCGGACCTGCGGCACCATGTCGAAAGGCGCTGCCCGGGTGATCTGCTCCAGGACCGTCAGGTCCGCATCCAGGGTCTGCGCCTGGTCCTGGGCGAAATAGGCCTGAGACAGATATGCACCTTCGATGCGTTGCCCGGACCAGGGTTCCTCCACGCCTGCCAGCAGGCGCATCAGAGTCGATTTGCCGGCACCGTTGGCACCGACCAGGGCCACCCGCTCTCCCCGCTCAACTTCCAGCCCCACCTCACTCAACACCCTTTTGTCGCCGTAACCATGTTCAACCTTCTGCAGGCCGATCACCAGCCGGCCGCTTTTGGGCGGCTTTGGAAAGTGAAAAGCAATGCGTTTCCGCTCGGGCGGCAGTTCGATGCGCTCGATTTTCTCCAGTTGCTTGACGCGGCTCTGCACCAGGGCCGCCTTGTTGGCGTTGTAGCGGAACTTGGCAATGAAGGCTTCCATGCGGGCGATTTCCTCATCCTGGCGGCGCTTGGCCTCCCGTAGCGCGGCAATCCGCTCCTCCCGCACTTGCAGGTAATGCGAATAGGTGCCGGGGTAATCGGTGAGGCAGCCGTTCCAGATGTCCGCAATGCGCGTGACGACCTGGTCGAGAAAAAAGCGATCGTGCGACACCAGCACCACCGCATGGGGGTAGCCGGCAAGATATTCCTCCAGCCAGTCTCTCGCCGGCAGGTCAAGATGGTTGGTGGGTTCATCCAGCAGCAGTAGAGTCGGCTGGCGCAGCAGCAGCTTGGCCAGAGCGATGCGCATCTGCCAGCCGCCGGAAAAATGTTCGCACGGCCGGTCCCATTGCTCTTCGCCGAAACCGAGACCTTTGAGGACTCGGGCGACATCCGCCTCCATGGTGTAGCCGCCGCGCAGACGGAAAATTTCCTGAAGCTCGGAATAACGTTCCAGGTCGGCTGGTTCCGCCCGCTCGGTAATTTTGGTTTCCAGACGGGTCAGCTGCTGTTGAATTTCGAGCAGTTCGGCAAGCGCCGAAGTGACTTCGCCGACCAGAGAACGGCCGCGATGATCGAGCCCTTCCTGCGGCAGATAGCCGACTGTCGCCTCTCTGGCCAGATGAACCTGGCCGGCATCCGCTTCGACCTGCTTCGCCAGCATCCGCAGCAGTGTGGTCTTGCCGGCACCATTGTCGCCGCATAATCCGACCCGGTCTCCGGGCCTGACATGCCAGTCGATGCCGGTGAAGACCTCCTGACCGCCATAACTTTTTCGAACATTCTGTAGCTGCAGCATGGAAACTCTTATAGCATATCCGACGTCCCGGAAGAACCGGTTTTCCAGAAAGTTGCCCGAACGGACCCGAACCACCTTGGTCAATTCAAGGAGTGTGGATTATCCGCCAGTGCTGCATATCATGCGTGGCCACCTTACTTGCTGGTGGTTCCCTGGTTCCTGAGCTGGCAGGCAAAAGCAAAGGCATGAATGATAACTGTTAAATAATCCCATTTCCTTTATTTTTCGATGGGTTATCTTGATTTTTATAGACACTTTGTTAGGCTGTAATAGATTGTTCCCTCAACCATTATCAGGAAGGAGGCATTCATGGGTTTATTAGAAAAGGTTTTTGGCAGCAAGCCGGATTATCCGGAACTGGCTGCCGAAGGGAAAACCGCCCAAAGGGTACAGGGCGTTCAACAACCCCTGGAAAACCTGATGGAGCAGGTCAAGGATCCTTTGGAAATTGTGCCCGCGGAAGACCGTACGTACGTTTTTATCGGCAAACCGCCCAAGAAGTTTGGGGTGGCCTGGATTGAAGGGACCGAGATCCAGAATCTGCAGCGGCGCGCCCAGGAAGCGGGCGTCGGCACCAGCAAAATGGAAGAGATCAGCGGCAAGCTGCGCTCTGCTTATGAAAAGTACGAAAATTCGGACCGTTACGTGACAACAGTGGCCGGTCGTGAAATTGTTGTCACCCCATCCGAAGAACTGAACCGCGATGTCAATGACATTGTCAACCAGGTGATCCATTAAGCAGGCCAATCCGGGTGAAAGAGTCGGGCCGGTGGTTATTAAACCGCTTGCCCGACTCTTTATTATGCCTGATTGCCATCTGTCGCTCCTCCTGACTGTCCTTGCTGGTCTCCCCCTGCTTCTGCTGTCAAGAATCGGCAACCATCCATTACCTATCTTTTTTCCGCCTTTCCTGTTATAGTGGTGCAGTTAAGCATGGCTTCAAGTTCCGGCCCTGCTCTTCATGCAGCCCGCATCGGTCTGTTTGATCAAATTTCGGAACCTGACCCCAATTCCGTCGTAACGCTCCCGCCCGTGGCTCTTCAGCCAGCGGTCGAGCGAAACACGCAGATTGCGGTTGGGTTCTCAACCCATTTAAAGAATGCCCCGCGGGGCGTTCGGAAAGAATTACATGTCAAAGAAAATGCTGGTGAACGCCACCCACCTGGAAGAGAACCGGGTGGCGATTGTGGCGGACGGAATCCTGACCGAACTCGACATTGAGGTTTCCGGCCACGAACCGACCAAGGGCAATATCTACAAGGCGGTCGTCGTCCGGGTTGAAGCCGGGCTGCAGGCCGCTTTTGTCGATTACGGCGCCGAACGTCTGGGTTTTTTGCAGATCGATGAAATCAATTTCGAGACGGTCAAGCCTGGTTACTCTGGAGGTGAGAACGGGCGCTCCCGAACCCGCATCAATGACCTTCTTCACCGGGGCCAGGAACTCCTGGTCCAGATCACCAAGGAAGAGCGTGGCAGCAAAGGTGCCGCCCTTACCACCTACCTTTCTCTGGCCGGCCGCTACATGGTTTGCATGCCCGGCAGCCAGACCCGCGGCGTTTCCCGCAAAGTGGAGAGCGATACTGAGCGCAAGCAGCTGAAAAAAGCAATGGCAGAGGTCGACCTGCCGGAGGGCTTCGGTTATATCGTGCGCACGGCAGGGCTGGGCAAGACCAAGGAAGAATTGCAGCGCGATTTCAATTATCTCAAGCGCCTGTACGACGGCATCCGCGAACTGGCGGCAAATGCCAAGGCTCCGGCCCTGATCTACAAAGAATCCAACCTGGTCATCCGTTCGATCCGCGATTACTTTACGACCGAGATGGACGAAGTCCTGATCGACGATCTCGAGGTTTTCCAGGAAGCCAAAGACTTCTTCCAGCGGGTCATGCCTGAACATGCCGGCCTGGTCAAGCTTCACCAGGAGCGTCGGCCCATCTTTTCGCGCTATCAGATCGAGGACCAGATCGAGACCATCAGCCACAACAAGGTGCCTCTTCCCTCCGGCGGTTCGATCGTCATCGACCCGACCGAAGCACTGGTTTCCATCGACGTGAACAGCGGCAAGATGACCTCCGAGCAGGGCGTGGAGTCGACGGCCTTCAAAACCAATCTGGAGGCCGCCGATGAAGTTGGCCGCCAGCTCCGCCTGCGAGACCTCGGCGGCCTGATCGTTATCGACTTCATAGACATGCGCGACCAGAAGCATAACCGGGCCGTCGAAAACCAGTTGCGCAAATCCCTGGAATCCGACAAGGCGCGAATATCCGTGGGTCGCATCAGCAAATTCGGCTTGCTCGAAATGAGCCGGCAGCGTATCAAGGCCGCGCTCGCCGACGGAACCTCCCTCACCTGTCAGCACTGCCAGGGCAGCGGGCGGATCAAGAGTCCTGAAAGCCTGGCCGTCGGACTGGTCCGCCGGATTCACACCGGCGTCGCCAAGGGCCAGATCAGCCATGTGGACGCCAAATTGCCACTGGATGTCGCTTCCTATCTGCTCAATTATAAACGGGAAGACCTTCTCGACATGGAACGGCGTTACAATGTGGAGATCCACGTTCACGGTTTCCCGAACTATCTGACTGAACAAATCGAGATCGATTTCAAAAAACGGGAAAAGGAAAAGCAGTCTCAGCCTGAATATGTCGAAGCGGGCGCTCTGCCGGCAACGGCGAGTGAAATTATCGAAGCCGCGCCGCAGAGCGAGCCAGACCAGACCGCCGAGGTTAACGACCAGCCCAGAAAAAAACGTCGGCGCCGGCGCCGCAAGCCGGCTGCGGAAAAAGCAGAGCAGGAAGCTGCGCAGCAAACGATCGAGGAAATGCCGCCGATCGAGCAAAACCCGGCGGAGCAGGGCGAAACAAGGGACGGATCAACCGATCAGACAGCCGCCGACCAGGCAGGGCTCCCCGTCGAGCAGGAAGCTGCTGAGGCAGCCGCGAAAGAAGAAAGACCAAAACGGCGCCGCACGCGCCGCAAAAAGCCGGAAAGTCAGCAAGCCGCC
The DNA here is from genome assembly GCA_035269105.1 of Desulfuromonadales bacterium. Lineage (GTDB taxonomy): Bacteria > Desulfobacterota > Desulfuromonadia > Desulfuromonadales > BM103 > JAQYVZ01. The sequence goes on from DATFJP010000190.1 coordinate 8,657, forward strand.
AAAGAGGTGCAGACCGCCGAAAAAGCACCAGCTGCGCCCGCCTCATCCACAGAAGCTTTCCCGGCCGAACAGTCGGCCGAGACAGAAATGGCTTTGAAACAGGGCGAAGCAAGTGCCCGTTCGACCGATCAGGCAGCCGTCGAACCGACAGATACCCACGCCGAGCAGGAAACTGCTGAGACAGCCGCGGCAGCAGAAAAACCAAAACCGCGCCGCACACGTCGCAAAAAGGCGGAAAGTCAGCAAGCCACCAAAGAGCCGCAGCCAGCGGAGGAAGCACCCGCCACGGCCTCACCCGCAGAGTCCGCCCCGGCCGAACAGCCGGCGGAGCAGGAGGTCAAGCCGAAACCCAGACGACGCTCTACGCGTTCCCGCACTTCGCCGAAACCGGAAGAACAGGGAGAGCCCGCATCGGCGGGCGGCAATCAATCAGGAGAAGCTGCCGGAGGCAGATCCGCCTCGACTCCACCGACCGAAGAAAAAGCGGCAGCCCAGGAAGAACCGAAGCCTCGGCGGCGGCGGGCTCCACGCAAGAAAGCTGAGACCAAAGCGGTTACCGAGCCGAGTCCGGCACCAGAACCAGCCACTACAGCCGCACCGGTGGCAATTCCGGAGCAGCCAGCCAGCGTCCCGGAAAGCCCCGATCAGCAAGAGAAGACTGCCTCCCAGTCGAAACCGATGCGCCGCTCCCGCCGGACCAAAACCCCTGACCAAGCTGGGGAAAAGTCGGCGCAAGAGCCGGCGGCATCACCTGCATCGGCAGACGCCGGCCAGACGGGAATAGCCCCACCCGAAGAATCCCGACAGGCGGAACCGGAAAAACCCAAGCGCCGCCGGACAACACGCAAGAAAACAGCAACCCAGGACGCCCCTGCCGCCTCGGAAACCAAAACCAAGGACCAGGGCCAGTCGACCGAAGTTCCAGAATCCGAGACCAAACCGGCACCCAGGCGCCGCTCATCGCGCAGCAAGAAAGCGGCGGCGAAGGATCAGCCACCCCGTGAGAAAGATTCGGCAGACGGGGGACCAGATCAGCCTGAGGCCACAACCGAAGACCAGCCCAAGCGCCGCCGGGCACCGCGTCGCAAGCCGGAATCGCCGGCAGGACCCGCACCTGGGCCGGAGACTTCGGCAACAGAAAAACCTGCGCCTGAAAAGGACAAGCCAAAGCGAGCCCCCCGGCGCAAGACCGGCAGTTCCAAAACCAAAGAAGAAGCAAAATAATTTCATTTGACAAGCAGCATTGAATCAAAATCCCCTAGATCGGACAGATCCAGGGGATTTTTTTTGGTTCATCCGGGAATTCCATGGAGCCTTGTAACCTGGTTACCCGTCCAGCATTTTTTTTGCTGCTAAGCCGGGGGTTCGCCCCCGGTTCGAAGGCTGACACTTAGCAGATTGGCAGCTCAAACTCCGGGGAAAACTCCCCTGAAATTTCCGGATGAACCTTTTTTCGTAGTGCGCCAGTCAGGCCGCCGCGCGCCACGCCTGGCGTACAAGAACAAAGGCCGCGGCCCGGTTGGGGCTGCGGCCTTTGTTCTTGCGATTCCGGTTTGGCTTAGTTGAACATTTTGGCGCCAAGATAGGCCAAGGCCGGCCAGGCGATCAGGACAGCGGAGATAACGGCGAAGGCACCGAGGATGGTCAGGGTGAGGGCCAGGTAGCTGCTCTTGATGGTGTCCATCATGGTGGCTTGGTTTCTCATGGTTGGTCTCCTTGTTATTTATATTTGAGGTTCGTGTTTGCTTAAGTTAAGTAGAATTTAACATTAGACATGGTTCATGTCAACTGTCAAATTAAGACTATTCAAATAATCTTTGCTTAGTTTAATTTACTGAAATGACATGGGAAATAGTAAAGATCACCGGGGAAGGGTTCCGTTTTGAAAATTTATTTTAAGAAAAATTTTAGAATTTGACGGGGGAGATGGAGTTGAGGAGACTGTTTCGGGTGTTGCGGGGCTGGCCCCGACTTTCCGAACTTTTTGCCAAAGCATTTACAACCGGCGGGTTTCGTCCGCCGGCCGACATACTCTTTTGCTGGCTCAAAAGAGTATGCAGAAAAGAGCCTTTTCTAGCCGGACTGAGGGCACTGCTGCTCTCGACAGACATTGCCGGTTGGATGAGGTTCTGCTGCTATGGGACACCGAGGGCCTGATACTTTGCGGCCCTCGGTTGCTGCTGCGAAGCGCCGGTGCCAGGTCCCCCAAACACAGTTGCCGCTCTCTATCGGTTTTAAAACCAGGCGGAGAAGCAGTCTTCTTCCGGAGCCTGTTTCCATACCTTCCCAAGCAGCACCCGAGGGCCGCAACACATCAGGCCCTCGGCAGCCCCCTAGCAGCAAAACATCAGTCAATTTTCAATGTCCTTCGGAATGAGCAGTTAACTTGCCCTCCGCAGGAGAAGGCATTTTTGCATACTTTTGCTGCCGGGCAAAAGTATGTCGGCTGGCGGGACGAAACCCGTCGGTTTTAAAGGTTTTTTGATTGCTGAGTCGGAGAAACAGCGCGGGTCCACCCCGAGAGAGGGAAAAAAATTCCGCCGCCCTGCCGGCACAGCAAACAGCAAACACCCTCAGCCGAACCGATAGATGCTGTTGCCGTCCCGGAACAGTTCAACCGGGCCGTCTTCGGAGACTTTGACGACCGGGCCGAAATGGGATGCTGCGGTGGCTGCGGTGGTCCGGCCGCCGCCGGTCACCAGTTCCCTGACCCCCGAGGTATCGATGATCACCCCGGTATCCAGCAGTTCCCCCTTGCGGTTGATCACGGTCAGGCCGTCGGAGGACAAAATGCGGCTGAGTTCGCCGGAACGCTTCAGGGTGCCGATCTTGGTGCCGCGTACGTGACGAATCAGAGCACGACTCAAGGGGTCGCGGCCGCCGACCGAACCCATACGCAGCGCCTTCAGATCGGTCTTTTCGTCAGCGATGAGAATCACGGTCCCATGGCGAGCTTTAGAGAGCGCATAGACGGACCAGACGAGATAGCCGATCGACCGCTTTTCGAGCTGGCCGGCCAGGAATTCCTGCATGATATCCGGGTCGAAAATACCCCAGTACCCTTTCCGCCAGAGCAGCAGCTTGTCGGTATCGAGCACGATCTCGACTTCGGACGACTTATTGACGTAAATCGCAAAGGCCCCCTTGCCTGCCTTGCTGAGTAGCGAGATCGTTTCCCGATGCGCAAGCTGATCGATATTGTCACTCGGTCCCGGTGCGCTGGTGCGGATGGTCCCCTTGACATTCATCCGGATATCGCCGATGAACAAGGCCCGGTAGCCGTCGACGAACCGATAGGAAAGCGGATTTCGGAAAAAGGTCCCGCTGATTCTGCGCCGGTCGTCGCCAAGGTCGAGCCAGTCGTAACGTGTTTTCTCCAGAGATTTCATAAAGTCGTCGAGCTGGGTCCGGTAAATCAGAAAGCCGGTGGTGGCAGCAGACCCTTCGTAACGTTGATAAGAAAGGCTTTTCAGCAGCTGGATCAGGCTTTGTGTGGGCCAGAAAACCCCGGTCCGGTCGCTGCGGATATAACGTGCCACCGCAATATCGGTCAGCGAGGTCAGCAGCGCGGTTCGAAAATGGGCAGCGTAGCCTTTGGCCGAAAACCCGCCGAACAGACCCTCGAAAGCGGTCAACAACTCATTGATGAAATCCTCTTCCATCGCCGTGAAGCGGAGTTCCTTGCGTCTGGCGCGGAACAGGTAACGGGTTTCGTCGATTTTGAGCTGGACCTGGATTTCGGTGCGGTCCTCCGGCTTT
>DATFJP010000191.1:0-14510 GCA_035269105.1 Desulfuromonadales bacterium
GAGAATCGCCGGTAATGTCGGCAATCTCCTGAATTTCGTCGCGCTGGTAGTTGTGCGCCATGATCAGAGCATCGCGCTCCACGGCCAGTCGGCGGATTTCCTGAATAATTTCTTGCTGATTCATTGATGTCACTTTTGGTAAGGGAAATGAAGTCGTATCCTAGTGCAAAAGCCTTGATATGTCAAATGCTTATCCATATCCATCCGGCTTGACAGGGCAAGTCTTTACCGCTATGCTCTTGCTCTCTCTCGCGCTGATTCACTCCGGACTGGTGACACGATGTTTGGTATCGGTTTTCCCGAGCTCCTGCTCATCCTGGCAATTGCCCTGATCGTCATCGGGCCAAAGCGTTTGCCGGACGTGGCCCGGGCTCTGGGCCGCGGCCTGAGCGAATTCAAACGGGCCACCGATGAAATGAAAGAAAGCTTTCGGGATGTCCCCAACCCCAGGGACATCGGCCGGGCTTTTCTTGACGAAGAGCCGCCCGCTTCGCAAAAGCCCGAGGCCGGACCTTATGCCGAGACCGGGCTGAGCGAAGAATCCCCGCAGCAAGGCGCACCGCCGGGCAAACCCGAGCGCGGTGCCGCCGGAAAAGAAGCCGCAGGCGAGGAACCCCGTAATGAGTGATGATCAGATGCCGTTGATGCAGCACCTTGAAGAGCTGCGCCGACGCCTGATGATTGCCGCGGGAGCCTGGCTGGTCGGCTTTCTGGCCTGCTATGGTTTTGCCGAAAAACTTTTTTCATACATTGCCGGACCGGTCCGCCGGGCGCTGCCCGAAGGCAGCAGCCTGGTCTTTATCAATGCGACCGAACCTTTCTTTACCTATCTGAAGGTTGGCGCTCTGGCCGGACTGCTGATCTCCCTGCCGCTCATTCTCTGGCAGTTCTGGCGCTTCATCGAGCCAGGTCTCTATCCCCATGAAAAAAGCTATGTCATTCCGTTCGTTTTCGCCAGCACCCTCTGTTTCGCCGCCGGCACCTATTTTGGCTTTTTTTTCGTCTTCCCGACCATCTTTTCCTTCCTGATAAAATTCGGCACCAGCACGGGTGAAATGGATGCCATGCTGTCGATGGGCGCCTATCTGTCGCTGTCATCCAAGTTGCTGCTGGCCTTCGGCCTGGTTTTCGAACTGCCGATCGTCATTTTTTTCCTCTCCAGAATGGGCATTGTCGACCACAAGTGGCTGGCGCGCAATCGGAAGTTCGCGCTACTGGCCGGATTTTTATTCGGGGCGGTTCTGACCCCCCCGGACGTGGTCTCGCAGACAGCCCTGGCCTTGCCCTTTTTCATTCTTTATGAAGTCGGCATCTGGGTGGCAAAATTTTTCGGCAAGCGACCCGAGGAGGAGGCTGAGCAGGAAAATGAAAAAGAACCGGGCCCGTCTCCCGATGAACCCTCCGAACCCTGACTTTTTCCCGCGGCGGCTTGAGCCTGCGGTCGAACAATGGATTTTCCCGCAGCCGTTTCGATCGCGTCAAGCTCGCCCCTCTGAAGATTGTAGACGATGACCGTCCCTGCACTTGCCATCGAAAACCTTTCGAAAAGCTACGATGACCAACCCGCCGTCGATAAAGTGTCCTTTGAAATCGCACCCGGGGAAATTTTCGGCCTGCTGGGGCCGAACGGCGCCGGCAAAAGCACCACCATCAACATGGTGGGCGGCGTCACCCGCATCGACTCAGGCTTCATCCGGATTTTCGGTCACGACAGTCGCCGGGACTACCGCACCACGCGCCGCCTGGTCGGCGTCATGCACCAGGAAATTGTCATCGACAACTTCTTCACCATCGACCAGGCGCTGAAGTTCCATGCCGGCTATTACGGCGTGCGCGACGATCCCGCCTGGCGGACCATGCTGATCGAACGGCTGGGATTGGGCGACCACCTGCACAAGGTCATGATCAAGCTCTCCGGCGGCCTCAAACGCCGGTTCATGATCGCCAAGGCCTTGATTCACAAGCCGCACCTGCTGATCCTCGATGAACCCACGGCCGGCGTCGACGTCGAATTACGGCTGACCCTCTGGGATTTCGTTCGCGAAATCAATCGCCAGGGCACGACCATCCTCCTGACGACCCATTACCTGGAGGAGGCCGAGCAGATGTGCGGCCGGCTTGCCATCATGAATCATGGCCGGCTGGTGGCGCTGGAGGAGACTGAAACCCTGTTGGAGAGACTCGGCACGAAAAGCCTGCAGGTTCGCCTCGCCGCCCCACTCGCCCAACTGCCCCAGGAACTTTCATCCTATCGGCCCGATCTGTCCGCTGACCGCACCCTGCTCCGCCTGTTGCTGCCGGCCGGCGAAAACTCCGGCGAGCTGCTGCAGACTTTTTGCCGGCTCGGCCTCGAACTGGTTGATATCGAGACCCGACGGCCGGCACTCGAAGAAGTTTTTCTTCAGATCACGCGGCCGAAAAACCACGACACGCGAGGGGACGCATGAAAGCCAACGGTCAGGGCCCCTTTATCAGCTGGCTGCCCTTTTATACGCTGCTGCAGAAGGAAATCCGCCGCTTTCTGCGGGTCGCCTCCCAGACCTTGATCACCCCCGTGATCACCGCCTCCCTTTACCTGTTCATATTCGGGGCCACCCTCGGCGAACGGATCAGCCTGGTCGAAGATTTCAGCTATGCCCAGTTCGTGATTCCCGGGTTGATCCTGATGGGCATCATCAACAATTCCTTTGCCAATGTCGCCTCATCGCTATTCATGTCCCGCTACCTCGGCAACATCGTCGACCTGATGGTGACGCCAATCACGCCGGCGCAGTTCATCTTTGCCTATACCCTGGCGGCCATGGTCCGTGGCCTGGCTGTCGGGACCATCGTCTGGCTGATCTCCACCCTGTTTGCGCCTCTGCCCTGGACCAACCCTCTCGGCGCCTTGCTGATGGCTGTGCTGGCTAGCTTCCTGTTCGCCCAGTTCGGCATCATCGCTGCCATTTATGCCAACAATTTCGATGCCCTGGCCATGTATACCAATTTCATCATACTGCCGCTCATTTACCTGGGCGGAGTCTTCTACCCCATTTCCATCCTGCCGCCACTATGGGCTGGCATCTCCCACCTGAATCCGCTGTTTTACCTGATCGACGGCTTCCGCCACGCCCTGCTCGGTACCGGCGACCTGCCGCTGCTGCTGTCATTTACCGTCGGCGCCGGCATGGCCCTTGCGCTGTTTCTCTGGGCGGCCCTGCTAATCGGCAGAAGCTACCGGTTGCGGAATTAAGAAAAAGCGCCACGGGGACCGCTGAGGTTTCCTATAAGAGCAAAAGAAACCCTTGACATTCGTACCTTTTTTGTTATTTATTAACAGAACATTAATTAGAGTAAGTCAATGGGTTCTGTCGAGTTCCGCGAGGCAGCATGATCCCCAAACCGACCAAGAGAAAACTCAACCCATTTTCCATCGCCTTGACCTATACCCTGCTCGGCGGGTTTTGGATTTTCTTTTCGGAGCCGGCCCTCAGACACCTGTTCAGTGATCCAGGCACGCTGAAAAAGGTGACCTTGATTAACCATTGGGTTTTCATCGTCGTCTCTGCACAAATTCTCTTTCTGTTGATTCGCCGACACGAGATCGAAATCGATCGCTACCAGGATTCCCTGCACCGGGTGATCCGGGCGCTGATGGTGTTCCGCGGCTGTCATAAAGTCATCACCCACGACTGTGTGGAGCAGGATATCCTGATGGAAGTCTGCCGAACCCTGGTCAAGGTCGGCGGCTACCGGATGGCATGGGTCGGCTTCGCTCAGGATGATCAACGGAAATCGATCAAACCGGTTGCCTACTGGGGAAATGAAAATGGTTACCTGGATACGGTCAAGGCCACCTGGGACGACACGGAAAGCGGCCAGGGCCCGGCCGGCACGACCATCCGCACCGGGCTGACCACGGTTGTCCAAAACATCCCCACCGACCCCCGCTTCCGTTTGTGGCGCCAGCAGGCCGTTGAGCACGGTTACCAATCGGCCACTGCCCTGCCTCTGCGCAGCGGACGCGACACGTTCGGTGCCCTGGTGATCATGGCAGAGGACGCCGATGCCTTCAATACCGAAGAAATCAGCCTGCTCGAAGAACTGGCCGAGGATCTCTCCTTCGGCATCAAGACCGTTCGTGGCGAATCCGAACGAGAAAAGGGTCAGAAAGAGCTTGCCGTGCTCGGCGCCGTGGTGGAGCAGGCCAGCGAAGGAGTGCTGATCTTCGATGATCGTGGCATCTGTCTCTACGGCAACCCGGCTGTCGAAAACATCTGCGAGGTCAAGACGACCCGCATGGTCGGCCAACCGATTCGCGCCCTGGCCTGCTACCAGCGCAATCTCGATTTTTACCAGGCTGTCGAGGACACCATCCGCACCGGTGAAGTTCACAGCGGCACCTATATCAACCACAAAGAAGATGGCCGGCCCTATCAGATTCAGGCTAAAATCGCACCGGTCGTCGGTCTGGATGGCAATGGCTCCAGCTTTGTTGCCTCAATCCACGACATCACCCAGCAGCTGCAGCTGGAGGAACAACTGCGCACCGCTCAGAAAATGGAAGCCGTTGCGACCCTCTCCGGCGGCATCGCTCATGATTTCAACAATATCCTCGCCGCCATCATCACCAATACCGAAATGAGCCTGGAGGACGTCGAGGACGATGATGTGCGGGAGAACCTGGAGATCGTGCTCAAGGCCGGCCTGCGCGGCAGGAACCTGGTCAAGCAGATCAAAACCCTCGGCCAGCATGCCCCTCACGAACGAAAACCCGTCCACCTGGAAACCATCATCACGGAATGCCTTGGATTGCTGCGGGCGTCGCTGCCAACCTCCATCGAGATCAAAAAGCATATCGTCCCGGGCCTGCCCAAAGTCCCCGCCGATGCCACGCAGATCCACCAGGTTCTGCTCAATCTCTGCACCAATGCTGCCGATGCCATCCGCAAGCAAAGCGGCGTTCTCGAAGTTCGCCTCGAGGCCGTGGAAATTCTGGCGGATTTCAAGTCCGGCACCGGACTGCATCCGGGCCACTACCAGAAACTGACCATCCGGGATTCCGGCCAAGGCATGCCCCCGGAAATTCTGGAACGGATCTTCGACCCCTTCTTCACCACCAAGGAACTGGGCAAGGGCACCGGCTTGGGCCTTTCGGTGGTGCACAGCATCGTCAAGAGCCATGACGGCAGCATCAGTGTCAACAGCAGCCCCAGCGCCGGGACGACCTTTGAAATTTATCTGCCGCAGATTTACTGCGTCGAAGTCCCGTTGCCGGAGAACAACGACAGTCTTCTGCTGCCGGGCCGGAATGAACATATCCTCCTGGTGGACGATGAAGTCGATATCGCCCAGGGCGGCAAAAAAATGCTCGAGCGTCTCGGCTACCGGGTGACCGCCGAAACCGACCCTCGCCTGGCCCTGGACCGCTTCACCGCAGCTCCTGAGCAGTTCGACCTGCTGATTACCGACCAGACCATGCCGCACATGACCGGTGAAATGCTGGCCCTGGAAATCCTCAGTCTGCGTAACAATCTGCCGATCATCCTCTGTTCCGGCCTGGGCTCGTCGCCACAGATGGCCGGGACTGTGGAGAGGGTGAAGTCGCTGGGCGTCAAGGCCCTGTTGTCCAAGCCTTTTGAGCGCAAAGAAATTGCCGAAGTCGTCCGAACCCTGCTCGACCAATCCCTGCCGACGATGGATTCCCTATGCCCAGAATCCTGATTATCGATGATGACGAAACCATGTGTGCGACACTCGCCAGGCTGGTCAAGCGCATGGGGCATGCCGCGGTCTGTACGACCCGCTGTGCGGAAGGGTTGGCGGCAACGGCCGCCGAAGACTTCGATGTGGTCTTTCTCGACGTCCGCTTGCCGGACGGCAACGGTCTCGATCTTCTACCCAGGATCGAGGCAGCCGGTTCGGCGCCGGAAGTCATCATCATGACCGGCTTCGGAGATCCCAACGGTGCCGAACTGGCGATCAAGAGCGGCGCCTGGGATTACATCGAAAAAACCTCTTCCGCCAGGGACATCACCCTGTCCCTGGAACGCGCTCTTCAATATCGCCTGGAAAAAACCGCTCTGTCCGGTCGCCACAAAGTCTCTGCCTTGAAAAGAGACCGGATCATCGGCACCAGTCCGCCGCTCAACGCCTGCCTCGACCAGGTCGCCCAAGCCGCCGGCAGCGACGTCAATGTATTCATTACCGGCGAAACCGGGACCGGCAAGGAGCTTTTCGCCCGGGCCGTTCATGACAACAGTCATCGCGCCGGACACAGCTTTATCGTCGTCGACTGTACGGCTCTGCCGGAGACACTGGTGGAGAGCCTTTTGTTCGGCCACGAAAAAGGTTCTTTCACCGGCGCCGAAAAGGCCCGGGACGGCCTGGTACGCCAAGCCCATCAGGGCACACTCTTTCTGGACGAAGTTGGTGAGTTGCCCCTGACCCTGCAAAAAGCCTTTTTACGGGTGCTTCAGGAACGGCGGTTCCGCCCTCTCGGCAGCAATCGCGAAGTAGAGAGCGATTTTCGCCTGGTGGCAGCAACCAATCGCAATCTGGACCAGATGGTCCATAACGGTCAGTTTCGTGAAGACCTGCTTTACCGATTGCGGTCCTATCTGATCGAGCTGCCCCCTCTGCGCGAGCGGGTGGAGGATATCACCGTGCTGACCCGCTATCATATTGACCAGTTCTGCGAACGTTACCACCTGGCACCCAAAGGCTTCTCCCCCGAGTTCCTCGAGATGCTGAAAAGCTATGCCTGGCCAGGCAATGTCCGCGAGCTGGTCCACACCCTGGAGAGAACCCTCTCCTCAGCCCGCTTTGACCCGACCCTGTTCCCCAAACATCTGCCGACCCCGCTTCGGGTCCAGGTGACCCGGGCCAACGTGCAACAGGAAACGGAAACCGGGTCGACAACAGGAATCGCCAGTCTGCAGAACCTTCCCTCGCTGCATGAATATCGGGAATCCATCTACAATGATGCGGAGCGTCAATATCTTCTGGACCTGATGTCCTTGACCGACTTTCATATTGCCGAAGCCTGTCGCCTCTCAGGATTGTCCCAATCGCGCCTGTACGCCCTGCTCAAAAAGCATGAGGTTCCCCGCTCCCGCTGAAGGATTCTCTCCTCCCATCGGACAGGAATTTCTTGTCTGCCAAGAGGAAATGATCTGTGGGCAAATCTGTCTATTCTGCATCTTCCCTTTTAAACAACTGATATTAATACGATTTTTTTCTGGAGGCTGTTTGGCACAGGACATGCTGTCGAAACGGTAGCAGCCCCTGCCCCTTCGCCAGAGAGGTCCGACATGGATTCCAAACAAAATCGACCCTCCTCCGCCCCTGAGAAACCGGTCCATCGCTGCGGCAGTCCGTCACCCGGCTGGCCATCCATCAGCGTCGAAGAAGAAGGAAAAAACCTGATCGTCCAGGTTGAATTGCCTGACATGTCGGCCGACCAGATCGCCTTCAGCATGTTCAACGACGGCCTGACCATTCGCAGCGACCGGCCGTTCCCGGCGAAGGGAGCGCGTCCATCTGTCTCTGCATGGTCATCCATCATCGGCAGCAGTCCACCCCTCCAAGATTGCCTGCAGACCGTCTCTCAGGCAGCTGGAGGCGACGCCAACATCCTGATATCGGGAGAAACAGGGACAGGCAAGGAACTGTTCGCCCGGGCCATCCATGAGGCCAGTCGCAGACATCAGGGCCCTCTGGTGGTGGTCGACTGCACTTCCTTGCCCCAAAACCTGGTCGAGAGTCTGTTGTTCGGTCACGACAAGGGCCGTTTCACCAGCGCCGGCGAGGCCAGGTCGGGCATCATCAGGCAGGCCCATACCGGGACCCTTTTTCTGGATGAAGTCGGCGAACTGCCACTTCCCCTGCAGAAAGTATTCCTGCGCGTCCTTGAAGAACATCGATTCAGGCCGCTCGGCGCCGAGCGGGAAATCATCAGCGACTTCCGTCTGGTAGCGGCCACCAACCGCAACCTTGATGAAATGGTCCATCAGGGGCTTTTCCGGGCCGATCTCCTATTCAGACTGAAAGCCTATATGATTGAACTGCCTCCTTTGCGGGAACGGCGGGGGGACATCCGTGAACTCGCCATTTACCATCTCAACAGTCTGTGTTCCCGTTATGAGATCAGGCAGAAACGGGTTGCTCCTGACTTTTTCGACATTTTGTGCCGTTATGGTTGGCCGGGAAATGTCCGGGAACTGATCAATACCCTGGAACATGCCCTGTTTGCGGCCAAGCACGAAGGGACCCTGTTTGCCAAGCATCTTCCCCATCCGCTCAGGTCGAAGGTCACGAAAATGTCCCTGCGCAAGGGAAGGATCGCCAGGCCGGACCTGTCACAGTCCTTCCTGCGCGAAATGCCCAGCCTTCATGAATTCAGGGCCAATATCTTCTGCCAGGCGGAAAATCAATACCTTCAAGACCTGATGGTGCTTGCCAACCAGGACATCCGCGCCGCCTGCCAGCTCTCCGGGCTTTCCCGCTCACGGCTCTACGCCCTGTTGAAAAAACATGACATCGCCAACCTGCAATAGACCTTTTTTCGGCACTTCCTGAAAAACAATGAATTTCTCGTTCGACAGGACACTTTCCTGTGAAACAGGAAAAAACGACGAAGTTTCAAGCCTCGGGGATTTTCTACAAGACACTGTTTTTAAATGGAAAAAAACAAAATTGAACGACTGTTCCCAGTTGGTACGCAGGTTGCTCTTAAAGAAAACCAAAACCAATGGCCACAGGAGCACTGACCATGAAAAATACGGTTTCCGCTTCCCTTCTGCTGCTGATCGTCGCCAGCGGCCTCGCCTTTGCCGCCTTCATCGGCGACACGGCGGCCAGCGTCGACCTTATGAACATTCTCTTCATCGGATTTGCCGGAGCCATCATCGCTGTCCAATTGATTCCCAGCTATCAGATGCTCCGGCGCATTTTCAACGGCCTGTTGAATCCTTCAGGCCGGGGAATAAGCCGCAAACTTTGACTCGGGAAAATTTGGTCCTGATCTGTTTATCTCGCTTAATCAAAAGAGAGGATTTGCCATGGCACACCGAATTTTAATCGCCGATCGCAACAACCTGACCTGCGCCCAAATGGCGGAGTCTTTTGTCCGCTCAGGCTACGACGTCGAGACCACGTCCTCGGCGGCCGATGTTGTCAACAAGGTCATGCAGAAGCAAACCGGCCTGGTTCTGCTGGGGGATGAATTCAATGAAAGCGTTCCGGTTACGGACCTGGTCAGAATTCTGCGCAATTGCGACAGGGGCCTGAACATTATCCTGGTCGCTGACCAGGTTTCTCCCTGCCAGGAGCGCTGTGTCCGCCAGGAAGGAATTTTCTACCATGCGCTCAGGCCGGTGAGTTCCGAGGATACCGACGAAATTCGGCTGGCTGTCGAATGCGCTTTCAATAATTCTGTCCACAACGGTTCGGGGGCCCGCCCCTACGACCGCCTCAACTAACCGAAAGGGAGATCATCATGAAAAATCTGCGCTCTATGGTTACTTTGCTCATCGCTTCCACTGTCTGGGCCACTCCGGTTCTTGCCGCCGGGGCGCGGGAAGACAACAGCAACCTGCTGGTCTGGGCCTTTCTCAGCATGTGCGGACTGATTGTGGTCGTCCAGCTGCTACCGGTGATCTTTATGGCCTTCGGCATCGTCACCGGTGCCCTCAAGGGCAAACGACCTGCTGCCAAGGCCGTCAACAAGTAATGTTTATCGAACGGAGGAGATCATGAAATACATCACCTTCTGGCTGGCAAGCCTGACTCTGATCCTGGCAACCCTGGTTGCCGGAATGGTCACACCGGAGGTCATGGACGGCATCAGCGGCTACGTGATCAAATTCTTCCTTGGCTACTGCGGCATCATCATGATTGCGCAGCTGTTCGCTTCCCTGGCGGCGGTTCGCCGGCTGTTCGAAGAAGTGTTCGCTGCCAAACCGGTTTCACGCAGGGCTTATCTGCGCTGACCACCAGCGCCCAACACGAGGATTACGATCATGCTTGCTGATTACAGACAGAAAATTTTAGCTCCGGGATTTTTCCTGCTCTGCCTGCTGTGTCCGGCTCTCGCCCTCGGCATGGAGAATGAAGACTGCCTAGGCTGCCACGACGACGTTGACCTGGTCGGTGAAGGAAGTTTCGTGGCCGAAGTCGCTTTTGTCAATTCGGCGCACGCGGATATCGGCTGCAGCTCCTGCCACGATTCCATTTCCGCAGCGCACCCGGATGACGGTTTGACTGCTTCCCGGCCGAACTGTCTCGACTGTCATGGCGACGTCGCCGAAGAGTATGCGCAAACCACGCACAACGAAAACGCCGGCTGCAGCGATTGTCATGATCCTCATAATGTGCGCGGCGCTGCAGCGGTTTCCGGTCATGACATGAACGCCATGTGCGTCGAATGCCATACGGCGGACGATGTGGTCGACTCGCATTCGGAATGGCTGCCGCAGGCGAATCTGCACATTGGGATGGTGCCCTGCGTCACCTGCCACACGGCATCCGAGGATGTGATCATCTCATTGTACATCACCCATAAAAAGGAGAATATCGAGACCGGCGCCCTGGATCTGGCCGATCATGGTGAACTCGCCGCCCTGGCGGGCAGCGATGACGTCCAGGATCTGGTCGACACCAACCGGGACGACTATATCTCGATTGCCGAACTGCGCATGTTCAACCGCAATCCGGCCAACAAAAATGTCCAGCTGCTGGGCATGATGACCCCCGCAAGTGTCTCCCATGACATCACCACCCTGGACAACCGCTGGGACTGCTCCTTTTGCCACGTCTCCGGACCGGGAGCCATGCAGACCAGCTATGTCTCGCTCGCCCAACCGGACGGCAGCTTCAAACGGGTGCCCGCCGAACAGGGAGCGGTCCTGGACGCCCTGTTCGGTACGCCTGACTTCTACATGGTCGGTGCCACCCGCAGCAAAACCATGAACTATCTCGGTTTGGCGATTATCGCCGGTGGTCTGGTCCTGCCGATCGGCCACGGCAGTCTCCGCTTCCTGACGCGCAAAAACCGACGCAAAAGTGAGGACAAGTCATGAGTGAAACCAAAAAAATCTATCTTCAGCCGACGCCCGTTCGCATCTGGCACTGGCTCAATGCCTTCGGCATCGTGACCCTGATTGTGACCGGTGTGCAGATCCGATTTCCGGAACACATCGTCATCTTCGACAGCTATCGCTCGGCGATTCTGCTCCATAACACTGCAGGTCTGGTCGTCGCCGTCTCTTTTTCGCTGTGGTTCTTCTATTACGGCTTCGTGGCCCGCAACATGGCCAAGCTGTATATCCCCAACAAGGAGGACCTGCAGCACGGCCTGACCCGGCAGGCCAAATTCTACCTGCTGACCTATTTCCTCGGCTGGAAGAACCCTCACCATCCCACGCCGCAGAACAAATTTAATCCAATGCAGAAATCCGCCTATCTGGCGATCATGTTCGTCCTGGTCCCTTTGATCAGCCTGACCGGAATCGCACTGACCAACGTCGCCTTCCTGCGGGATTTCGTGGTCATGATCGGCGGGCTTAAAATTTTAATGAGCATTCATTTTCTGCTGGCCTGCTCACTGTGCGCCTTTTTGTTCACCCATGTCTATCTGGCCACCCTCGGACACACTTTTTTCGCCTACTTCAAACCGATGTGGACCGGCTGGGAGGAGATTCCGGACGACCAGCAGCCACACGAGCATTCCGCCAGTTGAAAATATTCTCAACGCCTGGCCTCATCCTGCGCAACGGGACACTCCCGTTGCGCAGGATTTTTCTTGTCTGACAGGAAGTCTTCACCGCAAACGGCGACTGTCATCTCCACCTAAATAACCGAAAAATAATAAGAAAAAATTTTATACCGAATGCTTTTTCTTGGTATGGCCATTGCTTTTATAAAAGGCAAAAGCAATCTTCCAGTTTCACCCTGGTTCGGAATTTGTCGAAAGAATGGAGGCCGCAATGAATCAACACCGTTTCTGGAATTCGGATTGCAGTCGGCGGGAAAAAGATCAGTCTCTCATCATATTGTCCCGGAAAGGGCTGCTCGAGCTGCTGCAGTTTCTTCTGCTCAGCGGCTGTGCCTTTGCAATTCGGGATTTCAATCTGTTTGCCTCTTTTTCGGAGCAGATCAAGGTCTTTCTCGGCTGCCCGCCGCCGGCCGTCCTGACCAACATTGCCCTGACCATCTATTGTATTGCCGTAATGATTCCGCAATGTATATGTCTTGCCAGCGGATCGCGACCGATCCGGACCCATAACCATCTGGCCTACCTGTTGACTTTTTACCTTTTCTACTTTATTTCGAACGCTCTCGCGGCGAATTTCGCCGGTGTCCTGGCCGTCGGTCTGATTCTTTACGGCCTCGGCCAACTCAGCATCTGGGCCTATGCCTGCAGGCCCCTCGAAGATGGAAATCCTGCCGTGTAAACCCTTGTTTTTCTCCCCGGCACCACGGCACGACCAACCCCAAACATAAACACAAAGCGCGGTCTTCAGGCCGCGCTTTAGCGATTTACGAATTTTCAGACGGTTTTGCCGATTTCGGAGCGCGGCGGGCGGAGGGCATCCGTTGTCCGGTTCTGGACAACGGGCATCGGCATCGGGTACCGTGAAGGTCTCTGGGGACCGGGGGTGAGTGGTCCCCCATGGTCGCCGTCCAGGGGCGGCGAGTCTCCGGGGAGGTCCAGATAAGACGCAGAACTGACAACCAGGCCCCATGGTTCACCCTGACTCTTGATGAACAAAAAAACCGCTGCGGGTCAAACCGCAACGGCGTCAGTGCATCGCAAAACAATGAAAGCCGATTAAATCACTTCACTGGTCAACCAGGTCTTCAAGATGCTTTGCCTGGTCCATCTCTTCTGACAGGCTTTCGATCAGGGCGGCCGCGCCAATCGTGGCGGTATGTCTGACCAGACTGTCGGCGCTCTTGCCGTCATGTCTTTTGAAGGCCTCGATGAGCTGATCATGCTCCTTGACGGAAACGTTCATGCGCCCCGGCTGGGCAAGAGATGCCAGGCGCAACCGCTTGAACCGCCTGATCAACTGATTGATCAATTCCAGCAGCTTTTCATTGCCGGCAGCCTTAATGAAAATCTCATGGAATTCATCGTGAACCTTGAAGAAATTTTTGACATCCCCTTCTTCGGCAAGTTTATGCAATTTCTCGTTGATCGCCTCGAGCTTCTCAATATCCTTGGCAGACATCTTCTCAGCGGCCAAGCGGGCTGCAAATCCTTCCAAAATGGTTTTTACCGCGTAGAACTCTTCGACATCCCGCTCCGAAAGAGACGCAACGACCGCTCCCTTGCGCGGAATAACCTGCAGGTAGCCCTCCGATTCCAATTGCCGGAAGGCCTCTCGAATCGGCGTTCGACTGATGCCGAAACGTTCAGCCAGTTCCGGTTCGGAAACCCTCTCCCCCGGCTTGAGGCTGCCGCGCAGAATAGCGTCGCGAATTGTTTCCAGAATTTTTTCGCGGAGGGTCTGATGATGTTCTATGGGTTTTTTTCGCACAGCAAAGCTCCGTATAGCAATAACCGCAACGATTGTATACAGTATACAAATATTGTCAAGTAAAAATATCCCTTCCTTAATCGCTAACTTACTTAACTGCTTGCCTTTTAAGCTCTTGCTCTCTATCCTTATGATAATTTTCAACAGGAAGTATTTTGGGTCCTGCTTGCCTGTTACAAAATATTCGTCTTGCCTGTGGACATCTGTTGTGGCTTTTTCCCGCAACCGGTTGACCGCGAAGTGAATGCCCATGCTGGCTGATCCTTTAGGAGCTCACATCCCCTGGACGGAATGTCCCCGCTTTCTTGCCGCCGTTCTGCGTCTCGGACTGGCGCCGGAATTTGCCCTGAAGGCCGACGACCTGGACTCGTTGTGTCCCGAAACGGCTGCTGAGATCGGCAGGCAATGCCGGGAGGCCGGTTTCCGGCCGACCGTTCATGCGCCTTTTTTCGATCTGAACCCCGGGGCTCTCGATCCTCTGGTCCGGCAAGTGACCTTGCAGCGGCTGGTAAAGACGCTTGACGTTTCCGCCGGGCTCGATGCCCGCCTCATTGTTGTGCATCCCGGTTTCGATCCCTGGCGCTATCCCAACATGGAAGACCTCTGGCTGGCCAGAGCCTGTGACTTTTTCAGAGAACTCCTTGAGAAAGACCAGCACGGCCGCTGCCTGATTGCGGTGGAGAATATTTACGAGCCTGCACCGGAAACCCTGGTGCAACTGGTTAACCAAGTCAATTCCCCTCGTTTGGGACATTGCTTCGATGTGGGACACTGGAACCTGTTCGGCCGGAAACCGCTGGAGGTCTGGCTCAGGGCGATCTCTTCCCGGCTTTTTCATCTCCACCTGCATGACAACTCCGGAGCCAGCGATGCCCACCTGCCTCTCGGCGAAGGAAACATCGATTTCAGCTCGCTGCTGGCATTGCTGGCCGGTGCTGTTGCGCCGCCTTCGGCCACTCTCGAAGCGCACAGCTTCGCCCACCTGCG
>DATFJP010000192.1:0-8984 GCA_035269105.1 Desulfuromonadales bacterium
TTCGCGGCGGTGGAACTGGCCAGGAAAATCTTCGACCGGCTGGACAACAAGGCGGTCATGATCATTGGCGCCGGCGAGATGTGCGAGCTGGCAGCCCGCCACTTTCTTAACAACGGTGTCAGCAAGGTCCTGGTGACCAACCGTACCCTGGATAGGGCGGAAAAACTCGCCGCCGAACTGCAGGGCCGGGCGATCCCCTTTGACCGGTTTCCCGACCATCTGGCCGAAGTTGATATCGTTCTGACCTCCACGGGCGCGCCCAACTTCATCCTCGGCTCCCGGCAGATGGAAGAGATCATCCGGCGTCGCAAGCAGAAGCCGATGTTTCTGATCGACATCGCCGTCCCCCGCGATATCGATCCCAAGATCAATGGCCTCAGCAACGTCTATCTTTACGACGTCGACGATCTCCAGGAGGTGGTTCAGGCCAACCTCAAGGAACGACAGAAAGAGGCCCGCAAGGCGGAGGGGGTCGTCGAGCAGGAAATCGGCCAGTTCAGCCGCTGGCTGGAAAACCTCGACATCAAACCGACAATCGTCGCCCTGCGTCGCAAGCTTGACGAGCTGCGGAAGCAGGAACTGGAAAAGACGTTCGGCAACCTCAAGGACCTGACCCCCCGCCAGCGCAAGAGCATTGAGGCGATGAGCAATGCCTTGCTCAACAAGATCATGCATCGCCCGATTGAAACCCTGAAAAACGGTCAGGGCGACAATCGCGGCGAAAATTACGTCGACGCGGTAAGGGTACTGTTCGACCTGCCTGAACCAGACGCCGGCGATTCGGAAATCAAACCTCTGGATTCAGCATCCGATGAACCTTAGCAAGGAGCCCACTCTTCATGAAAACCGGACAGCTACGCATTGGAACCCGAGCCAGCCAACTCGCTCTCTGGCAGGCCAACTGGGTTAAAGATCAGCTCGAGCAGCGCCATCCCGGCCTCGAGGTCTCTCTCACCAAGATCAAGACCCAGGGCGACAAAATTCTCGACGTCCCGCTGGCGATGGTCGGCGGCAAGGGACTGTTCGTCAAGGAGATCGAGGAAGCCATGCTGCGCGATGAAATCGACATCGCCGTGCATTCGATGAAAGACGTACCGACCCTTTTCCCCAAGGGTCTTGCCCTGCGCTGCATCACCGAGCGGGAAGACCCGCGCGATATCGTGGTGCTGCGGCCGGGAATCGCTTCATGGAAGGACTTGCCCCACGGCGCCCGGATCGGCACCTCATCCCTGCGTCGCAAGGCTCAGCTGCTGCATTTGCGTCCCGACCTGCAGATGAAAGACATTCGCGGCAACGTCGAGACCCGGCTTCGCAAGCTCACCGAGGAGGACCTGGACGGCGTGGTGCTCGCGTCCGCTGGGATGAAACGCCTCGGTTTCAAAAACCGGATCAGCGAATATCTGTCGACCAGCACTTCTCTGCCCGCCATCGGCCAGGGTGCCCTGGGTCTGGAAAGCCGCATCGACGACAGCGAAGTGAATGCGCTGATCGACTTCTTCAATCATCCGGACACCGCCCATGCGGTCATTGCCGAACGTGCCGTTCTGCGCCGCCTGGAAGGCGGCTGCCAGGTTCCGATCGCCGCTTACGCAACGGTCGCCGACGATCGTTTACATTTGACCGGTCTGGTTGCCAGCGTGGATGGCCAGCAGTTCCTGAAAAAATCGGTTGAGAGCCATGTCGACGAGGCTGAAAAAACCGGAACCTCTCTGGCCGACGACCTTCTGATCATGGGCGCGGGCAAGATTCTCAACGAGGTCTATCAGCACGAAACCTTCAATATCGAAAAGGAAGATGTCTGAGCCGACTGTCGACACTCACCTGCGTCAGCCGCTGGTCGGCCGGAAAATTCTTGTCACCCGGGCCGCTGACCAGGCCGCGGCCCTGGCCGACCCGCTGGCCCGTTTGGGCGCCGAGGTTATTGTCTGCCCGACCATCGCAATTGTTCCGACCGAGGATTGCTCACGGTTGGACCAGTCCCTGGCCGAATTGGACCGGGTCGATTACCTGATCCTCAGTTCCGCCAATGCGGTTGAATTCTTTTTCGCGCGACTGCGTCAACTCGGGCTGGACCCGGCATCCCTCCGCAGCAAGACCATCGTTGCCGTCGGCCCGAAAACGGCTGAACTGATCCGCAGCTACGGCCTCAAGGTCGATATCATTCCCTCTGATTACCGTGCTGAAGGCCTGGTGGACAGGCTTCGTCACCAGGTTGCCGGGCGCTGTGTGCTCTACCCCAAAGCCGGCCTGGCGCGGGACCTGGTCCCCAGGCAATTGACCGAGGCCGGAGCGGAGGTTCTCGATCCCGTCGCCTATACCAGCGTCGCTCCCGCAGACTCTGCTGAAATCCTCTCGGCGGCAGTTCGCAGTAAACTGGACCTGCTGACCTTCACAGCGTCATCGACGGTCCGCAACCTGGTGAAGCTTTTGACCGCCGAGCAGTTCGCATTGGCCAGACAGGTGCCCGTCGCCTCGATCGGACCTCTGACCAGCCAAACCGCCAGGGAACTCGGCTTTCATGTCGTCATCGAACCGGAGGAATCGACGCTGCCTGCCCTGATCGAAGCGATCAGGATTCATTTCGAGCGGACCGGCACCGGAACTTGACCCGCGACACACCCGATACTATGCTGACTTAGCCATCGCGCCTCGCGCTTCGCGCCTTGCGCCTCTGCTTGTGGAGGTTGACCATGTTTTTCCCAGAATACCGCGCCCGTCGCACCCGCCGCAGCGCCCCCCTGCGCCGGATGGTGCGCGAAACCTTCCTGCGCCCGGAAGATCTGATCTACCCGATGTTCAGTGCCTTCGGCAGCGACATCCGTAAGGAAATCCCTTCGATGCCGGGCATTTACCAGCAGTCGATCGAACATATCGTCGACGAGGCCAGAGAGGTCCATGCGCTCGGCATTCCGGCGGTGCTCCTGTTCGGCATTCCAGAGGCCAAAGACCCTCTTGGCCAGGATGCCTACAGCGACGACGGCATCATTCAGAACACCGTCAGGGCCATCAAGGAGGCCGTGCCCGAACTGGTGGTCATCACCGATGTCTGCATGTGTGAATACACGGACCACGGGCACTGCGGCGTGATCAAGGACGGCGATGTCGACAATGACGAAACCCTCAAGCTGCTGGCAGCGGAAGCTCTCTCGCATGCCCGCGCCGGGGCCGACATCATTGCACCGAGCGACATGATGGACGGCCGGATCGCCGCGATTCGAGCCATCCTCGACAGCAATCAGTTCGACCACATCCCGATCATGAGCTATGCCGTCAAATATGCCAGCGCTTATTACGGTCCTTTCCGCGATGCCGCCGAATCCACCCCTCAGTTCGGCGACCGCCGCAGCTACCAGATGGACCCGGCCAACCGCGTCGAAGCCGTCCGCGAGGCGGAGCTCGACGTCCAGGAATGCGCCGACTTCCTGATGGTCAAACCGGCTCTGGCCTACCTCGACATCCTGCGGGAACTGAAAGACCGCTTTAATTTGCCGCTGGTGGCCTACAATGTCTCCGGTGAGTACTCGATGATCAAAGCTGCCGCGGACCGCGGCTGGATCGACGGTGAGCGAATCATGATGGAAACTTTGGTCGGCATGAAGCGTGCCGGCGCCGACCTGATCATCACCTATCATGCCAAGGAGGCGGCGCGCCTGCTCAAAGGCTGAAACCCTCCAGCCTGTCAGTTCGGCTGTTTCGGCGCCGGATGGCAAGTTTGCCATCCGGCGCCCGCCTTTTGCGTGCGCAACATCATGAGCGAATATCATTCCACGACGCTGGACAACGGCTTGCGCGTGGTCAGCGTGCCCATGCCGCATCATCACAGTGCCGAAGTCATGGTCTATCTCGGGGTCGGCAGTCGCCATGAATCGACCCGTCGGGCCGGGGCCTCGCACTTTCTGGAGCACATGCTGTTCAAGGGCTCGGCGGATTTCCCGACCGGCCTGGAGCTGGAACGCGCCTTCGAAGCCCTCGGCGGATCGGCCAATGCGGGCACTGACGCGGAAACCACCTGTTTCCACTCCCGGATTCATCCGCAGCATGTTTCGCAAGGCATCGATCTGTTTGCCTCCATGCTGCGCCGACCCAGGTTCAGCGGCATCGAGGTCGAACGCCGCATTATCCTGGAAGAGGCACTTGCCGACCTCAGTGAGACCGGCCGACAGGTCAACCCGGACAATCTGATCGCGGCCCTGCTGTTCCCCGGCCACCCCCTCGGCCGGCCGACCCTCGGCACGCGAACCAGCATCGAACGGTTAAGCCTTGACCAGATCCGTCGGCATTACGAGACCTTTTACTGCCCCGCCAACACCGTGCTGGCAGTCGCCGGCCCCATATCTCCGGAGGCTGTATTGGAGAGCGCCGCGATTGCCTTTGCCGGCTGGCAGGGGTTGCCGCCCAAACCGGCGCGGCCATGGCACGGCGAGGACAAGACCGGCCCGGGAATCCGCTGGGTCCGTGATGCCGGTTCCCAGGTTTCCCTGCAGATCGCTTTTCGGCTGCCGGGCCGGGAGGACCAGGATGCCGTCAATCTTCGGGTCTGGAGGCGCGTCCTCGGCTGGGGCGGCATGAGTCGGCTCATGATGCGTCTGCGCGAGGAACTCGGTTTGACCTATGCCGTGGATGCAGGCTTGGCTCTCTATGCCGAGGTCGGGCTGCTGGCGGTGGAGTTGGCCGTTTCTTCCGAAAACCTGGTGCGCGCCGCAGAAGCCATCCTGGAAATTTTCAGCGAACTGACCGCCGAGCCCCTGTCCCGTGCAGAACTCACACATGTTCTGCGCAGTTACCGGTACGATCTGGAATATTCCCGCGATCAGGTTGATGAAATGGCCCTGCGCTATGCCTGGGGAGAAATCACCGGCAGCATGCGGACCATCTCCGGCGACTTCGCCGACCTGGAAAAGGTGTCCGCCGCGGGCCTGCAGCAGACCGCCCGGCGTCTTTTTGTCCCTGCACAGCTGCATGCAGTGATTGTCGGCCCTTACCGGGCGACGGACCGTAAAGTCCTGGAACAGAGGATTGCCGCCTGGCGGCCATAACACGGCGGCTTGCAAAAAGAGCGGGAAACGACGCCGCATCCGGAGATTTCCGGCTGCAACGGCGTCTCAGAGGTTGCTGCCCGCCTTCGCAAAGGATATCCGAAATGATCCAATTCAGCTTGCAGGAGGATGTGATCGAACTGCATCAACTGCTCAAGGCGGCAGGCCTGTGCGGCAGCGGCGGCATGGCAAAAATGCTGATCGCGGAAGGTCTCGTCAGGGTTGACGGGCAGGTGGAACTGCGCAAACGCTGCAAAATCAGGAAAGGACAGACGGTCGATTTTAACGGCGAGATTATTGTCGTCAATTGATCGGAGTCAGCCCTCCTGCCGGGTTTTCTCCTGCCAATCGGCTTTTTTCAGCAGGCGTTCCAATTCGGCTTTTTCCCTGAGTATCGCCGAATTGGTCCGCATCCAGAGCAGGTAGTTTTCCAGTCCCAACACACTCAAGCCGGCAAAGAAGGTCGCCCAGAAATTATCGGGAAGTCCCCCCGACAGGTGGTAAAAAGCATAAAAGCCGGTAAAAAACCCGGCATGCATCAGGCCGCGGTAGCCGCCCCTGTCATGGGCCATACGGCCAAGAATCAAAATAATGGCCGAGAAAGCGTAGACCACCAGGGCCAGGCTGATCATTTCCACCGGCGGTGGATCGCCGAGAATTTGCCAGGCCTCTTCGGAAAGTGTTGGCAGCATGGAAAACTGGTAATAAGCGCCGAGACTGACCACCAGAAACAGCACCATGCCCAGCAGACCGACGACAGTGCTGCGCTCCAGCCTGCGGATACGCGCCTCTATTTCACCCTGAATTTTCTCCCGTGAATCAGATTTTCGCTCTTCGGGAAATGATCGGGACCGGCCCATCACCCTCGTCCTGAATAAACCCGTGTCGGGGTTTCCACGCCACCAGCCCGCGCGAAAAGGAACGGAACACTAACGGCTGAGGTCGCCGCTCTTTTGCCTGCGACAGTTTTCTTCCAGGAATTTCACGCGCGCCGCCATGGCCTGGAAAGATTCTGCGGCACGCGCAACTTCTCCGGAAAGCTCCGGAAGATGCTCCTCCAGGGCAGCATCGGTTCCCTTTTCGGTAAAATCCGCCAGGTGCTTGAGCGGCAGGAAAACCTGGCGGTAGAGGAGAGCATAAACCACGCTGACTGTCAGGCAGAGGACCATGATACTGAACATGATCATGCGGGTCTGCAACAGTCCGAGCGTCCGTTTCAGAGGTGCCTGCGACAAACCGATGTCCAGCGTGCCGAGCAGTTCGGTGTCGCTATCATGAAAATGACAGGCCGTATTGCTGTAGCAATCCGGTTCGTTGTAGATCGGCGCGGTAATCGCCAGCACATCGGTGCCGCCCGGGTTGGTAAACTGCCGGGCCTGCTCCATGGTGCCCAAACGGCTCTTCGGTTTGCCCCCGGCATGGCATTCGCTGCATCCGGCTTCCGACTTGTCGATGAATCGATTGATCTCGGCGTCATTGCCCGAGAACATGATCAAACCCTTCTTGTTGAAGATCCGTACATGTTCGACCTGCTGCTGATCTCCCACGTTGTGAATAATCTCGCTCAGCATTTCGCGATCATCCTTCAGCATCGCATAGCGGGTGGACCTGACGACCGTGTCGGCCAGGTCGGCCGTATATTCCACTTCCATCTTCATCAGATCGGTCTTGATGAAGGTATACAGCAGCAGGCAGCAGGCAATGACAAAACCGGTCACCGCACATGTCACGGAAGTGATGGTTCGGCTGTTCAGATTGCTGAACATGGCGGATCTCCTTCAGGCTCCCTTGGCCAGCAGCCGCGGGACCAATATAGGACCCGCGGCTGCAAACGTCAATCGTTTCCCAGTCAGGGCGAGCTGGTGGCGGGAGCCGTAGAGGTGCCGGCTGACACTCGTGGCTCCGTCTTGACCGGCTCCGTCGCAACCGCCTCTTGAGGCGCCTCTTTCCAGGTATACAGTATCGGCAGGCGATACAGGATAAAGCGGTAAACCACGACGTAAATGCATAAGAGGGTAATGGTGATGATGAATTCAAAGATATGCGGCAGTTCCTGGTAAATGGTCCAGTTGAAGGTGATCAGCGACGTGTTCAGGCGGTTCAGACAGATACCGAGAACCGTCAGGAACCCCGTGGCGCGAACCAACCAGAGAAGCCGATGATGAATCGCATAGGCAAACAGGATGATCGGCAGCATGACCCCGAAGAACATTTCGAACATCCACCAAAAGCCCCAGCCGGTCGCCAGGTAGGCCCATTCATTGTCATGCGCAACAGCGATGACCTTGATAAAGAAATAGGTAAACAGGCCCATCGCAGCCCCCTTGGCGATACCCAGGGTGCAGTAATCCAGGTTGTCCAGAAAATTCCGGTCGCAGCGCCAGGCCATGGTGTGTTTGATGACCGTGCTGACTGTGATCACCATGCAGAGGCCGGCCGGGATCGACGAGGCAAAGAACAGAATCCACTGGAAGGCGGAAGAATACCAGAGTGGATGAACCTTGCCCGGGGAATAAAGGAACAAGGCCCCCAATGCCCCCTGGTGGAGGGTCGACAGAATAATCCCGGCGACCGTCAGGCCAATCGCTATCTTGCGAACCCAGCGTTTGCCGCCGAGCCAGCCGATCCATTCGAAAAAGGCCACGGAGACTTCGGCCACCTGGACGGACAGATAGGTTGCCACATGCCATGCCACCAGGAACAGCACTGCGACCGGACCGAAGGAGATGACCATCGGATAGGCCAGGCGCCAGGGCTGACCGAGGTCGACCAGCAGATAGACGACGGCGAAGAAGTAGCCCAGCAGGCCATTAAGCAGCGCCAGCCTTTCAATCGGTTCGAAATCGTGGCGACCGAAAATCTCGACGGTTGTGCCGAGCATGAAGCCCGAGGCGGACAGCGGCACCATGCAGAACAGGCCGAAACCGAGGAGCAGACCCCAGGGGTAGTCGTTCGAACTGTGGGTCACGACGCCCAGGCCGAACAGATAGCGGTAGGCCAGCAGCGGCAGGCCCACGGCAAAAATCAGACCGAGGATCCAGTTGAAGGGATTACGCAGGGCCTGGCCCAGGTACTGACCAGGCGTCAGCCCCAGCATCAGTTTTTCCTTGAAGGTCCAGGGCCGCTTGTTTTCGCCGGGCCGATAGGAATCAACGGGTTTCACTCCCGCTTCAATCAACGCTTTCATTGGTCGCCTCCCTCGTCGTTATGCTTGCTTTCTTCCTCTTCATGGCCATGGCCGTTCTTCTTGTTGGTCGCCAGCAGATGGAAGCCGGTGAACAGGGCCGGCCAGATCGCCAGGACCATCGGCACGGTACCGAGGAAATCCTTGACGTTATTGAGGATCGGCTCATTGCTGAGGTGCATGTTGAATGCCAGTTCGTCAAAAGGCACGCCTGACAGGTACATCCAGTGCGTCCCGCCCATTTCATGCTCCCCGTAGATATGATCCACGTACAGATCGGGGTTATTGCGGATCCTCTGGTTGGCGATTTTGATCAGGTCGTCCCGTTTGCCGAAGGTCATGACCTGTTGCGGGCAGCTCTCAACGCAAGCCGGTGGACGCCCTTCCTTCAGGCGGGTGTCGTAGCAGAACACGCATTTTTTGATGATTGGGTCGAAGGCACTCGAATAACTGTACGCCGGGATGTTGAAGGGACAGGCAACCATGCAATTCCGGCAGCCCACACAGACCTTGTCGTTGTAGATAACGGCGCCTTCGTCGGTTTTTTTATAGGCATTGACGAAACAGGAACTGAGACAGGCCGGCTCCGCGCAATGGTTGCACTGCACCTTGCGATAGACTTTCTGGTCGCTGCCCGTCGGTTCGTAGCGGTTGATAACCGTGTAGGCCTTCTCGTTGGTCCGCCGCTGCTGGCCATGATGAATCTCGTCGAAAACCGACATGTCATCGAAGGGCCGCTCGGGATCGGGCAGGTTCTGTTCCTT
>DATFJP010000193.1:0-15214 GCA_035269105.1 Desulfuromonadales bacterium
ATCAGGCACCGGTGCGGGGACTGGCCCTGCAGCTTTTCATATTCCTGGCGTTTCCGATCATATCCGGCGCACCCCATCAAAGCATGGGTGAACAACTTGCTCTCCTCGGTCCCTGGCTGATCGAGAGGGTTGACATTGAACAGATAACCGGCAAACAGGGTCTGCGCCTGCGCCAGATACAACATGATATCGACCGTCTCGGCAGAAACATCCGGCGCTCTCAGCGTACAGTTTGGCCGCAGGTTCCTGACCAAGGCAGCCGCGGGTGCCTGCCGCTTCGCGGTCAATACCTTGCAAGCATTCATGTCCCATCCTTTTTCTTTTTTAGCATCCAATATCAGGCGAGTTCTTTGCGAAGACGTTCAACCTCGTCTGCGGTCAGCCGACGATAACGCCCGCTCGGAACCCCATCCAGGCGCAGAAAAGCATAGCCGATTCTTTTCAGTCTGCTGACCGGATGACCAAGTTTTTCGCACATGCGCCGCACCTGGCGGTTGCGTCCTTCGTGAATAGTGATTTGGAACCACGTATGCCCCCCCTGGCTGCGCACATGGCTGACCTTGGCGGGAGCGGTCATGCCATCCTCGAGTTGAAGTCCTCTTTCCAGTTTCAGTCGGTGCTCTTGAGTCAAATGCCCCCTGATCCTGACCAGGTAGGTTTTCCTGATTTCATGACGGGGATGAGCCAGCTGGTTCGCCAGTTCGCCATCGTTGGTCAGCAAAAGGAGGCCTGAAGTGGTGAGGTCCAGGCGCCCCACCGGGAAAACCCGAACAGGCACGTCCTGCACCAGGTCCAGAACGGTCTGGCGGCCGGCCGGGTCACTGGCCGTTGTAACAAACCCGCTCGGCTTGTTGAGCAGAAGGTAGCAGCGTGGCTCTCCACTGCCGACAGGCTGACCGTCGATTTCGATACGGTTAACCCCTGGATCTCCTCGGTCACCGGGTTCGGCCGTGCGTCCGTCCACCGTGACGCGGCCATCAACGATCAGGCGTTCGGCCTCCCTCCGGGAGCAGTGCCCGGCCGCGGCAATCAGTTTTTGCAGCCTTTGCAACATTGTCTGTCAAGAACCGTTCGCTGGCATTGGCGTCTGCTCTTCGGTTTCATCCCGCAGGCTGTCGTCAGTCTCAGCGGCGAATCCCTCGTCCATCAGCTCGCTGAATTCCTGAAGAGTCGGCAATGAAGCGAGGTCCGGCAGGCCGAACAGCTCAAGAAATGCCGGAGTCGTCCCATAGATCATCGGTTTGCCGGGCACATCCTTCTTGCCGAGAATCCGCACCAGGTGCTTTTCGATCAGCGTCTTGAGGACACTGCCCGAATCCACGCCGCGCAGATATTCGATATCCGGGCGGGTAACCGGCTGGCGATAGGCGATGATCGCCAGGGTTTCCAGGGCGGCACGCGAAAACCGGAACGGGCGACGACGCCCGAGCCTGCGCAGGTATTCTGCAAATTGGGGCCTGGTCCGCAGTTGATAGCCGCCGGCGACGTGTTCCAGAAAAACGCCCCGGTTCTGCTCATCGCACGAAAACTGCAATGTGGCCAGGGCCTCCTGAACGGCAGCCGATTCCGTTTCAAGAATTTCGGCGATCTGGTTCGCATCAAGCGGCCTTGCCGCCGCAAAGACCACAGCTTCGACTGCAGGCACAAGGTCACGAATATCCAAAATGTTCTTCTCCGATTTTGAGCTCTCCGGCTCCGACCTCCACAGCGGCCATCAGCCAGATGGTACCGAAACGTGCATTCTGCATCAGGCGGATCAGGCGCATGCGGACCAGTTCGAGGGTCGCCAGGAAGGTCACGATGATGTCGCCCCGTTCGATCGTTCCGGAGAACAGATCATTGAATGCAATGCTCTGCTCACCCTGGAGCCGCTCCAGGATGAGGTTGATGCGATCAGCCACGGATAAACGATCCATATCCACCGTATGAAAGGACGGCTCCGGATTTTGGCTGAGAACCTCCCGCAGGGCGGCAAGCAGATCGAAAAGGCTGACTTCGGCAAATCCGCCATCAGATTTTTCCTGTGCTTCCGGCTCGGGGGCATAGCGGTCGAAAACATCCAGATTGAGCTTCGGCCGTTCATCGAGGGTCGCGGCCGCTTCTTTATATTTCTGGTATTCGAGCAGTCTCCGGACCAGCTCGGCTCGTGGATCTTCCTCCTCCTCTGCGGTGTCCTCCTCGGCGATTTTGGGCAGCAGCATCTTTGACTTGATATGCACCAGGGTGGCCGCCATAAGCAGGAATTCACCGGCGATATCAAGGTTCAGGGTCTGCATCGCATCGAGAATTGCCAGATACTGGCTGGTAACATCGGCAATGGGAATATCGTAAATATCCATCTCGTGCTTCCTGATAAGATGCAGAAGCAGATCGAGAGGCCCGGTAAAATTCTCGAGATGGATTTGATAGGGTTCCATGGCCTTCAACTGTAAAAGAGCAGATGCATGGTCTGTTCGACGATCGCGATGTGGGGCCCGGCCAGCCATGCAACGACGGAAAACACCGCCGGGCCGAACACGCTGCGCCAGAGTGAAGTGCCAAACATCAGGAAAACCAGGATAAGAAAACCAAACGGCTCAATTTTTCCGATGAGACGTGCCTGATTCTCCGGCAGCAGATTGGTCAGAATATGGCCTCCGTCCAGGGGGGGGATCGGCAGCAGGTTGAACATGAAAAGAATAACATTGATATAAAGACCGAAAGCAGCCATCAAGCCGATGGGCTCGATAAAAGCCAGCATCTGGCTCCCTTCGGGGAACACGAAAACGGAACCCGCAACGGCTCTCAGCAGCAGGGCACACAAAAGAGCCTGCAGCAGGTTGGCTGTCGGGCCGGCCAGAGACACCCAGATCATGCCGCGCCGGGAATCCCGAAGATTGTTGGCGTTGACCGGCACCGGACGCGCCCAGCCAAATCCGAAAACCAGCACGGCAATCGTGCCGATCGGGTCGAGGTGCTTAACCGGATTCAGGGTGAGCCGCCCCAGCAGCCGGGCAGTGGGGTCGCCCAGCTTCTCGGCCAGAAAGCCGTGCGCGACTTCATGCAGGGTGACCGCAAGCAAGGCGGGGACCAGCATAATGGAAATTTTAAGGACAATGCTTTCCATAATTTATCGATACAGGGCAGGATCCCTGCTGAACGCAGGACCTTACCGGCCGGAGCCGGGCCGGCTGCCATTTGGGAGGCTTGAAAACAGGGAAAAATCAACGATTTATGATAACAGAGAGGGGCAAATTAGTCAATCGGCTCACTGCCGAAAGAAATCATTCAAGCATTTGTTTTTATTAGGTTACCCGGCTGAAGCAACGCCCTCCGAGGAATATTTTCTGACCACCAGCTGCTTTTCATCCTGCAGGCTGACAACCTTGCCATTGAGCCGGGCGCGCAAAAGGGTCTCGAAAATCTCCTTATAAACCGGACCTGGCCGAATGCCCATTTTTTTCAGCTCATGACCGCTGAGCAGAGGTTTTTCGTATCGGAGACTGGTCATAAAAAGCGAAAACCACTGGCGGACTTTTTCCTGGCGGGCGAGCGCCATGAGAAAGAGCAGAACCTCGATATCGAGGGGGGACAACCAGCGATAAAGGTCGCTCGGTAGCGGCGCACGGGCCGATGGTCGGCGCCGCTCGAGTTTTTTGAGGACATCCAGCCCGCTGCTGCGCTGTTCGACCAGGGCCTGCCGGTACCGGTCCGGGACACTGATCCGCTGACATAACCGAATCATGCGTTTCCTGCCAAGACCGGCCGTCAAGATCAAAAAGTAGCAGAGCCACCGCTGGCAGGATTCTCCGGTATAAAGCAGGTCGAACCAATCCATGGTCCGCCGGACCTGGGTGAAATAGGTGCGATGGTCGGCTTTACCGTCCAGGTCGGGATCGATCATGGCGAGCAGCTCCAGCTGTGCCATGCGCTCCACCGCCGGCAAAGGTTCTTTCTCATTCAGAATCAAATAGATTTCATTGAAAATCCGTGCACCGCTGACCCGTTCCAGAAACCGGAGCCGCACGGCGCTTTTCAAGAGATGCTCGGTTTGTTTGCCAATCTTGAAACCTAGCCGCTGCTCGAACCGGACAGCACGGAACACCCGGGTCGGATCCTCGACGAAGCTGAGATTATGCAAAACCCTGATGGCTTTTTCCTCCAGGTCTTTCTGCCCCCCGTAAAAATCCTGGATTTCGCCGAACTTTTCGTTATTCAGGGCAATAGCCATGGTATTGATCGTAAAATCCCTCCGGAACAGGTCGAGTCGGACCGAAGCGTGTTCGACATTGGGCAGGGCACCAGGCTGAAGATAGTACTCCATTCGCGCCGAAGCGACATCGAGTTTGAAGTCATCCGCGAAAATAAGCATGGCAGTGCCGAACTTGCGATGGGTGCGGACCCGGCAGTCGTGCTGGGCGGCAAAAGTTTCTGCAAAGGCGATGCCGTCGCCTTCCACCACAACATCGATATCAAGGTTTTCCATGTCGAGCAGCAGGTCGCGGACAAAACCGCCAACCACGAAAACCGGCAGGTTCAACTGGTCGCCGACCTGGCCAAGCTGCTTGAGAAGTGCTTCGATTTTAGGGCGCAGTCGATTGCGGATCAGTCTTTTTACCTGCGCCGATTTCAGGTAGCGCCCCCCGCTTGAACTTAAGCGTGGATCTCCCTTCAGGGGAGCAGTCCCGGTGCTCGTCGCCAGATGCCGAAGGAGGTCGGTGCGGGTCACGGCACCTGTCAGCTGCCCTTCTGTCACGACAGGGACGAATTTCTGGTTGCTTTCGGCAATCAGGCTTTTCAATTCCTCGACCGGGGTTTCCGGGGAAACGCTGTGAAATTCACCGATCATATATTCGTCGACCGGCTGACTGTCCAAACCATGATAAATGGCCTTGTCAACCAACTGGCGGGTCAGGATGCCCAAGG
Source organism: Desulfuromonadales bacterium (assembly GCA_035269105.1). Taxonomy (GTDB): domain Bacteria; phylum Desulfobacterota; class Desulfuromonadia; order Desulfuromonadales; family BM103; genus JAQYVZ01. The sequence goes on from DATFJP010000193.1 coordinate 4,906, forward strand.
TTTTGCCTTCGGCGACCACCGGCAGGGCGTTGATATTGTAACGGGTCATAAGCCGATGGGCGGAATCGATTGTATCACCGGCACTGACAGTCTTGACCGGCATGGACATCAGATGACGAACCCGCCACTGTGGCCTGACATGCCGCTGCAGGACCTCGGGCAAACGTTCGAGGATCTGGACCAGGGTCTGATCCCGCACCGTGGCGGAGGCCGCCGAGCCATGCCCGCCACCACCGAATTCCCTGATAATCTCGCCGACATGAGCTTCTGGCTTGCGGGAACGGGCCACCATGAAGACCCGGCTCTCCATTCGGATGGCGATAATCAGCACGTCCAGGTTTTCCATATCCTTGAGTTTATGAGCAAGGGTGCCGATATCGGAGACAAAATGGTCAACTGAAGCATGGGCGATATTGATATTGATGCCGTGAATGTTGAGGACCTCCCGGTTGGCCAACAGTTCGTTGAGGAGATGGACCTGATCGGGAGTCAATTCGTGAACCAGGAAATCGCTGACCACATTCAGGTTGGCACCGTGCTGCAAAAGGTAAGCGGCGGCCTGATAGTCGCGGACCGTGGTGGTATGGAAAGTCAGGTTGCCGGTATCTTCATAGAGTCCCAGCATCATCATGGTGGCTTCATCGGCGGTCGGCGCAATCTGCTGTTCAATAAAGATGTGCGTCAGGACCGTGACCGTCGACCCGACCGGTTCAATCACTTCCCGGCTTCCTTTGAGGCTTGCCGGAGCGTCGATGTGGTGGTCGTAGATATGCAGTTCGACGTCATCGCGACGGGCGACCTCACTGAAAGGTCCGATCCGGCCTTCCTGGCGGACATCCACCAGAATCAGGCGCCGGATCTGTTCGAGATCCAGATCCTTGGCGCGCCGGAAGTCATAGGCATACTGGGCGCTGCTGATGAAAAACTGACGGACGCTGCGCTCCTGACCGCCGGGAAAAGCCATGATCGCCTCGGGATACAGGCGCTTGGCGGCAATCATCGACCCCAAACAGTCGAAATCGGCATTCAGGTGGGTGGTAATGACGTCCATGGGGACCCGTTGTCAGAAGTGATCGGTGATCGGTTATGCGTAAACCGTGATCCGTGATCGGTGATCGGCAAGGCGTTATCCGTTGCCACCAGTTAGAGATAAGCTGCACGAGATGAAACGACAACTGCACCGGAGCATCAACCGATCACAAATCACGGTTTACAGATCACGGATCACGGATCACGAATTAAAGATCACCGCCCCTAACCTAATACCGCAAACTACCGATCACCTGGTTGATGTCGTCAATCCCCTCCTCGACGCAGAATTCCTCGATTCCCTGAGTGATGGTGAGCATCGCGGTCGGGTCGACGAAGTTGGCCGTGCCGACCTGAACAGCCCGCGCGCCGGCAATCAGGAACTCCAGGGCATCCATGGGGCGGACGATACCACCGACACCGATCACCGGAATAGAGACCGCCTGGACCACCTGGTGGACCATGCGGACGGCAATCGGCCGAATGGCGGGTCCGGAGAGTCCGCCAGTGCGATTGGCCAGGCGCGGCTTGCGGGTCCGGATATCGATCGACATCCCGGTCAGGGTGTTGATGCAGGTGATGGCATCGGCGCCCGCCTCCTCGACAACCTTCGCGATCACAGTGATGTCGGTGACGTTCGGTGTCAGCTTGACAATCAATGGCCTGCTGAACTTGCGGCGCACCAGGCTGACCACCTCACCGGCTGCTTTCGGGTCAGTCCCGAATACGATCCCCCCCTGTTTGACATTCGGACAGGAAATATTCAGTTCAGCCCCGGCAATTTCCGGAATTTCAGCGAGCTGTTCAGCCACCGCACCGTATTCCTCCAGGGTATTGCCGAAGAAATTGACGATCACGGGTGTATTGACGGTGCGCAGGAAAGGGACTTTATGCTTGCGAAAAGCATCGATGCCCACATTCTGCAGACCAATGGCGTTCAGCATGCCGCTGATGGTTTCGGCAATGCGCGGCGTGGGATTGCCGGCCTTCGGCTTCAGGGACAACCCTTTGGTGACAATGGCGCCAATTTCCTCCAGGTCGAGAAAGGGGGCATACTCTTCGCCATAACCGAAGGTTCCCGAGGCCGGCATAACAGGATTGCGCAGGCGGATTCCGGCCAGTTCTACAGCAAGACTGGGACGCTCGGTCCGGGTCGTCTGGTTGATTGCCATCAGGTGCATCCTCCGCATTCAGTCTGGGTCGTTCCCAGGCTGGACCAGTCAAGATATTCCGACTTGAAGACCGGGCCGGCAGTACAGGTACATAAATAGCTGGGCGCCTCCTCGGTATGTCCTGCGCCCTTGACGACACAGCCAAGGCAGGCGCCGACACCGCAGGCCATGAATTCCTCCAGGGACACCTGCAGCGGTGCCTGATAGGCGAGGCACTTTTCCCGGACTGCCTTCAGCATCGGCAACGGCCCGCAGGCAAAAACCTTGGCATCCGGATATTTCTGCAGTTTCCGCTCCAGGACGTGGGTCACCAGACCTTCTTCACCGAGGCTGCCGTCGTCGGTGGAAACATAGGTTTCGACGCCCAGCCGTTCGAATTCGGTCACCGCCAGGATATCATCCCGGGTCCTGCCTCCCATGAGCAGCCTGACGCTGCTGGATTCAACAAGCTCGCTGGCCAGCATGTAGAGGGGCACCAAACCGATGCCCCCGCCGACAAGAATCTTCTCGCCGCCGGTCGCTGTAAGGTCGAAACCGTTGCCCAAGGGTCCGAGCAGTTCAACTCGGTCGCCCTCATGCAATTCAGCCATGATCGTTGTGCCTCGGCCGACCACTTTGTACAGGATTTCGACAAATTCAATGGGCGGCATGTCGTCGCAGTCAGAAGGCAGGAAACCGGTGCGGAAAATGCCGAAGGGCCGGCGCAGCAGCGGCGGCAGGGAACGCTGGACGCGGAACATGACGAACTGGCCGGCTCTGGCCTTGCGTTCATATCCGGGAGCAAGAATGCGCATCCGAAAGTAGCCCGGTGAAATCTCCTGGTTGGAAAGGATCTTGGTCCTTATGTTTTTCATTCCAGACGGTCTCCTCGAAAGTCAGTGTTTCTCTGCCTGGCGGGTTTCGTGGCGATACATGAGCAAAGCGTCTTCACCATCCTGGTAATACCCCGCCCGTCTCGTGGAAATGGTAAAATCCCATGTCCGATAAAGGGCAATCGCGGCGCTATTGTGCGCCCGGACCTCAAGCCAGGCAGTTTGCATGCCGAGAGTCCGGCTTCTTGCCAGGACATGTTTCAGCAGGCGACCCGCGACCCCCTGCCGGCGAAAGGTGCAAGCGGTCGCCAGATTCTGAATCTGGAGTTCGCCAGCGATCAGCCAGGAGCAGAGGAAACCGGCGATTTCACCCGCCTGGATGTAGACATCGACGCTTGCAACCGGGTTTTCCAACTCCGCCCTGAAGTGGGCCAGGGTCCAGGGATGCGCCTGGGATTCGCACACAATATCATGCACCCGGACCAGGTCGGCTCGCTGCATGGGACGGATCCGGCCCTCGGGCTGGTCGTTGAAAATATCGTTCATGGGCAGGGCCTTCCCGGGAGACACTGGAAAAGGCACATATTTGCGCAAAAGCATTCGATCCGTCTGCCGGATATCCTCATCTTCGGAACTCAGGTATAATAGGCCAGCAGATCGACCGAGTAAAGTATAGATGACGCTCAACCGCCCGGTTTTGCAATTGACAAGACGCATCGGTGTGATTTATTTAGTGTCCATCCGAAAAGCGTCCCGGGAATCGAAAGCGACTGCTCCGTCTCCAAATCAAAGGAGTTTCCTTTGCCTGAAAATTCGCGCATGACCTATAAAGGCGCCGGCGTGGACATCGAGGCCGGCAACCGGTTCATCGATCTGATCAAGCCGCTGGTCAAGGCGACCCGCCGTCCCGAGGTTTTGACCGATATCGGCGGATTTGGCGGCCTTTTCTCGCTCAACCCTGAAAAATACCAAAGGCCCGTCCTGGTTTCCGCCACAGACGGCGTCGGCACCAAACTCAAGCTGGCCTTTGAACTGGACCGTCACGACACCGTCGGCATCGATCTCGTGGCCATGTGTGTCAACGATATTGTTGTGCAGGGGGCGGAACCCCTGTTTTTTCTTGACTACCTGGGTATCGGCCAGTTGTCACCTGAATCTGCGGCAGATATCGTCAAGGGCATCGCTCAGGGCTGCCAGGAGGCAGGCTGTGCTCTGATCGGTGGTGAAACAGCTGAAATGCCGGGTTTTTACGCTCCCGGCGAATATGATCTGGCCGGCTTTGCCGTCGGCGTGGTCGAACGGGACAATATTATCGACGGTTCCTCCATCCATGTGGGCGACAAATTGATTGGTATCGCCGCGAACGGATTACATTCGAACGGCTATTCACTGGCCCGCAAAATTGTCGACGAGCGCATCCGGGACGGCCTGGCCGCCTGCCCCGAAGGACTTGAACGGCCTCTCGGCGAAACCTTGTTGACACCAACCAGGATCTACGTCAAAACCATACTCAATTTATTGCGGGATTTCGAAATCAGGGGCATGGCTCATATCACCGGCGGCGGCTTGATCGAAAATCTGCCGCGGGTTCTCCCCCACCACTGTCACGCTCTGATCAAAACAGAGTCCTGGCCGAAACCTCCCATTTTTGAAGTGTTGCGCAAGGCAGGCGCCCTCGAGGACCGGGAAATGTACCGCACCTTCAATTGCGGCATCGGCATGGTTCTGGCGGTGCATCCGGAGATCGTCGAAGATGTCTTGACCCGGCTGAACGGACTCGGTGAAGAGGCCTACCTGATCGGCGACATCATACATTGTGCAGAGGAAGGCCCCCGGCTCGACCTGGTTTGAGCACTAGGCGGAGCGGCCCGACTGGCGAAAGGATCACTATGCCCGGAAAACTGCGTCTTGGCGTTCTGGCTTCGGGGGGAGGGACAAACCTGCAGGCAATCATCGATCGATGCCAGGATGGGAGCATCGATGCGGAAATCGCTCTGGTGTTGTCCAACAAACCCGGCGCCGGCGCCCTCGGCCGGGCTGAACAGGCCGGCATTCCCACAACCTGCATCGACCATCGCGATTTCAGCCGGCGTGAGGACTTCGACCAGGCCATGGTGCAGGCGCTGCAGAAGGCCGGTGTCGAACTGGTCGTTCTGGCCGGGTTTATGCGCATCATTACGCAGGTCTTTCTGGAATCTTTCCCGGAACGGGTCATCAATATTCATCCAGCGCTCCTGCCGGCTTTTCCGGGATTACACGTCCAGCAACAAGCGATCGACTACGGAGCGCGCTTTTCCGGCTGTACAGTCCATTTCGTCGACTCCGGCGTTGATACTGGGCCGATCATCATTCAGGCCATTGTGCCGGTCCTGCCGGATGATACAGCCGAGAGCCTGGCCGACCGTATCCTGGAACAGGAACATCAGATATACCCGCGGGCAATCCAGCTGATTGCCGAACAACGCGTGCATGTCGAAGGCCGGAAGGTCACGATCAATCCACCGAGTCCTCCTACCGGGTATGCCCTGGTCAATCCAGGACTTGGTTCCTGATATTCATATATTCCTGCTGCTTGATGCTCCTTCTTTAAAGTTTTACCTTAAGGGCTGAAGTGTGCCTGAACCGATTTTCGTACTGGAGTTACTGCAGCCCTGCTGCGACAAACCGGCCTTCGACTGTTTGCCGAAGAGAACCTGTTACGGTTCAGGGTATGGCTTCCACTTTACTTATTGGCGCCTATGAAACACGACCAGGAATTCGACATCGCGATTGTCGGTAATTCTCTTTCCGCCAGAATTGCTGCCGCCCTTTTGGCCAAGAACGGTCAACGCATCCTCCTGGTGGGCAATCCGGTCCGGGAAGAACCCGGCTGGTCCTTTTCATCGGTTTTCATTGAAAATCTACTCGGTGCGTTGGGTGGACGCTCCTGTTTTGTCGCACCTTCCGCCTTTCAGGTCATCTCTCCCGGTTCCCGGGTCACAATCCACAGTGAAAGGCCGCTTGCCAACGAACTGAAGCGCGAACTCGGGGCGACAGCGGGACATCAGGTCGAGACCTTTCTGACCGGATTGCAGGAAAGAGGACAGAGAATCGATCAAATGTTTTGGGCCAATCAGGGACTTCCCTGGCCCGGCTTGAAAGGGCGCGTTCGTTTTCGCCTGCTCGCTATCCGCGAAAAAACCGCAGTCGCTGAACTCAATGAACCGCTGCATGCCATGCTCACCGCTTTTGATGGATTGTCCCGGGAGTTCTTAAAAAATTTGTTCCAGGGACTCTCCCTTCGCCATGAGAAATTCCTGACAATGGGTGAGGCGACCCTGCTTTGGAGCCAGGCTGTCCGTCCGGAGAACCTTTGTGAAAAAGAATTCAACCTCCTTCTCAAGAAACGTTTCGAACAGTTCCACGGCCGTACGGAAACTTTGCAGTCCCTGGAAAAACTCGATTTCAAAGGCAGCGGTTTCATCGGCGGGCATATCAGCGGAAAAGGTCATTTCAAGGCAAGGAGTCTGCTCATCGGCCACCTGGCCACGACGCGCCACCTGTTTCCGGAAAAGGGCTTCAAATGGCCGGCGGCCCCTGAAGTCTGCCAATATCGAACCAGCAACCTGCGAGGTCAGTTATCGGACCTTCTGGCCGGCCAGGTGATCATCGGTGCCGCGACTCCTCTGCGCCTTTCCATATGCGAAGAGGGTGACGCGACAATTGCCGCGATTTCTTCTGTGGAACGCCTGCAGCCCCAAGCGTTGCAAAATATCCTGGAGCCGGCCCTGCCCTTCGCCAGCTTTCTGATAACAGCGACCGGAAGCCAGGTCCAATCGCCCCCTCCTGAGGCCATGGCCAGGTTGCCTATTCCTGGTGGTTTCCCGCCGGTTCTGCCGTTGGGCCGCAACGTTTTCTGCGCCGACAGTTCTTTGCTCTTTCCCGGCATGGGGCCCGCCGGCGGCGCGCTTCTGGCATGGACCCTCCTGAACCGACTGGGGGCGGGCCCGGGGAGAGAAAGAAACCAGGCATCCAGGAGGCTGTCGGACTATACGGGCTGAAACGAAAATTCGAGGCTTCGAGAACAGATTTCAGCTCATTTGCAGGCGCATAGCCATAGCTATGGGGCAAAAAGGAGCTGAAATCTGGGCCGAAGAATCGGATTTGCAGCCAGGTCATGGATAGTCCGACAGCCTCCTAGCGGCAATTAAATCCTTGCAAAAGTGCGGATTTCATGTTAGAAGGTTGCGCTCTCAATGAATCGGAGGTACTGAAAAATGGCGAAAGTTTGCGATGTTTGCGGCAAGGGCCCGATGACCGGCTGTAATGTCAGTCACGCCCATAACAAGACCAAGAAAGTTTTCACCCCCAATCTGCAAAAAGTCAGGGTCGAGGACAAAGGAACCGTAAAGTCCATGAAAGTCTGCACGCGCTGCATTCGTTCAGGAAATGTCCGCAAGGCCGGTTGATTCACGTTTCGACATCGGAACCCGAAAGGGCGGCCTCGAGGCCGCCCTTTTCTTTTTCTTCTCTTCCTGCTCTTTGCCGTCCGCAGCAGCAAGGCAGTCGCCGTTGTCGGCGTACCGGCTTTTAAAGCATGCCGCGTCCGAAATGCTTGCGCGCCGAATCCTGTAATTTCCCGGCGACCCGGAAGGCCTCCCGCAGCAGATCCTGTTCGTTTTTGCTCAGGACCTGCGGGTCAATATAATCGGAAGGGGACTTGCCCTGGTCGATCAAGGAGATTTCATTGCGCAGCCTCAGGAAAGTGAAAGCTTCCAGGGCCGCCTTGAGATGCTCCGCAGTCTCCTGATTGAAAACATTCAGCTTGACCAGTTCCTCCAGCCGCTCGATTGTCGTCGCGGCGTCGATCCCCCTTTCCAGCATGAACATCCGGATGCAGTCGATAATGAATACGCTGCCAGCCTTCTTCAGGGACAGTTTGCCCTTGTGCGGGCCCTCCTTGTCGACGACAAACCTCCCCAGCAGACCGAGCGGCGCCTTATGACTCAAATCGTTTTCCAGAAGATGGAAAAGGAAGCGTGGCGATTTGCGGATTTCACGATGAACAACTTCCCGCAGATCCTGGCAGAGAGCAGGATCGCCGACCAGGGGCATGAAATCAAAGAAGATAGTCGAATACATCACCTTTTTCGGTTCCGGCACATTGATCCAATTGGTGACCCGGGCATCCCACTCCTTTAGCCGCCCACGCCAGAGCGGATTGTTGGCCATGACTTCGCCGTTGCAGAGCGGGTAACCGATTTGTGCATAGGCCGCGACCAGCCTTTCGGTAAACGGCACAAAGAACGCATTCACTTCATCCTTGCGTGAGTCGGGAAAGTTTTCATAAATGATGCCGTTGTCCTGATCAGGATTCAGCAGCATTTCCTTGCGGCCGCCGCTGCCCATGACGAACAGACAGAAGCGGATATCGGGCGGTTTCATCCCCTCCTCTCTCATTTCATCGAGAATAATATCGAAACCCCGCTGCAGGATGCAGTGATGAATGTAAGAAAGAATCTCCATCGTTTCAAAAGGGGACCGCGCCTCACTCAGAAGGACCCGAGCCACCTTGACCATTTCCTCCTTGGCGGTCTTCAGCGCCTCGACCGACTGCGCCTCCCTGACGCTGCCGACGAGCAGCATCGATTTCTGGCTGCGATATCTCATCAGGTCCTGCAGGGTCACCAGACCGACCAGCTCCCCGCGATCAAGCACCGGCAAGTGCTTGATTTTGTGCCCCATCATGTAGGTGGCGGCTTCGTACATGTAAGTGTCCGGGGTCATGCTGATCGGATTGGGCGTCATGACCTCGGCGGCCGTCGTCCCGGCGCAGTGAGCCCCTTCGACGGCCACGATTTTGGCAACCAGATCGTGCTCGGTGATGATGCCGACCAAGCTGCCGGCCGGATCCCGGACCAGCATGGCACCCAGGCCTTTATGCACCAGGGTATTCGCCAGGGCCCTGACCGGTGTATCGAGTTCGCAGGTCACTACGGGTGCGGACATGATCTCCGAAAGGCGCTTCTGGAAAGGATAGGCCTCGACCTGGGTCAGGGCCTTCTGGGCGTGGTCGCCGACCATGTCGGAATAGAGGCTGCGCACCCGGGACAGAATGGCCCTGGTGAAATATTCGGTAATATGGGGATGGCGCCTGGCCGCCTTGGCAACCAGTTCGGCGGGTATCAGGTAACACTCGGTGTCCTTGACGGTGCGGGCTCCCGCCGTGTAGGACTCCCCGGTAAAGATGGGCGTGCCGCCGAAAAATCCGCCGTCTTTTCGATAGTCAACCACCATATCCACGCCGCCCGGAGTCAGGACGACAATTTCCACCAGACCTTCTTTGATGACATACAAATAGCCTGTGGGCGGATCATGTTCATTGAAAATATGGGTATGGGCGGGAAATTTTTCCTGAAGAGCCGCTTCGGCAAACTCCTCGAAGATCTCCTCGGGCAGGAGATTGAATGGTTCGGCGTCCCTTAATCGCTTGATCAGGCCCATGTTTCACCCCTTTCCTGCCGGCCAGCCAAATTGAGATGCACAAATCGAGGCTCCTGTCCGGCCGACCCATGCTAGCACAACAGGGTGAACTTGGGGAGCAGTCCTTGCTCCGCAACCGATTCAACTGCGGTTTTTGGCCTTGGATTTTTTCTTCCTGCCGAGCAGGAAAGGGTGGGCCTGGCGGCTGACGATAAAATCAGCGAAAATCTTGAGCCAGATCGTAGACCCGGCCACGGCACTCCAGCCGTTGAAGTTATGGAAGGGACCGATCAGCACGCCGGTGCCGATCCAGAGCGGAACCCCGATAATGACCCAAAGCGCCACCAGGCCGGCCACCAGGTTGATCGCCCCTGTGACCCAGGCCCACTTCTCGGGATGAGGGGGGGGCTCACCACCTTTGAGGGCAACTTCGGAATAGTCTTTTCGGAAAAAAATTCTCCACGCCCGGCGCAGCCAGATGAAAGCCATGGGAAAAAGAGCCAGGAAAAGTATCCAGGCCATAACGATGAAGGTATTAAAGGTCATTCACAAAGCTCCTGTGGTACAGCCAATTCGGCGTCGATCGGGGCAGCCTCTGCATTGACCTGCTGGTCAAGGCAGGTTTCCTCTTTTACCTGAGGAAACGCGGGCAAGCAATCAAAAACTGCAAAAAAAACCCCGCCAGCGCCGCTGGCGGGGTCATCTCAGGATAAGGGCTCAAGCGAGCATTTCACAACCAATCAGTGCGCCCCATCGACGGCTTTGGAGCCGCGCGGAATCCGGACGTTTTCCACCAGGTGCTGGATATGCTCCGGCGGATCCGGGGTCATCTTG
>DATFJP010000194.1:0-21543 GCA_035269105.1 Desulfuromonadales bacterium
CGTTTGGCCACCGAGAAGGCCTTGTGCAGAAAGCGGTTGAGAATCAGGCCAGCTGTGCGAAATTCGACGGCATAGCTATAGGCGGTCTTGATCTGACCGAGGATCTGTGGCTCACCGATCACCATGGAGTCGAGGCTGGAAGCAACCCGGAAGAGGTGGTGGATCGCTGCTTCGTCGGTGTAGTCGTAAAGATGTTTTTCCAGTTCCGTCTGAGGCAGGTCGTGAAACTCCGCCAGAAATCGGCGCATGCCGATGACTGCAGCCTCCGGGTCTTTGCTGGCGGCATAAAGCTCCACCCGGTTGCAGGTGGAAACAATCAGCCCTTCAGCGATCGCCGGCAGGGCCGCCAGCTTCTGCAGCGGTTCTTCCATGGCGTTCGGCGGGAAAGCGATTCGCTCCCGAATTTCCACCGGCGCGGTTTTATGACTTAATCCGACAATGACGATATGCATGGCTCTGTCCCCGGTGCAGTCCGCTGACTATCCGGCAAAGTCGCTGAAGCTGTGAACACCGGATAAAAACAGATTGACACCGAAGAAGGTGAACAACAGGCAGAGAAAACCGATGATGGCGAAAATCGCCGCACGACGGCCGCGCCAGCCGACGGTCAGACGGCCATGCAGCAAGGCCGCATAGAGAAACCAGGTGATCAGGGCCCAGGTTTCCTTGGGATCCCACCGCCAATAGCCGCCCCAGGCAGAATTGGCCCAGATGGCTCCGGAGATGATGCCCATGGTCATCAGCGGAAAGCCGAACGTCAGGCACTTGTAGTTGATGCTGTCGAGAACGTCCAGCGAAGGCAGTCGATAAAAGAGGGCCGAGAATTTTTTGCTTTTCAGCATCCGCTCCTGAAGCAGGTACATGATACCGGCGATCCCGGCCACGGCAAAAATGGCATGACCGAGAAAAGCCAGGGTCACATGGATTGGAAACCACCAACTGTCGAGTACGGGGTTGATGGCCACCGGCTGCCGCGGGGCAACCGTGCCGCCGATCATCAGGATCAAGGCCAGCGGACAGACGAATGCGCCCAGGATGACGGTTCGGTAACGCAGCTCGAAGAGCAGAAAAATGCCGACCAGGGAAAAGGCAAAGAAAGAAAGGCTCTCATGAAAACTGGCGACCGGGGTAACGCCGGTCGCCAGCCAGCGGTTGGAGATCGTCAGGCAGTGGAGCAGAAAACCGCCGACCAGAGCATACTTGGCATACTGCGCCAGCTTGTCCTTAAGGCTGATGACGCTGATCAAATACAGAATGGTCGATGCGAAATAGACCAGCAGGGTGGCTTTGAACAACAGTAGATTGAGGATCATGGCGAGTCATCCGGTGTCTGCGCCCGCAGGCAAAAAAGGCTCCTCGGCACGCCGGCGAGGGACAGTGAGTCGATCGGTACAGCGTCCTCCACTGAAAAAACCAGCATACAATCGCAATACAGCCCGGCTCAGAAAGCTCGGGCAGAATTGAAATTATAAGCATGACAGCGGAAAACTGTCAATTTTTCTTGAAATCGCCCGCTGCAGAGGCCCGGCTGGGTTCTCGTTCCCTGTAACCTCTATCGATTACAGGGTCCTAGATGCCGAACAGTTCCGCTTCGACGAGGGCGCAAAGCAGGTTGCCGATCGAGAGAACGCTTTCCAGCAAGCGGGGCGCTGAATCGGATGGCAGCTGCAGCTGCAGTTCGGGGACCATTTTGGCCGGTGCCGCATGGGCACTGCAGATCAGGGCGGTCCGACAGCCAAGCTGTTCGGCGGTTTCAAGAACCTCCCGGTCGGCAGCAGACAGTTCGGTGCCGGCCAAAACCAGCAGGGTGTCCCGGTCGGTAGCCAGAGCCCGCAACTGCCGGCTGAAGAACTGATGGCTCTGATTGTCCGCGGCGAGAAAGGTGGCCAGTCCCGGGTCGTTGGTCAGGGCGATAGTCGGCAGGGCCGGACGTTCTATGGTCTGGCGATGAATAAAGGTTTGGCCAAGCAGGCTGGCGATGGTGCCGAACGGACCGCTGCCGGCCAGGAAAAGACGGCCCCCCTGGTGGAAATTGGTCACCAGTTGTCGGGTCAACTCCCCGAGCACCTTTTCCTGTGACAACAGATAAGGATCCAGCAGAGCGATTTGTTGCTCAACGATTGCGGCAATTCGGTCCCGGGTCATGTCCGCCTGTTCCAGACCAGTGTCCTGATTGGTCTATCGATTCGCTGGGTATCTTAGTTTTGTCGATAACGCCTGTCAAGGATTGCCTGCCGGGCAAGAAACATTCAAAAAGCTTGATTTTTTATCATGGTGCATTATGATTATGACGATGCGTTTTTTGTTCAAAAAGTGGATTTCGACAAAGGAGAGTTTATCATGGCGAGTGACAAAGTCGTCCAGTTGACGGATGATTCTTTTGAAAGTGAAGTCAAGCAGTCTTCGGTGCCGGTCCTGATCGATTTCTGGGCTTCCTGGTGCGCCCCCTGCAAGGCGATTGGTCCGGTCGTGGATCAGCTGGCCGATGAATTCGAGGGCCAGGTCAAGATCTGCAAACTCAATGTGGATGAAAACCCCGCGACTCCCGGCCAGTTCGGCGTGCGCGGAATTCCAACCCTGATCCTGTTCAAAGATGGCGAAGTGGTCGACCAGGTGGTTGGTGCGGTCCCTAAAAACCAGTTGGAAGGCCTGATCAAGAAAGCGCTGTAAAAGGTTTTCAAAAGCGGACAGTAACCGGGCCCGGCAGGATTTGCCGGGCCCGATGTGTTTGATCGGCCTGAAAGTGCAGCGGTGGCCCGATAGGGCAGTTTTGCAGGACACTGGTACCAATGGCAGCGAAAGTTGGCTTGACTCAGCCTGCTGTCCCATCGGCCGGATCTCATGTGAAAGGGTAAAATCTCAAACCATGCACAGCGAACCCAGTCAGCAGCAAAGCGTACTCGGCGACCGGCAGGCTCTCTGGATTCTGCTGGGCGGCATGCTGGGCATGATGGTGGCTATGGGGATCGGGCGTTTCGCCTTTACCCCCATCCTGCCGCTCATGCAGCGTGATCTGGGGATGAGCAATACGGTGGCTGGCTGGCTGGCCGGCCTGAACTACGTCGGTTACCTGGCCGGTGCCATTCTTTGTACGGTCTGCCCCCGCCTGCTCCGCTGCCGCTTTTTCACCGCAAGTATTCTGGTATTGAGCATCGTATCGACCTTCGCCATGGGACTGACCACTGCAGTGGCTTGGTGGGGCGTTTTGCGGTTGGTCGGAGGGGTTGCCAGTGCCGTGCTGTTCATCGTCATCTCTGCGGAAGTGACCGAGTCCTTGCTGCGTTCCCGACGTAGTCGCTGGTCCGGTGCTCTTTATGGAGGCATCGGACTGGGGATCGCCTTCAGCGGCCTGCTCGTGCCGCTTCTGGACGCCTTCGGTGATTGGGCCTTGGCCTGGATCGGCATGGGCGGATCGGCATTGGTCCTGGCCATGATCGGGCTGGCCCTTGGTCGACGGCGGGGGCAGGTCGGGTCGGCTGCCGCTGAGTACGATCTTCGTCTGTCTGGAATCAAGGGTCTCTGGTTGTTGTCGGCTGCTTATTTCTTCGAAGGCCTCGGCTACGTGGTGAGCGCGACCTTTCTGGTGGCGATCGTCGCCCTGACCCCGGGTCTCGACGCTCTGGCACCTTACAGCTGGGTGGCGGTCGGCCTGGCCGCGGTGCCTTCGACTTTTTTCTGGCCGTACCTGGCGAGAAAGGTCGGTCATCAAAGAGCTCTGCTGGCGGCCTATATTCTGCAGGCTTCAGGGATTCTGGCGAGCATTTGGGCAGATACGGTGATCGAGGTGCTGTTCGTCGCCGTCTCTTTCGGCGGGACCTTTCTCGGCATCGTTGCCCTGACCCTGGCGGAGGGCAGCCGGCGACTGCCGGGGGACGGCCGACGCGCCGCTGCTTTTTTGACTGCCTGTTTCGGTATCGGCCAGGTGCTGGGACCGATCATCGCCGGTATGCTGGCCGATCGCCGGGATGGTTTTGCCATTCCCCTGGCTCTTGCTGCCGCCTGCGTGGCGGCCGGGGCCATCTGTATTCTCGTGGACCGCCGTTTTCTGCAACCCTCTTTTTGAAGGAGCTGTGACATGCCTTACGTGAACATCAAGATTACCCGGGAAGGAGCGACCGACGAACAGAAGGCTCGCCTGATCAAGGGAGCGACGGATCTGCTGGTCGAGGTTCTGGGAAAAAACCCGGCAACCACGGTGGTCGTCATCGACGAAGTCGAAACCGACAACTGGGGTATTGGCGGGGAATCGGTGACCGTCAGACGGCAAGGCGGCAGATAGCTGAAAGAGGCCTTTCCGGTTTGAGAATTGTCCCGGGCTGTACTGACGCCCGGGTTCGCGGCATGGCTTCCGGTGTCGGGCTTCTTTCCGCTGTTCTCGTGCAGGACCTTAACCGCAGGCGTGAGAGGCCCGCTCGGCAACGATCAGGATCTGCAGGCTGATCAGGTCGAACACCAGGTGCATACCGAGGTGTTCGAACAACTTGCCGGATCCGTAATTAATCTTATAACGGGTCCGGTCGATGTCGAAATGGGCCTCGGCCACCAGGCCGCCCTCCGGACCGGGTGTCACGGTCGCCGGGAAATTCAGGATATTGATGACGCCGCGCAGTTCAAGGAAACCTTCGATGATATAGTTCGGCGAACCAAGGGCGCCATCCTCGGACCGGTAAATTTTTTCCAGGGTATAGGTTGCCGTCGGGAAGGCTTTGGTGAAAAAGAAATCGTCCGAGCTGAGATGGCGGAGCAGCACCGGCTGCAGTTCTTCGCCTTCCAGGTTGATGTTGCGGATCGTGTTCATGTCGACGATGAAGCTGCCACTGGCCTGGCCGTCACCGATCGATATTCGCCCCTCGGCAATCTCTACCGTCCCGAAGTGCTTGTTGTCCCGGTTGCGCCCCGTCCATTCGATGCAGCTCTTTTTGCTGTCGACTTTGTAGTCGCCGTCGGCCAGAGGCACCGTACTGAAAGGGGCTTCCGGCTCGTCAGGAGCCGTTCCTTCCAAGGGGAGACCGGCCTTGCGCCAGGCTTCAAGACCGCCTGCCAGAAGAGCGATATTGCGGTAACCGGCATGATGCAGTTTTTCTGCCGCCGCAAGCGCTTCCATACCGTTTTCGCTGCCACCATAAAGGATGATGGGGGCCTCCCGGTCGGAGGTGATTTTCTCCGCCTGTTGGAGAAAGTCAACCTGGTAGATGCAGGCATTGTAAGCATGCGGCAGACGAACCTTCTGGAAGTGATCTTCGGGCAGAGTATCGATAAGAAACGGCGCCGGTTTTTCCGTCAGCAGGCCCTGGACATGTTCGGGCGAGAGTTTGTTGAACTGAATGTCCATTTCCAGTCTCCTTTTGGTCGGTTTCCTGGTCGAAGCGATACACTCCAAGAGTATCACAGAACTTCTGCGGGACAACGCCGGGGGCCGGAAGATCTTCCAGGTGCTACCCAGGGTTTGACCGGCCATGCCGACCTGAGGTAAACTGACGCCGTTCAAGGTTGCCGCGCCTGGCCAGGAAAGAAGTGGCTTCAGTCAATTATGATGATTCTTGCCTGCATACCCCTCGGCGTGCTCTGTCTGATTCTCGCCATGCTCTGCCTGCGGTCCGGCCGCAGGCGGCACGCCCTTGTCTGCGCCATTTTTGGTTTCTTTTTTCTGGGGGCCGCTGCCCTGATGAGTTACGGAACCCAGGTGCTGCTTCAGGAAATCGCCCGCACCACCTGAGTCAGGCAACCGACGGCAATGCGCAGAAGATTCCCCCCCCAGAAACCCTGCAGATTGGGTTGGAAAAGCCCCTGACGGGCCAGGTTGACGGAATTGTCACGGTTGTGAATGGAAGATAAGCCGAAACGGGTCAACAGCGGTTTCCTGCGTATGGTGCTGGTGACAGCGGGGTTCTGCTCTACGCTGCTGGCGGTGGTGGGGATCTTTCTGCCGCTGCTGCCGACGGTCCCCCTTCTGCTGCTGGCGGCGGCCTGTTTCGCTCGCAGTTCGGAGCGGTTTCACAACTGGCTGCTCGAGCATCCGCAACTCGGGCCGATGGTTCGCAGTTATCTCGGCGGCCGCGGTGTTCCGCTACGGGCCAAACTGACGGCGATCGGCCTGATCTGGATCACGATTCCAACCTCTGTCCTGTTCTTCATCCCTCAGATCTGGGTCGATATCCTGCTGATTGTCATCGGGCTGTGCCTGACGATCTTCCTGCTGCGCTTGCCGCCGCCCGCCGACAGCTGAAAAAGTCGGCAGGCAAAAGAGTCGGTCAGTGTCCTGTCTCCTCCGCCTGGCGCAGCCGGCGAAAGATTTCCCGGAAGGCTTTTTTGTCGCCGCCGTCATGAACGGAACGGGCGAGGCCGGTCAGTCGGTCGATGTCCACCTGCGGATAGCGGGAGCCGATTTCCTCCAGTGCGGCTGAAAATGTCGCGGCGGAGCAGAGCCTGTCTCTCAGGTCTTCCAGATGATGGAAAACCCGATTATCCTTGCCGTGGACCTCATCGATATCATTGATGGCGGCGACCAGTTGCTCCTGCTGATCTTCGTCGCGACGCAGCAGTCCAGCCAGATATTTGACCTGACGTTTGCGGGAGCCGTGGCCGCGGGTGTTCCTGGCGATCCGCAGTTCTTCTGTCAGGTCGCTGCTCAGGGGCAGCCTGCCCAGATCGGACTCCGGCAGTTCGACCAGCTTCTGTGCCAGTTCTTCTACCGCTTTTGCGGCGCGTTTGCGGGCGCTGCGGCCGCGCCCTTCATCCCGCGGGGTCAGGTCTTTCATCAGAACTCCTTGCGACTGTCCAACAGCATGGTGACCGGTCCATCATTGATCAGCGCGACCTGCATGTGCGCCCGAAAGGTGCCGGTGGCTACCGGCAGGCCTGCCTGGAGCAGGCGGTCGACGAATCGCCGGTAGAGGTCGTCGGCCAGTTCCGGTTCTGCGGCCCGGGTAAAGCCCGGTCGGCGGCCCTTGCGGCAGTCGCCGAGCAGGGTGAACTGTGACACCACCAGAACTTCCCCGTCAATTTCTGCGACCGAGAGGTTCATTTTGCCCGCGGCATCCTCGAAAATACGCAGGTTCAGGGTCTTGTCCGCCAGGTAAGCCAGATCCCGGTTCGTGTCTTGCTGCTCGACGCCGAGCAGGACCAGCAGCCCCCGACCGACTTTACCGACGATTTCACCGTCGACCTCGACCCGGGCCTCTGCCACCCGCTGCAGCACCGCTTTCATAATGTCTCCTTGGCGAGCTGCCGCAGGATCGCCAGGTTCATCATGTCCATGGCTTCGTCGGCGCCTTTCGGAGTTTCGAGAATCTTCGGGACTCCGGCCAGACGCTGATCCTGCATGAGGCAGCGGAAGCCTTCCAGGCCAATGCTTCCGGCCCCGATATGGGCATGCCGGTCCACCTGCGATCCGCAGGTTTGTTTGCTGTCGTTGACGTGGATCAGCTGAATCCGGTTCAGGCCGACCAGGCTGTCGAATTCCGCCATGGTTGCCGCATATCCTTCCGGCGTCGCCAGCGGGTAGCCGGCCGCGCAGGCATGGCAGGTGTCGAAGCAGATGCCGAAACGGTCGGCGGGCAGACCTTCAAGCAGGGCGGCGAGATGTTTGAAAGGTCCGCCGAGACAGGAGCCCTGGGCCGCGGTGTTCTCCACCAGGACCATGAAATCTGCCGGGCAATCCGGCAGCAATTCCTCGAGGGCGGCGCGTACCTGTTGCAGCCCGGCTTGTTCGCCGGAGCCGCGATGGGCTCCCGGATGCATGACCACGCCGTCGAGATTCAGCAGGCGGCAGCGCTGCAGTTCCTGGCGAAAAGCTCGTTTCGATTTTTCCCGCAGTTTCAGATCCGGCGAAGCCAGGTTGATCAGATAGGAATCGTGGCTATAGACGGGACCGATGGAACTCTCCTGCCAGCGGGCCCGAAACCTGGCCGCCGCCTCGGCGGTGACCTGCTTGCCCTGCCAGCGGCTGGCGTTGGCGGTAAATATCTGCATGACGCTGCAGCCGGCCTTTTCACCGCGCTGGAAGGCCTGGTCCAGCCCGCCGGCGATCGACATATGGGCGCCGAGCGGCAGGCTCATGCCGCGCTCCAGGCCTGCAGCATCGGACTGATCTGGGTCACCGCCGGGATGTGCAGGTCGACGAATTCAGGGGTTTCGCCGTCGCCGACCAGAATCGTTTTCATGCCGAGCTTCTTGGCGGTGCGCAGGTTCTCCCGGGTATCTTCAACCATGACGCAGTGCTCCGCCGCAGCACCGAGCTGGTCGAGAACTGCCAGATAAGGCTCCGGGAAAGGCTTGGGCTGGTAGGCGGCAACCCGGATATCGAAAACCGTTTCGAACAAGTCTTCGATACCCAGGGCCGAGAGCACGCGATCAGCGTGGCAGATAGAGCCGTTGGTGAAGACCATGCGGCGCTGGCTCAGGCCGCTCAGAACCTCGCGCAACTGCGGGTCGGGAATCAGTCGGGAAGGAATATCCACGTCATGGACGTAGGTCAGGTAGTCTTCTGGGTCGATACCGTAATGGCGGATCAACCCCTGCAGGGTGACCCCGTAAAGCTCCCAGTAGCTGCGCCGCAGGCCGTCCACTTCATGGGACGGGATGCCGACCACTTCGCACATATAGCGATTGATGCGCACGTCGATCAGGGCGAACAGCTGCCGCTGTGGCGGATACAGGGTGTTGTCCAGGTCAAAAAGAATGATGTCCATGATTTCCGTGGTGCTTGAGGCCGGCAGATGATTTTAACAGGGTTGGTAGCAGCCGGTGAAGACCTCGACGGCCGGACCGGTCATATAGACATCGCCTTCGCCGTCCCATTCCATTTCCAGGTCACCACCGGTCAGGTGGTTGAGCAGTCGCGATCCGGTCCGGCCGGTCAGCAGCCCGGCCACGGTGACGGCCGAGGCACCGGTCCCGCAGGCCAGAGTTTCGCCGGCGCCGCGCTCCCAGGTGCGTTGGCGGACCTCCCCGGCGGAGACGACTTCTACGAACTCGACATTGGTCCGTCTGGGGAACAGGGGGTGATTTTCGATGGCCGGGCCGAAATGGGCAAGCGGAAAACCGGCCAGATCATCGACGAAAATTACGCAGTGGGGATTGCCCATGGAGACGCAGGTGATGCGGAAGGTCCGTTCCAGTACGGTCAGTTCCTGGTCGATGACCCGCTCTCCGGGGGGGCCGGTCATTGGCAGGTCACCGCGCAGCAGGCCGGGACGGCCCATGTTGACCCGCACCCGCTCGACTTTGCCGGACCGGCCGGTAAACAGGTCGAGCGTGAGAACGCCGGCCCCGGTCTCCACGTCCAGAGTGCGTTTAGACACCCGCCCGCGATCGAAGGCGTACTTGGCGACACAGCGGATGCCGTTGCCGCACATTTCGGCCTCGCTGCCATCGGCGTTGAACATGCGCATCCGCAGGTCGGCCTGCTCGGAAGGCAGGATCAAAATCAACCCGTCCGAGCCGATGCCGAAATTGCGATCGCTGACTTCGCGCGCCAGGCTGGCGGGGTCGGTTATGGTTTCTGCAAAAGCGTCGATATACACATAATCGTTGCCGGTCCCGTGCATCTTGGTAAAGTTCATGGAAGATTTCCCTTTGTGCGATCCTCGATGAAGGTATTATATGGGTAAATCCATGTTCGGCTCAACCGGTCATTTGCCGCAGCATTTGTGCAGATGGCAAATTCTTTGGTAAGTTAAACGGACAACCGCTCGCCAAGAGAGGAGAAAGCTCATGCCGCACCTGCAATTTGAATTGAATTTTTCACCTTCGGCGACAGAGAAGCAGGCGTTCGCCGCTGCCGTGAAGCAGTATTTCGCCGACATCATGAGTACCGGCACCGATCATATCGGCATCACTTTCCGCTGCTACCAAAAGGGAGATCTGGTGTTTGGCCGGGCCGGTGCGGAAGGCAGGATCGCCTTTCTCAATGCCGATATCCGCAACGGTCGGACCGCAGAGCAGAAGAGGCGTCTGGCGTTGTCGATTCTTGCCGAAATCTCGCGCACATGGGAGATGCCGGAGGAAAACGTTTACGTGATCTACACTGAACACGACGGCCCCGACTTCCAGTTGAGCGACCGGGTGCTGCCATCCTGGCAGACCGGCGAGGATCCGCTCGCCGATGCCTGACCCTGGCGGGTCCGATACCGGTAATATGAAGATTCCGGCAGGTCATCTGGCGAGGCAATTTATTCAGAATCTTTATCGCAAGGAGCGAATATTCGATGGCATTTCATTTGAAGACCAAACTCTGGCAGACGGGCTCCCTCGATTGGTGGGGAATGATCGACGGCGAGGATGTTTTTCTCGGCCGTCGCGAATTTCCCCTGCCGCCCGAAGAGGGCGATGAATGGCATGTGCGGGCAACCGGCGATCAATTCAAGATTATCGATGGTGAAGTTCGCAAGATCGGCAACAAGCCGTATGAGGAAATGCCATGGTAGAGAGACCAGCAGACGTCATTCAGATTCCGGTGGCCGGGACCGATAACTTCACTTATCTCGTGGTTTGCCCTGAATCGGGCAAAGCCATGGGCATCGATCCGGGCGCTGCTCCGGACAGCCTGCTCGAGGCTGTTCATGAACATCAGCTCGCTTTGGAGATTCTGGCCAACACCCACGGCCACAGGGACCATACGGCGGGAAATCAGCGCGTGCTCGAGGCAACCGGGGCCAGACTGGCGGCCCACCCCGCAGATGTTGCCGAACCCGATTTACCGCTCGAAGAGGGTTCGGTTCTGCAATTCGGCAGTATCGAAGTGCGGGTCATGCATACACCGGGGCATACGCCCGGCTCGGTGGTCTTTACCACCACCGAGGCGGTTATCACCGGAGATACCCTTTTCGTTACCCGCTGCGGCCGGGCCGACCTGCCGGGCAGCGATCCCGAAGCCCTCTATGGCAGTCTCGGTCGTCTGGCAAGGCTGCCGAAGGAATTCCTGGTTTACCCCGGCCATGACTATGGTCCCAAGCCCTCTTCCACCATCGGTTTCGAGTTGGAAAACAATCCTTATCTGCAATGTTCCGATCTGCAGAGCTTCCTGAGGCTGCGCATGGGATGATAAGCACAACCGGGTTCCTCTTGAAGATGTTTTGAACAGGGATACAATTGGTACGCTATATTTTCTCTTATCGAAGGCACCAAGATGAATTCCGACAATGCGGCTAACCAGCATCCTGCTTTCAGCGATTTTCTTCAAACCTTCAAAACCAATATGTACAACGTCTTCCACAAACGCGAAGACATTAACCGGCTTAGCGCAAGTCGTGGTTTGCCGCCTTATGTCATGCGAGAAATTATGGCATGCAACCCTCTGGCGACCTTCATTCCGGCAGAGTATGGCGGTCGTGGCATGGATCCACAAGAAGGGATCGCTATGGTGGAGGCTGCAGCGTACGAATCGCTGCCGTTGGCCTTGATCTTTGGCATCAACTGGGCCCTTTTTCTGCAGCCTGTGGCCAAGTATGGCACAGAAGAGGTCAAGGACTCTGCGTTCAGTGGCTTTTTGCGGGAGCGGAAACTGGGCGGGCTTATGATCACGGAGCCCGATTTTGGCAGCGATGCCCTGCACATGCAAACCTCCTGGATAGAGAAAGAGGGAGGCTATCATCTTCAAGGCACCAAGCACTGGGCCGGACTCACTGGTTGGGGGGATTACTGGTTGCTGACTGCCCGAAGGCAGAGTGGTCCGAGTCGCCTGGCAAGGGATATCGATTTCTTCGTCTGTGACAACAATGCAGCAGGGCAAAGAGTGGTGGTCAAAGAACGTTATAACAGCCTTGGCCTGTACATGATTCCTTACGGACGCAACCATATCGATGTCAGGATCCCCGAGTCACATCGACTGATCGCGCAAACTACGGGGGTCAAAATGATGCTTGATCTGCTGCATCGCAGTCGCATGCAGTTCCCGGCGATGGCAATGGGGTTTTTAACCCGGCTGCTCGATGATGCCGCGGCACATTGCCGCGACCGCCTGGTTGGCGGCAAGTCGCTATTAGAGTATGACCAGGTCCAGTCCCGGCTGGCCAAAATCCAGTCCGCGGTGACAGTCTGCTCGGCAATGTGCATCAACACCGCTGAACGCGCAGGCATCGAGAATGATCTGGCGCCACATGGCCTCGAAGCCAACGCCATCAAAACCTGCATTACCGATCTGATGCATGATGCTGCCCAGTCCATGTTGCAGCTATCAGGAGCCACGGGGTATCGACTTGATCACTTTGCCGGTCGCGCCGTGGTCGACAGCCGGCCATTCCAGATTTTTGAAGGATCAAATGATATCCTCTATGCCCAGATCGGTGAAACCCTGCTGAAGCAGATGAAGATGGTTAAGGAATCTCATCTTGCCACCTTTCTGGCCCGCCACGAGTTAACAAGCCTGGCTGCTGACCGTCTCGGAATTCGTCTCGATTTTTCCATAGACACGGCTCTCTCTCAGCGCAAACTGGTTGAGCTGGGGGAGGTTGTCAGCCGTATTGTCGCCATGAATCTTGTCGCCAGACTTGGTGAACGGGGTTTTGACAAAAAACGCCTGGATTCAAGCCTGGCCATTTTGGAACAGGATATCTCAGTACGCCTTGCCGGCTACAGGCACAAGCACCAAACGGCTCACATCGAACCGGAGCAAGAACACCCTTCCTGGCAGATGTTTGTTAATATTTAACCGTGCCGCGAATCCGCAAGCTGTTCTATTCTGCATTAAAACGAGTCCTGCACGCCCCGGAGAAACCCGGACACCGGTCCCCGAGCCCCCTTGCTTGGCCCAACCCCGCAATCCCCAAACGTCACCAAGTCCATCCGGGGGGTCCGGATGGACACGAGTTTCACTGTAATTATGTGGTCCCTGTCCTCTGTCACTGACCAGGCTTTTTCTCGAGTTCATAATACGTATAGACCGGAATGATCTCCCCGGCGGCAATAGCCTCTTTAATGTGCAAAGCGATGTTGCGAACCTCAAGGATCTGATCATCATTAAACCCAAGATCCGGCATCTTGGTTAAAGGCACCAGATAGGCCGGGTTGGCCAGAAAGCTGGAAATGAAATCCAGATTCAACTTTTCAAAGGAAAGCAGCAGGTCCGGGGCAAAAGCATTGACATGACCTGTTGGCAGGGTCTCGATTGTGGTCAGGTCGCCAAAGGAATGGCAACCCAGGCAGGACTGCATGACCTGAGAGGCCATTATCATGGTTTTGGTCTTGTCAGGAATTGGTGTCGGCTGAAAAACCAGCGGTTTGGATTTGTACTCTTTGACGTGGCATCCCAGGCAGTCATAGTCCTCCCATAATTCCCGACGCTGATCACTGGCCGGCGCACTGGTGACCGCGGCTCTCTCGAGGTAATCGGCGACGACCTCCAGTTCCACTTGCTGTAAACTCGGCACGGCATTGGGGGAAGTGTACTTGAGCATCATCAAATCATCCATGGCAGGGCGCATGCGATAGGGATGTTTCAGGTATTCCTTAAGCCAGCCCCGGTCATATTTATTACGCTTCCAGGTCAGGCTTGGGGCATGCTCCGGGCCCGTGCCTTCAAGATTGTGGCATCCACGGCAGCGAGCGGCCTTGACCAGTTTTCGACCTGTTTCCAGCCGCTGCGAAATGGTCTCCAGATTCGCCTTAACGGTCGCCTTAGGGCGGGGGACGTTTGCTCTTCGCTCCAGTTCCTGCGGGTCCAGACCGCGTTCTTTCCCCCATTCGATGCAGGTGTCAACATCCGGGCAGGCCTTGACCCAGGAAACATCGGCATCACCGGCAAAGCCTTCCGCGACCAGCACGCTCTGCAGTTCCAAATCAACGAGCACCCAGTTGTTGTCAGGAATATTGCGAAACTTTTCCAGGCCGCCAAACACGTCCATGCGGTTCAGGCAGAGATCCTCATTTTCCTTGGGGTCTGCAAAAGCAAGGGATGCAGCAACAACCTTATTGTCCTCGATCACTTTTTTCTGCAGGAACAGGACCATGTCAAAATACGGGACCCCGGGGCGACCTTCTGAAACGAGAGCCAACGCGCAAGCAGGCAATAGCAAGATGAGGCCGAAGAACATAACAAGCGTTCGCAAAAGAAAAAGCTTTTTATGGATTGTTTTCATTAAAACCTCTCTTGTTTTTTTCATTACTGGCAAATAAATCCCCGGTTTTTGAAAAGCAGGATTCTCGAGATATGAATGATAATCGCTGTTTTAAAGGGTAGAAAAAATCTCGAGCAAAATTTTGATAAAAAAGATAAAGATTTAAAAAGAGAGCTGGAAATTAACTTTATCATAATGCTGGGGATTATCATGATTAAATAAGTAACCTTTAGAAGGAAAAATGGAAATTGACCTGCAGCGCAATCTTAAGAACGGGAAGGATAAACTGTTGATAGAGCCGCTTTTGCACTTTAAAATCATGCCATAGCTCGAAAAAGGAGCGGTTCATAAGGTTGAAAAGGTATAATTTTAAGCACTTAGCTTGGTCCGACCTTCGTCGATACCCGTCACCCTTGAAAGACGGGAACCAGGTAGAGATAGAGATAATTCCCATCACTTTTTACCCGGTCAGCCTCATCCACGCCCTGTTCCTGGAGATTGGTTGCTGAATAAGAACGGTTCTGAACGGAGCTTGGTTGCTCACCGGAAAAATCTTGAGCCAACCCCATATCCAGTTCTCTATCGTTGGCAAAGGCGGATAGTCTGGCCGGAGTTGTTGCCTCGGTGGGATCATCGCCGGCAGGATCGTTGTGGCCATTGCCGCCACAGGCAGTGAGCCCTAACAGCATCAGGGGCGATAGCGCAAGTAGGGGTTTTCGCATCTTCCCCTCCTGATGTGCTCGGTGATGTTCTCTAGCCCGGATTATTCATGAAATCTTCTGCTGCAACCACCAATTGCCCATCAGCTCCTGTCGTGCTCGCTCGTGGCGCTTCGACGGACTGTCCAGTCCGCCTCCAGGGCCGCTCGCTGTGCTGGACAGGAGCTGACGCACACTTGTCGGTTTCGCGGCCAAGACTCATGAATAACCCGGGCTAGACACTCATGGCCGATTGCGGAACTGGGCTGATTGTCTTATCCAATTCACTGGAATACTGACATAATCTTTTTGCCGGAAACTTTGCGCCCACGGGTTCAACGACGCTCCAAATTGTGAGAGAGTGGGACTCATCCTTGGCCATTCTGGCTTTCCCTTCAACCTATGGAGGCCGCCATGCATGCAAATGATTGGCAAAACCAGGCTCGGGCCATGGTCAGACGGGCGATACAAGCCCCATCGAGCCATAACACCCAACCGTGGTTGTTTGGCTTTTCCGCGGCGGTTATCGAGCTTTATGCTGACCGCACCCGCGCCCTGCCGGTAAATGATCCAGACGACCGCGAACTGACGATCAGCTGCGGTTGCGCGTTGATGAATCTGCGCGTCGCTGCCGCCAGCGCAGGGTTCAGGGTGCGCCTTCAGTGCTTTCCGGAGGCAGAAGAACCGGATCTGCAGGCGCGCTTGCGGCTTGACGAGGCGGCGAATGCTGACGCCGGATTAGCTCAATTGGCCGAATTTATCGATCACCGGCATACCTGCCGCAAGCTGTTCTCGAGCCGCAAGGTGGACCCCTCTGTGCGCGCAAAACTGCTCAAGTCGGGAGAGCGGGAAGGGGCTCTTTGGGAGCCGCTGCTGGAGAAGGACGCCAGGCAAATGGCTGTAAACCTGGTGGCCCAGGGGGATAAGATCCAGTGGGACAATCCGAGCTGGCGGCGGGAACTCGCGGCCTGGCTCCATCCCCGGCGCCAGGGGGATGGTCTGGCCATGCCAAGCCCGATAGCTCCACTGGCCCGAACGGCCGTAAGGAATTTCGACATGGGCGACTGGGTCGCCGGCAGGGACCAGAAGCTTGCCGAAGCCGCTCCGCTGCTCGTGGTCCTGGCGACGGACGGCGACGAGCCCCGTGACTGGCTGTTGGCAGGCCAGGCGCTTCAGCGCCTCTTGCTGGTCGCCCGTCGCCATGGACTGCAGGCCTCGTATTTCAACCAGCCGCATCAGGTCGCAACGCTGAGGCCTGAACTTCAGGCTCTGGTGAACCAGGGAGCCCCCCAAATTCTGCTGGGCCTTGGTTATCCGGACCAGGAAATCACGCCCACGCCGAGAAGGCCCATCGAAGAGGTTCTCGTCTGAGAGTGAATGGCGCAATTTTCTCTTGTCTCAGAGTTCAATGGTTCTCCAAGGCTCAGGCGCCAAGGGGCTTTTGTCCCGTCATCAGAAAAACCGGATAGCAGCGCTCACTGTTGCCGCGCTGCTTACGGATCGTGTGGACAGTTTGGGTATCGAGAGCAATGAAACCCGAGTCTTCGAGAAGGGAAAAAAATACCCGGGTGTCGAATCCGCAATGGGCGACCCCGGTTGGATCACCATGGAATGTCCCGTCTTCTTTTTCCAGGTCGGCAATGGCCAGAAATCCTCCAGGTTTCAGGGAGCGATAAAAGTTGTCCAGCAAGGGCCGGGTGCCTTCGATATGGTGCAGGACCATGCTGGAAAAAACCAGGTCGAAGGCTTCGGCAGGAAGTGGCCAATGACTCGGGGGGATAAGAACCGGGGTCACATTGTCCAGCCCAAGGGATCGCGTTTTTCGTTTCAGTTGTTCAAGCATTCCGGTCGAGGTGTCGGCTGCGGTCAAATGGCCGGTTTTCAGGGCGAGTTGCAACCCGCATAGCCCGGTACCACAGCCATATTCCAAAATCTGCATGTCATGGTGCAAAGGAATATTCGCTACAATGGCTGCCGTGACCGCGGCCGCAATCATGCGTCGTTGCGGCTTGTCATCCCAATGAGCTGCTGCTGTGTCAAAGTCGCGAGGGGCATTTTTGCTCATAAGGCCAATCCTTTTTTGTTGATTGCCAAACTGCCGGCATTGAGAAAAAGCGCAGACAATAAGTCCCCCAAGTCCCCCAAGTCATCCAAGTCACGCCCAGGTCACCTATGCGGACTATATCGACATCATGAGTCGCGGCATGGAACTGCCGGGTCATGGGAACACTTACTGAAAGGATCTCTTGTTTTTAAGTATATCTCGTTCTTTCTTCTTCATCGAGAACCGCTGGCGGACATCCGTTCAATAAATATTGTGAAAAATGGCATAGAAACGTTATCTTGAAAAGATGCATGGCAAAGCTTCAAGTAATGACAAAATCATCATCAATTTAATCCGGATTAATATTTATAGGCAGAATAGAAACCCATGAGGGGCACCTGTTTTGAGACCTGGAACGAGCGATGAAAGATAAAGAAATCAAACCCACTGGGGGAAAATCTCGAGAACTTCGAGAGAAGTCTTCTCCCCGTGAGATCGGGGCTTTTCTCAAGGCTGCCGGACAGGCCGCGGCGGCACAAAGCGGAAGATTGATTTTTGCTCTGGATGCAACCATGAGTCGGCAGCCAAGTTGGGACCGGGCTGTCACCATCCAGGCTTCTATGTTCGATGCGGTGGGCAAGGCCGGTGGTTTGTCGGTCCAGCTGGTGTTTTACCGGGGCATTGATGGATGCCGGGCTTCGAAATGGGTCATCAATGCTGCCGCCCTGCGCGATCTGATGCTCGGCATTCAATGTCTGGGTGGACCAACACAGATTGCCAGAGTCCTTGATCACGCCTGTCGTGAAACAACCAAAGCAAAGGTCTCGGCAATGGTTTTCATCGGCGATGCCATAGAGGAGGATATCCACTCACTCTGCCAAAAAGCCGGAGAACTCGGCATCAAAGGAGTCCGCGGCTTTTTCTTTCAGGAGGGGCAAGATGTCGAGGTTGAAACCGGCTTTCGGAAAATGGCCCGGCTTACCGGCGGCGCCTATTTTCGACTCGGGCCTGATTCTGCGGAAGAACTCGCCGAACTGCTTGCTGCGGTTGCCGTATATGCACGTGGGGGCTTGAAAGCACTTGCCGGCAGTGACAGACGAGAGGCCCGCCTACTTCTTGAGCAAATGAAAAAATGATTCTTTCTTACTTTGTTACTTGGGAAAAGAATGGTTCTCTATCTTTTTTTATTTCTAATTGCGGTAGCCGGCATTGTCTGGTTGATGAACATGCCAGCCAAGCAAAGGGTGGCTGTTTTGTCGACAGCCGGTCCGGTCCTCGTCATCCTCGTCGGAGGAGTGCTGACCCTGGTACGACGCGGGGCAATCGGGGTTCCTTTGATTCTTCTTGGCGTTTCCTGGTGGCGACGAAATCGCTCGAAGCGACCGCTCAGCTCCGATCAAGGACAGAAATCGACCGTTCGCTCGGTAAACCTCGAGATGGAGCTTGACCATGAAACCGGGGACATAGACGGTACGGTATTGACGGGTCGTTTGAAAGATGTTCGCCTGTCTTCCCTGAGCAGGGAGGAGATACTGTCGCTTTACGTTGATTTTCGCTCCGATCCGGACAGTATCGCCCTGCTGGAATCATTTCTCGATCGATATCACCCCGATTGGCGCGATCATGTCGGTACTGATGATTCCAGGAAGGAGGGTGAGTCATCAGGCTTTGACAATATGACCAGGCAGGAGGCCTATCAGATCCTTGGTCTCCAGCCAAACGCTTCGCCGGAGGAAATCCACGCTGCCTGGAGGCGACTCATGAAAGGGGTTCACCCCGATAGCGGCGGCTCGGCGTTTCTGGCCGCAAAAATTAATGCCGCCAGGGATATTCTTTTAGATCAGCAGAAATAGTCATGGCACGTTGCCAGTCCGTCCTGTAAGGTCCCGAACAAATTTCAGCAAGAACTCCCGCTTGTGGAATCGGTGTGTGATGTGCCAGGCATGGTTGGGTACGAAGAACCGATTGGCTCCCAGCATGAATATCGCAAGCATTCTGGCATCTAATGAGTGTGATTACAGTGGGTTGACTTAGTCCGCCCCCAAGTCTGAAGTCTGGTCCACTGGAATTTTTTGCCAGTACTTGGGAAAGGTCGCCAGCAGAAAACACCGAAAAAATTTACAAGTCATTGAATTCGCTCAAGCTGTTTTGGACGACTGTGCTTTTAGCCCTCTCTCCCTGCTCAAGTTCGCAAAAATAATTACACATCCTTACCTTTTAACTACGATGGCCATGGAATATAGTTTTTTCGCGCCGCCCAAAAAGGAACTTGGCAAAGTCTTCAGATGCCATCCCGCCAGTTCATGGGTCCCCTGAAAAAAGGGGTATAACTCAATATGGTCATCTCCGGTGATTCGCATGGATTTTGAACTTTTCAATTTTGGAGAAATCGATGGCAGAAACAGTTTGGCTTCTTCTCTCAATGCCATCTACCGGTTGAGGTACCAGGTTTATGTCAACGAATGCGGCTTCGAAAGAGCCGAAGACCATCCGGACAGTTTGGAGCAGGATGAGTACGACCATCATGCCATCCACTTTTACGCCCACCTCAAGCACTCCGAGGATCTGATCGGCACTGCTCGCATCATTCTCGGATCTGAGCGGACCTTGCCGGTTGAACGGCATTTCGATATCGATCCGTTTCCGGCCGAGATGGAGCGGGAACAGATCGCAGAAATCTCGCGCCTGGCCATTTCCAAAAAATTTAGGTGCCGCGCCATTGAACGGGCGATTTTCGGCACGGATAAAGAGAAGGCCAGACGCAGGGCCTCTTTTTTCGAAAATCCTCGCCAGCTTCGCCGGCACTACGAGCAAGAGCTGGTCCGTGGTTTGTATGTCTCCCTTTACCAGGCCAGCAAAAGCAGAGGGTTGACTCACTGGTTTATGGTCATGACAAAAGGCCTCGGTGTGATGCTCAGACGCTGGGGTGTCGACTTCGTACAAATCGGACCTGCCCGCGATTATCACGGCATCCGCGCTCCTTATCTGATCAGCATCGAAGCCCTCGAGCGCACTCTCGCCAAAACCGACCCCTTGCTCTACGGCAAGGCGATTAACGGTCTGGCGCACTAATCCTTGGATGTCCTCCGCTTCATTGCTGCAGGGCCATATCCAGAGATACAGAGGTTCTTCGATACTCGCGATGAACGCGGCCGGTGATTGCCGAGCGACCTGCGCGCCTGAGTGAACCGTCCCAATGAGGTAATGGCAGGGACAAACTATCTCAGAAAAAACGCCCCATGAACCGTCAAGGTCTTTTCAGTAAAATTAAAGAATACCCGGATCAGACACGCCCCCCTCAAGTGCGCCAGGCCTGCCCCAGAGACAACCCCGGACGGTAATGCTCCGTCGGCTAGGCTCGGCCAAATTTATAACTAAAGTCGTAGGTTTTCATGTCATTGGTTATATTGTAAAATCTCCGGATTTCATTATCCTGTTTTAAAAGGCAAGCTTACGCACTTACCAGAACTTATATTGTTGTGGGGGATATTATGGGCCTCGTTTCAAAAGTTTTAGATTGTGAATCCGAACTGGGACAGTCCTTGTTCATTTTCTGGGAGACAGCGAAGCACTACCCGGCGTGGCTGTACAATGGAAATGACGGACATGTATGGCCCCAGGTCTCTGCAGCCATAGGGAGTAATCTGGATGATCGGCAAGACATTATTTTGCGGAATGGAAATACATTTACGTTCACCTTACAAAGCATTCAGAGTTATAGCGATGCCCCTAAATATGATCTTGAAATCTATTGCAACAAGAAAATCATAGCCTTTCTTTTTACTCAGACTAAGTTCGATTCTCACATTTTTTCAGGGTTTGAGTACATCAACAATGGGGTTTGGACAAGGGATCTTTCCGACTTCTTGGAATGGAAAAAAATCCATGATGAAAAGGCAAAGAAAGAGATTGATGAGAGAGCAATGAAGCAAGCATTCAAGGAGAAGCAAGTAAAGACAATAGGGTGGTAATGGGTTGATGAATGTTATCTGCCCCTTGCCCTCAATCGTCGCAGACAAACCCCGGAGTGCAAACTCCAGCCCCCGGAACAACCAGGACACCAACCCCGGAGCAATTATCACTTAGAAGAAGACCTCGGACCAGATCGGTCCGGAGCCAAAACGACGAAAGCGGCCCCGGGAAGGCCGCTCTCATTTGAAAACTGGTCGGAATGACTGGATTTGAACCAGCGACCCTCTGCTCCCGAAGCACAGGAGACGTACCCTCACGGCGTTTCGCTGCCGGGTGCTTACAGACTGCGGAAAATCCCGATATCATGAATTTTCCTGGAAAAAGTGCAGCGCGCTATTGACCATAAAAAGCGGTGGGCTGGACCAATTGACGTGTCTCTTGGCGATGAGCAAAAAAAGCCCCACTTTCCAGGAGGGGGAGAGTGGGGCAACGGGTTTGTTTGGGTTCTTCGTTTCAAAGGAGGTAGAAAATGAAGAAAGCTTGCTCTGTTGGTGTATATCTTACTAAAAAGGTCAGGCATGTCAAGAGAAAAAAGATGTTCGAGGTTTTTTCATTGTTATTTTATCCTCGGACGGTCTTTGAAGCTAAAGTGCACAGCGAAATTTAGAAAATCACCTTGAAGCTCTATGGACGACCAAGCTTTCCCATCCTGAGTATATATCAGGTTGCTCAGTACATCTGTGCCCTCTGGAGTTTTCTTAACATTGAAAAGAGAATTCACACTGTTCTCAAATAAAGGATATAAGATGAAAAAGGGAACTATATTGCTGGTTGT
>DATFJP010000195.1:0-2485 GCA_035269105.1 Desulfuromonadales bacterium
TGGCGGAGGGGGTGGGATTCGAACCCACGGTACCTTGCGGTACAACAGATTTCGAGTCTGTCACCTTCGACCTCTCGGACACCCCTCCTGGGTGTGCTATGACGGGGCGGTTCTTTTCCGCCAGCTCGGCGTCAGACTGAGTGGTGTCGGCGCTCGACGTAGCCTTGCTACGCCTCGCTGGTCACCAACCAGTCTTCCTTGATCTGACGAAAAATCCCTCGCCCCTCTTGCGGTGCTGGCTTGATCGGGCGTCAGACTGCGTGGTGCCGGCGCTCAACGTAGCCTTGCTACGCCTCGCTGGTCACCAACCAGTCTTCCTTGATCTAACGAAAAATCCCTCGCGCCTCTTGCGGTGCCGGCTTGGTCTGGCGTCAAACGGCCGTTGCCGGCGCCTGTCGGAGCGGTCTCCTGACCGCGAACCGGTGTTTTTCGCGTCCCGCGTCCCGCGTTCCTCGTCCCTGGATTTTCGGACCCCCTTTATACGGGTTTTTGCAATTTTTTTCCAGCCCTTAATTCCTGGAAAAAGCCGCTCAGCAGCTGGCTGCACTCCGCGCCCAGCACGCCCTCTGTGACCTCTACCTTATGGTTGAAGCGCTCGTCGCTGGCAAAATCGTAGATCGAGCCGACGGCGCCGGCGCGCGGGTCGCGGCAGGCAAAGACCAGGCGCGGGATGCGGGCGAGGATGATGGCGCCCATGCACATCACGCAGGGCTCGAGAGTCACGTACAGGGTGGTGTCGAGCAGCCGCCAGTGACCGATGGCCGCCGCGGCCTGCCGGATGGCCACCATCTCGGCGTGGCTGGTCGGGTCGTTGCCGGTCTCGCGCAGGTTGTGGCCGCGGCCGATGAGCCGGCCGGCGTGTTCGATCACCGCGCCGATCGGCACTTCCCCCTTGGCTTTGGCCTGTTCGGCTTCGGCGAGGGCCTCCTGCATGCAGGCGATGTCTTGAGGCTTGTCGATCATCGGTTGTCTGAAAAGGCAAAATTCACAAGCATCTCACGCGGTGTTCGCGGTGTTCGCGGTGTTCGCGGTTCAAGCCCATGCTTTCAGAGAAAAATCTGATTGACGAAGAAGCATTTTCCCTAGCCGGAGTTTTGGCCTGAAAACAAAATTGATGGTTTTAAAACTTGGCGGACTCCGCGAACACCGCGTGAGATAAGAATTTCAGGTTTTGTCGCGTTCCTCGTTCCGCGTCCCGCGTCCCTTCCTTTGCCGGTAAGCCTCCGCCATGCCGCCGCCGGAGGTTTCCCGGTAGAGGGGCGGCAGGGCCTGGCCGGTCTCCTTCATGACGGCGGTGATCTCGTCGAAGGAGATCTTGTGCTCGCCGCCGGAGAGCAGGGCGAAGTGGCAGCAGCTTAAGGCGCGGGTCGCGGCGTGGGCATTGCGTTCGATGCAGGGAATCTGCACCAGGCCGTCGATCGGGTCGCAGGTCAGGCCCAGGTGATGCTCCAGGCCCATTTCGGCGGCGTATTCGATCTGCCGCAGGCTGCCGCCGTGCAGCTGGGTGGCGGCGGCCGCGGCCATGGCGCAGGCGGTGCCGATCTCGCCCTGGCAGCCGACCTCGGCGCCGGAGATCGAAGCGTTCTGCTTGACCAGGTTGCCCACCAGTCCGGCGGTGGCCAGGGCGCGCAGGATTTCCTGGTCGCTGCAGCTCAGGCTCTCCTGCAGGTAGCGCAGGATGGCGGGCAGGACGCCGCTTGAACCGCAGGTCGGTGCGGTGACGATCACCCCGCCGGCGGCGTTCTCTTCGGAGACGGCCAGGGCGTAGGCCCAGACCAGGGCCCGGTTCCTGAGGTCGGTGCCGTACAGAGCGCTCTTGCGGTGGAAGGCATGGGCCTTGCGGCCGAGTCCCAGCCCGCCGGGCAGTAAGCCGTCGGCGGCCAGGCCGCGCTCGATGGCCGCCTGCATGGCGGTCCAGGCTTCGGCCAGGTTGGCAAACAGATCGCCGCTTTCGTGGTCGCGGGCGATTTCCCAGAGGGTCTGGCCGGTGCGGTCGGCCAGCGCCAGCAGTGCCGCCATGCTCTGAAGTTCATAGACCTGATTCACCGGCGCCTGCCCGGCGGCGTCGCGCAGGCTGCCGCCGCCGATGCTGTAGACTTCCCATTCATCCAGAATTCCGCCGTCGGCAGCCATGGCCGTGAAGCGCATGCCGTTGGGATGCCCCGGCAGCTGCTGTTCCGGGATCCAGTCGATCTGCAGGGTTTTGGGGGCGAAGGCCTCCGCCAGGGCGCGGTCGGTGAGGTGGCCGCGGCCGGTGGCCGCCAGGCTGCCGTAGAGTGCGACCCGGTAGGCGGCCGCTTCGGGATTGCGGGCCAGGAACTCTTCGGCGGCCTTGCGCGGACCCATGGTGTGGCTGCTGGAGGGGCCGTGGCCGATGCGATAGATTTCGCGAATCGATTCCATGGTTATGGGGCCTGCGGCCCCTGGTTCGGGGCACGTGGTTCGGGGTCCGGGGTTAAAATCAAAAATCTCGGAACGATCAGTT
>DATFJP010000196.1:0-5508 GCA_035269105.1 Desulfuromonadales bacterium
CCGCACCCGGTTGCGGATCAGAGCATACTCCGAGAAGCATTCGGTCAGTTCCTGGACTTTGTCGGCATAGCGCCCGTCGATCGGGCTGATGGCGGTGAGCATGGCGGCACCCTCTCCCGGTAGGTGATGGTCTTGGAGATGGGAATATAGCCCAACCGGACCGGGGCTGCAAGTTTAAGAAGGCCGGGTTGCGGTGGAACCGGCTGAGCGGGAACGCGCAGGGCAATGATTTGGTTCTTTCCGAGCGTTCTGGAAATTTCAGGGGCTCCCCCCAAGGGTGTCTTGGTCGGCCGGCAGGAGCCCGGTTTTCGGTTTTATCCCTGTTTGCCGATGCAATAAAATGTTTCCATTGGAAATACTGAACTGATATAAAAATCAAGAAGATAAAGTGGAGCGGACGAGTTTTATAACGCGCGGTTAATCTCGACAGGAGGCAGGACTGGAATAGACTTTTAGGAGCAAGTCGTTCCAAATTTTTTTTGATTTTATCAACCTGGTTCGATCCCGCTTCCTTCTTCCGCTACAAAAGTGGTGCCTGCTCGTTCCCAAAAGGAGAAGGCCATGGCTGCTACATCAATCCGCTGGTTGACCCTTTTAACCAGCCTTCTGCTCGGCGGTTGCGTCGGAATCCCGAAAGGGGTCGAGCCGGTCGTCGACTTTCAGCTAGAGCGCTATCTGGGAACCTGGTACGAGATCGCCCGGCTGGATCACCCCTTCGAGCGAGGGCTCGAACGGGTGACGGCGACCTACAATCCGCGGCAGGAGGGTGGCATTCGGGTCGTCAACCGTGGTTACCATCCTGCCTCCGGCACTTGGCGGGAAGCGACCGGCAAGGCGTTTCTGGTCGCCAACGAGGATGTCGGCCGGCTCAAGGTCAGCTTTTTCGGGCCTTTCTACGGCGGCTATAACATCATCGCCCTCGACCATGCCGATTACAACTGGGCTATGGTCTGCGGCCCGAGCCGCGACTATCTCTGGATTTTGGCACGCCAGCCGACCCTGGCTAAGCCAATCTATGCCGGCCTGCTCGACCAGGCAAATGAACTCGGATTCGCCACCGAAAACCTGATCCGCGTGCGCCACGCCGATCGGGAATGAAGCATTTTTGCTAAACTTATGACAGGCAAAGCATAATGCGTCACATGCAGTGAGGTCTCCTCTCCAACGGACACGTTTATGGCACTCAGTGAATTTGAAATCAAAAGATGCGAAAAATTGGTCGCCCGGTATGTTGAGAGCCGTCGCCCGCCGGTCCACATCCGAAACGATCTGGATTTGGCTTTTCGCATAAAAGGTCAAAGCGTCGAAATCTTCGAAATCCGGCCGGCGTTGCGAGAGCCGGGCGTCAAGATGGAATCTCCCGTTGCGAAAGCCACCTATGTCAAAATCCGGAAAATCTGGAAAATCTACTGGATGCGGGCCGACCTGAAGTGGCACGGTTATCAACCGGACCCGGTGGTGCAATCAATCGAGGAGTTTCTTGAAATTGTCGAGCGCGACGAATACGGCTGTTTTTATGGCTGAAGACAGGGGGGCAGTCCCCCAAAGGCTTTAGCCAGACCCAGGGCCAATTTTTTCTGATTTTAGGTTGTTTCATTCTGGAGAAACAACATACCAATAGTGCCCAACAAATCGCTCCAGCCGATGCCGCAGAGCGGCGTTGCTGAGTATCAACACTGGACGCAGGAACATCCAGCAGGAGCTCGCCGGTGATTGCAGTGATCTTTGAAGTCTGGCCGACCGAAGGTAGAGCCTTGGAATATTTCGATTTAGCGACTTCCTTGCGGACAGACCTGGAGAAAATCGATGGTTTCATATCAATCGAGCGCTTCGAGAGCCTGACGAGGAAAGGCAAATACCTCTCACTTTCGTTCTGGCGTGATGAAAAAGCTGTGCGTGCCTGGCGAAATCTTGAAAAGCACCGGATAGCTCAAACAAAGGGGCGCAACGGCGTGTTCGCAGACTACAGACTCAGGGTTGCCTCTGTGATGCGAGATTACGGAATGCAGGATCGGAGCGATGCGCCAAGTGACAGTCGTGAGATGCACGGCTGACAAAATCTCAAAGGGGGGGATGCCGAGGCAAGCGTGCATTGTCGTACCGGATGCGGTTTGTCCCGTTATAGCCGAAGAAACAACCGCGGCCGAATTTTCCACAGATTTAACAGTTGGCTGTCGAAATTAATAGACAGAAAGGTGTATTATTTACCATGCTCTTCCTCAGACTTATGGTCTTTTTAATAATCGTACTTGGGGTCCTCCTCTATTTAATCTCGGGAAAGGTCAGGGCCGAGTTTGTAAATAATGTAGAGAAGATCAATCCGAGCTTAATGAATAGTAAGTCCGTGTTCAAGGAATTCTGTAAAAATCCTCGGACACCATACATTTCGCAATTAATTAAAACAAAAAAGAGACTTACCATTGCGTTAATTATTTCTGTTTTGGTTTTTTTAATTGCTGTTTCTTCGGTAGTCTATCAGCAAGTTTATAAAACAGATGACCATCCAATCAGCAAAACCGGAAATAACGCCGTGGAAAATTGAAAATAAAAACAGGATAGCGGTGGTGATCGTAGTCTCGACATCGTCTCCGCCTATCATGACCCATTTGCTTAGAAATAATTTAAGGCGTATTGAATGTTCAGGCTTGAATACAAAAATCTCAGTTGGTGGTTTTGGTTAATTACGGCAGTTTTCTTATCAGTAGGAGTCTCCGGATTCCCTGTTGGTTTTAAGCTTGCGATCGGCTTTACCATTTTTCAATTAATCTTCTTCGCCCTCAGACTGCAAAGCATGACGGCCTTTCCGGTCCAGGTAAGATTCTGGTATCTGATATTACTCATCATCTCTCTGCCGCAAATGCTCCAATGGTTATTCTGGATTCCGACCATTGGCACTTGGGCACAGGTGCTCGTCGGATATTGCCTGATGGCACGCTGCGTTTCCATGTTGCCCTGGAATCGAGAGGACGCTTTTTCATTCGAGTATTTCAAAAAAACGATTTTTTCTCCGCCAGTGAATGGGAGCGTTAAGCAGGGTTTCACCGGGAATTCAGGAGAGTACCGCACTTAACTCTCGTCTCTTGGCAAATAAAGACACGCAGAGCATTCAGTGAGGCCTCTCCTCCAAAGTCCTTGTTGCGACTCGTCGCCATGATCCATATCGCCCTGCATTTCATCGTCCCGCCGCTGGTCGCCCTGGTTTTCTACCGAAGCCGCTGGCGCAATGCGGCGCTGATCATGATCGCAACCCTGCTCGTCGATGCCGACCATCTGCTGGCTGATCCGATCTACGATCCCGGTCGCTGTTCCATCGGTTTCCACCCGCTGCACACGGCCCCGGCCATTGTGATCTACGCCGCTCTGTTCGCGCTTCCCTTCTTTGCCGGGCGGAAGGCCGACGCTCAGGGCTGGCCTCCCACCGTCAGCGTACTGCACCTGATCGGCCTTGGGCTGCTGATCCACATGGCGCTCGACTGGATCGACTGCATGGTCTAACATGCGACCCAAGGGCCATTCCAGATTCGGCGAGGACCGGCCTTATTTCCCGCTTCCCCGAAAATGGTCCTAGCATAGAACTCACTGAGGTGTCCTTCGAACTCCGGTTCCACCGCGATGGGGACTTATGATCAGGGGCTTGCGCTGTACTGAGGATACCAGCCGCCGGAAACCGTCATAAGGTCATCATGCAATAAAGGAGATCAAATGGCAGGCGCGAGTACAGCATTTGTGGTGCTGGCGGCTTTTTTCTGGGGGTTGTCAGGCGGGATCGGCGGTATTCTTATGGCCGGCGGCTGGGATGCATTCGTGGTTTCATTTTACCGGGGTGCGATCGGACTGCTGTGCGTTCTCGTCTGGCTGGCGTTGCACACGCGCGGCAGCGGGCTGGCAAATCCCCGCTTGTGGTTCTGGTCAGCGATTGCCGGGGTCGGCGTCGCGGGCAACTTTGCCTTCTATTTCATGAGCATCGCGCAGGGCAGCGTCGCGGTTGCCGTGACCTTGATGTACTGCGCGCCCGTGTTCGTGTATCTCGTGTCATTCTCACTCAAGCTGGAACGCCCCACGGCACTGAAATGGACTGCGATCGCGGTGGTGATGCTTGGCATCATGCTGCTGACCCAGATTTATGACATCGGCGCGAGCGGCGTCACGCTGCTCGGCGCGGGTGCCGGCCTGCTTTCCGGCCTGTCCTACGCGGTGTTCATTTTCGGTTTCAAGTATGCGGCGCCGCACGGCAGTCCGCAGGCGATTCTCTCCATAGCCTTCGCGGTCCTTGCCGCCATCCTGATCTGGCCCGCTGATGCCGACCAGGCCGTTGCCGTCCTGAGGGCACCGGATTGGCCGCTGTTCGCCGGGTTGGGCGTACTTGGCGCGGGATTGTCGTTCGTGTTTTATATCATCGGCCTGAAGCATACCGCGCCGGCCGTGGCCTCGATTGTGGCCATGGTCGAACCGGTCACCGCATCGCTGTTCGGCGTCCTGGTTTTAAAGGAAAGCCTGGCCGGCCCGCAGATCTTCGGCATGGGCCTGATATTGGTCACGGTGACCGCCCTCAGCGTGCGCTCGAGCGCCGGACCGGCACCTGCCGATTTAACCCCGGACTGAGTCGCATCACGCCAGCGCATGACCAGCGCCCGGTGCGCCGCACGGCGACTATATCGTCATCCTCTTCTCGTCCTCCTTTGCGCACAAGAACGCCGCCGTGGAAACGGTCACGGTCGTGCTGGAAGATGACCGGCAGTACCGCGTTGCGGGCTGCTTCATCAAGTGACCCGTCCCCTCATTCATGATATCCCAGCACCACCAGGATGCAGGTGCCGTCGGCGATGACGTTGACACCGGCTTCCTCGCAGGCCGCGACCGCCCGGTCGTTTTGCGCGCCGGGCTGCATCCAGATGTTCTCGATGCCCCGGGCGATGGCCTGTTCGACGACCTCCTCGGTCACCTGCGGCGGAGTGATGATCGACAGGCTCTTCACCTCGTGGGGCAGGTCGAGTACCGACTCCACACAGGGCTCGCCCTCGATGACCTTTTCCCTGGGGTTGACCGGATGCACCTTGCGCTGGTTCTGCTGGTAGCAGCGCACTACCTTGTTGCCGTATTTTTCACGCTTGGCCGAGGCGCCGGCGACCCCGAAAGCGGGGGAGGACAGAAAATTTTCGATCTGGGATTCCATGGCGGACATGCTGATCTCCTTTCCGGGGTTGAAGCCCCCTTTAGGATAGAATACTGCCAATCAGGTCGAACAGCAACCCCGGCAGGACGCCGAACAGGAGGACGGCAGCGGTGCAGACCATCAGGACCAGATGTTCGCTCTGCGTCCCGGGGTGTCTCGGCGCTGCGGTTTCATCGGCCATGAACATGGCGATGATCACCTTCAGGTAGAAGGCGAAGGAAATCAGCGAAGCCAGGATGCCGATCAGGGCCAGGCCGACCAGGTCGGCCTGGATCGCGGCATGGAATATGGAAAGCTTGGCCATGAAGCCGGCGGTCGGCGGCATGCCGGCCAGG
>DATFJP010000197.1:0-5933 GCA_035269105.1 Desulfuromonadales bacterium
TGGATTGCCTGCCATGGCGGCGCCGACCGCCCGGGCGGCCCCGGGCCGGCCGGCCTGGCGGGCCAGTTCACCGTAAGTCAGGGTCGCCCCGTAAGGGCAGCTTTGCAGGGTCTGCAGAACCTGGCGCTGGAAAGGCGTCACCCCCCGCAGCTCATGGGGCAGGTCCAGCTGCCGGCTTTCACCAGCCAGGAAAGCTGCCAGCCGGGTCCAGGCATGGTTCAGAAATTGCGAAGCCTGCTGCCGTGATGCCGGAAAGCGGGCTTTCAGGTCTCTGGCGACCTCCCCCCGGCTGCTCCGCCAGAGGATACCGACTAGACGGTCCTGGTCGGCCACCAGGGCGAAAGAACCTTGATCATGTTGGAAAAAAACATGCTGCATCCTTGGGACCTCTCCATTCAGTCCTGCTGGCTCAGTCCGGTGACCAGATTCGTCGCCAGGTTGCGCATAAGAGTGAAATAAGCATCCGGTCCGGCTGCCATCTCGGCACCGACAGGGTCCAGGGTGCCAGTGGCAGCTCCCGTGTTCTCGACCACGGTTCTGATCAGACGCGGTTCGAATTGCGGCTCGCTGAATACGCAGCGGGCATCGAGCCGTCTGATCTGTTCGCGAATCTCCAGGATGCGGCGGATGCCCGGCTTGCGTTCGGGATCGAGGGTGATGGCAGCCACCGCATTGAGCTGAAAGGTGTTCTCGAAATACTGGAAGGCATCGTGGAAGACAATATAGGGAATCTCTTTGACCGACGCAAGTCGTTGTTCGAGCTCCGCCTGCAGTTCGGCCAGGCGTTTTTGCAGCAGAGCGGCGTTGCTCCGATAAGCGGCGGCGTGGGCGGGGTCAACGGCAATCAGGGCGGCCTCCGCCAGTTCCACGACCCGCTTGGCCTGGGGAATCCCCAGCCAGAGGTGAGGATCGAACTCATGCCCGTGATGGCCCGCTTCTTCGCCGTGGGCCTCGGCATGCTCTTCCCATTTGCCCCCTGTGCGGGCGGGCAGCAGCATTTCCGGCATACGGTCCGCAAGCTGCAGGTTGCGGGCATCGCCGCTCAAGCTCTGCAGGGCTTTTTCCAGAAAACTCTCCAGTTCCGGACCGACCCAGACCACCAGGTCTGCGGCATTCAGGGCGCGTGCTTCCGAAGGGCGCAGCGAATAACCGTGGGGCGACCCGCCGCCCGCAATCAACAGGTGCGGTTCGGCAATGCCCGCCATCAGGCCGGCCACCAGGGAATGAATCGGCTTGATACTGACGACGACCTGCGGTTCGGCGGCTGCCGCTGCCAAGGGGCGGGAAAAGGCCAGCAGAACAGCCAGGAACAGAAGGGGCAGACGGTGTTTCATGAGATCCTCCGGGTTGCAATTTTTTTGTAATGTTATAATATAACAATTCAGAAAAGCAAGCGACCGGAGGCGAGAATGTCACAGCCGTTGTCCGTACCGTTTTTATCCGGCGATCATGATCATCAGGCCTGCCTGAGCAGCGCATTGCAGGCTGCGGAGCAGATCTGCCGCCGGCGGAACCGGCGCTTCACCGAACTGCGCAGGAAAATCTTCTGTCTGGTCTGGCAGCAGCATAAGCCGGTCGGTGCCTACCAGGTGCTGGAAATCCTGCAACGGGAAGGGCGGGCGGCGCCGCCGACGGTTTACCGGACTCTCGACTTCCTGCAGGAGATGGATCTTGTCCATCGCATCATCTCCCTGAACGCCTATATCGGCTGCTGCCAGCCCGGCAGCCGTCATGACGGCCAGTTCCTGATCTGCGAAGCCTGTCATGCTCTGGCCGAGTTGAATACTCCGCTGGTGACCTCTGCGGTCGAGGCAACAGCCGACCGGCTGGATTTTGAAATCACGCGCAACATGGTTGAAGTGCTGGGCCTCTGTCCGGCCTGCCGCCGGAAAGCCTCGTCGTCGTGACCGGAGAAACCGGAGAAAAGCTGCTGGAGCTGACCGATGTCGGCCTTACCCTGCGTGACCGGGAGATTCTGCAAAGGGTCTGCCTGCAGGTTGATCGCGGCGAAATCCTGACCATCGTCGGTCCGAACGGCGCCGGCAAAACCACGCTGCTGCGCGTCGCCCTGGGCCTGCAGCCACCGACCAGCGGCCGCCGCTATCTCCAGCCGGACGTACGCATCGGCTACATGCCGCAGCGGTTGCAGCTGGATGCCACCTTCCCGCTTTCGGTCCGGCGCTTTTTGTCCCTGGCCGCGCCGGGTCCGGCAGCCAGCCTTGCCGATGCTCTCGAACAGGTCGGCGCCGCACATGTTTTCGACGCACCCCTGCACAGCCTGTCGGGGGGGGAAATGCAGCGGGTCCTGCTGGCGCGCACCCTGCTGCGGCAGCCGGACCTCCTGGTTCTCGACGAACCGGTGCAGGGGGTCGACGTGCATGGTCAGGTCGAGCTCTACCGGCTGATCGCCCGCATCCGGGACGAGCGCGCCTGTGCCATCCTGATGGTGTCCCACGATCTGCACCTGGTCATGGCGGCCACCGACCGGGTCGTCTGCCTGAACCGGCACATCTGCTGCAGCGGCGCCCCGGAGACGGTCACCGCCGATCCGGCCTACCTGGAAATGTTCGGCCCGCTCGGCGTTCAGAACCTGGCGGTCTATACCCATGACAGCGAACATCGCCACGATTGCAGCGAGGAGCACAGGTAACCGGCTTATGGATGATTTTCTCTTACGGGCAATGCTGGGCGGCTTCGGCGTGGCGCTGGTGGCCGGGCCCTTCGGGGCTTTCGTCGTCTGGCGGCGCCTGGCGTATTTCGGCGATACCCTGGCCCACTCGGCTCTGCTAGGAGTCGCCGTCGGCTTCCTGCTGCACCTGAACCTGACGCTCGGTATCGTCGTGATCTGCCAGGTTCTGGCTCTGCTGCTGTTCTTCGGCCAGCGGCAACGGCACCTGGCCAGCGACACCCTGCTGGGCATCCTGGCCCACGGCGCCCTGTCCCTGGGACTGGTGGCGCTGGCTTTTATGGAAACCGTCCGGATCGACCTGATGGCTTATCTGTTCGGCGACATCCTGGCGATTACCGCCGCCGACCTGGCCTGGATCTTCGGCGGTGGTCTGCTGGCTCTGCTCGGCCTGTTGTGGATCTGGCAACCTCTCTTGGCGATCACCATCCATGAAGATTTGGCCCGGGTTGAAGGCATCGCCGTCGACCGGGTCAACTGGTTCTTTCTCGGCCTGATCGCCCTTGCCGTCGCTCTGATGATGAAAGTGGTGGGCATGCTGCTGGTCACCGCCCTGCTGATCATTCCCGCAGCCACCGCCCGCCGGTTCGCCGCCGGTCCCGAGTGGATGGCCCTGCTGGCCAGTCTGATCGGCTGCGTCGCGGTCGGCGGCGGCCTGTACGGATCCTATCTCTGGGACACGCCGACCGGCCCGTCGATCGTGGTCTGCGGCTGCCTGCTCTTCATCTTTTCCTTCCTGCTGCCTGCGGGGTTCCGCGAACATCCCGTCAGGAAATAATCCGACAGCGGGGTCACTGCTATCTGGGATTTGCAAAAACAAAACCGGCTCGGCCCCTGGAGGACCGAACCGGTTTTTTTGTAAGCCAATTTTGACGTCCGGTTTACTTCAGCGTTTTAAAGGCTTTGCCTGCCGCTTCGATGGTCTTGTCGAGATCCTCGGGGGAATGGGCCACGCTCATGAAGCCGGCTTCGAACTGGGAGGGCGCGATGTTGATCCCCTCATCCAGCAGATAGCGGAAGAACTGGCCGAACATCGCGGTGTCGCTCTGCGCCGCGTCGGCGAAGTTCTCGACCGGTCCGGCGGTGAAATAGGTGCAGAACATGCCGCCGACCCGCTGCAGGCAGGTGCTCAGTGGACTGGCTTCGGCAGCCTGGCGCAGGCCCTTTGCCAGGTAGGCGCTCTTCTCGTCGATCTGCTCATAGAAGCCCTCTTCCTGAAGGAGCTTGAGGGTGGCGATGCCGGCGCTCATGGCCAGCGGATTGCCGGACAGGGTGCCGGCCTGGTAGACGCCGCCCTCCGGAGAAAGATGGGTCATGATTTCCCGCTTGCCGCC
The DNA here is from genome assembly GCA_035269105.1 of Desulfuromonadales bacterium. Lineage (GTDB taxonomy): Bacteria > Desulfobacterota > Desulfuromonadia > Desulfuromonadales > BM103 > JAQYVZ01. Next base: position 4,021 of record DATFJP010000197.1, read on the forward strand.
GAAGGCGCCGACCGGCAGGCCGCCGCCGATGATCTTGCCGAGGCAGACCAGATCCCCGTACACCTGATAGCGCTCCTGGGCGCCGCCGTAAGCGACCCGGAAGCCGGTCATGACCTCGTCGATGATCAGCACGATGCCTTCGGCGGTGCAGAGTTCGCGCAGGCCTTCCAGAAATCCGGCCTTGGGCGGCACGCAGCCCATGTTGCCGGCCACCGGCTCGAGAATGATACCGGCAACTTCACCCTTGTTGGCGGCCACGATTTTTTTGACTTCTTCCAGGTCGTTGTAGGTCGCCGTCAGGGTGTGCTTGGCGAAATCAGCCGGGACCCCGGGGGAGGTCGGCACGCCGAAGGTCGCCAGCCCGGAGCCGGCCTTGACCAGCAGCGAGTCGGCATGACCGTGGTAGCAGCCGTCGAACTTGAGGATCTTGTCGCGCCCCGTGTAGCCGCGTGCCAGGCGGATGGCGCTCATGGTCGCCTCGGTGCCGGACGAAACCATGCGGACCTTCTCGATGTTCGGGTAGGCACCGCAGACCATCTCGGCCAGTTCGGTCTCGAGACCGGTGGGCGCGCCGAAGGAGGCGCCGGTTTCGGCAGCGTTCTTGATCGCTTCCACCACCTTGGGGTGCGCGTGGCCGAGAATCATGGGGCCCCAGGAACCGACGTAATCGATGTAGGCGTTGCCGTCGGCGTCGTAGATCTTCGAGCCCTTGGCATGGCTGATGAACAGCGGATCGCGGTCCACCGACTTGAAGGCGCGGACCGGGCTGTTGACCCCGCCGGGAATTACGTTCTGGGCTTTCTGGAAAAGAGCGGTTGACTTGTCGTGCTGCATGAAAACCTCCATCCATTGAGAACAATGACAAAAATTGGTCGGGATGCAAAGCGACATTCTAAACATGAAAAGCGTTCCAGCGCAAAAAAATCTTTCCTCACGCCCGTTCGCTCATGCCCGCGGAGTACGCGGTTTAAAGACCAATGCCTGGTATTTTAAGCCTCAACAGGTTTTTTGCCTTTAACTGCGAACATTGCGAACACTGCGTGAGATACGATTTTCAAAGGCTATCCTCACGCCCGTTCCCTGCGCTCACTCACCAGAAGTAGGCGCCCCGAGGCGTGTCCGCAGAGTACGCGGTAAAAGCAAATGCTTTTGGTTTTAAACCTAAATCGGGTTTTTGCCTTTAACTGCGAACTCTGCGAACACCGCGTGAGATGATTTTCCTGGATTTTATGGTTTTCCGCGTTTCTCGTTCCTCGGTCCCTGCTTCAAGGCAGACAGGGTGCCACCAGATCGAGGATATGCACCGCCTTCTGCTTGCCGCCGGCGTGGTTGATGCTGTCCTGCAATTGCATGATGCAGCCGGGACAGTCGGTGGCCACCAGGTCGGCGCCGCTGCCGGCGATGTGCCCGGCTTTCTTGGCACCGATCTTCTTGCTGGTGTCGTAGTGGTAGACCGAGTAGGTACCGCCCATGCCGCAGCAGGTGCCGGCGTCCTCCATCTCCACGTAGTCGATGCCGGGCAGGGCCTTGAGGATCTGTCGCGGCTCCCTGGTGATGCCGCGAGTGCGCAGGTGGCAGGGGTCATGGTAGGTGACCCGCCGCCGCTCTTCCGGCTCGGGCAATTCGGCCAGCTTTTCGGCGACCCCCTGCTCGACCAGGAACACGAAGATATCCTTGACCCGCCCGGTCAGATCGTCGAAATCCCCCTCCAGCTGGGCATAGATTTCGCCGAGGCCGGCGTTGCAGGAGGCGCAGGCAGTCACCACCCAATCCACCGGCCGGGCGGCGAGCGCGGTGCGGTTGCGCTCTGCCAGCTGCTCGACGGTCGCCGCGTCGCCGGCGCTGACCGCCGGCAGGCCGCAGCAGCCCTGGTTCTTGGGAATCACCACGTTGACGCCGAGAAAACGCAGGGT
>DATFJP010000198.1:0-20207 GCA_035269105.1 Desulfuromonadales bacterium
GTCGTGGGCGACAAACAGGTAGGCGAGGTTGCGCTGTTGCTGCAGGTCCATCAGCAGGTTGAGAATCTGCGCCTGGATCGACACGTCGAGAGCGGAGATCGGCTCGTCGGCGACCATAAACTCGGGGTCGACAATCAGCGCCCGGGCGATGGAGATGCGCTGCCGCTGGCCGCCGGAGAATTCGTGCGGCAGGCGGCTGATCCATTGCGGATCGCTGCCGACCTGCAGCATGACCTCGTCTAGGCGATCTTTGACCTCGCCATTATTCAGTTGCGGGTAATGATAGCGAAGCGGATCTTCCAGCGCCTGACGGATCGTTTTGCGCGGGTTGAGCGAGGCATAAGGGTCTTGAAACACCATCTGCATTTTTTTGCGGTAGGGCAGCAGCTGCTTGTGATCGAGGGTATCGATCCGTTCGCCGCGATAGCGGATCTCACCGCCGTTGGGCGGGTAGAGGCCCATGATGGTGCGCCCCAGGGTCGACTTGCCGCAGCCGGATTCGCCGACCACGCTGAAGGTTTCCCCGGGCAACAGCTCGAAGCTGATGTTATTGACCGCCTTGACCAGGGTCTTCTGCCGCTGCAGCTTGCCGCCACTGAACGTGAGTTGGTCGAGCAGGCCTCCGGAGATGTCGAAGTGCTTGTAAAGATTTTTTACCGATAGCAGGCTCTCAGACATATCATTTCACATCCGGGTAGAGGTGGCAGGCCGCCAGGTTGCCGTTATTGCCGGGGCGCAGCCGGGGGGTCTGCTGCTTGCAGATCGCCATCACGTACGGGCAGCGCGGATTAAAGGCGCAGCCGGGCGGAATGTCTTTCAGGGTTGGCATCATCCCCGGGATCTGGTTGAGGCGTTCGCCGTGGCCGCGGCTCTGCGGTAGGGCGGCGATCAAGCCTTGCGTGTAGGGGTGCTGCGGTTCGGCAATCACACGCGCCGTCGGTCCTTTTTCGACCACGCAGCCGGCGTACATGACGGCGATATTCTGGGTCACCTGGGCGACCACCGCCAGGTCGTGGGTGATCAGGATCAGCCCCATCCCCTCAGTCTCACAGAGCTCGGTCAGCAGTTCCATGATCTCGGCCTGGATGGTCACATCGAGGGCGGTGGTCGGTTCGTCGGCGATGATCAGCTCCGGGTCGGTCAGCAGGGCGATAGCGATGATGATCCGCTGGCGCATGCCGCCGGAGAATTCGTGCGGGTACTGGTCGAGCCGTTTTTCCGGAGAGGGAATGTGCACCTTGCGCAGCTTGTCGAGGGCAACTCTGCGGGATTCTTCTCTACCCATCCGGGGGTTGTGCTGATGCAGGGTCTCGGTCATCTGGGTGCCGATGGTCAACACCGGGTTGAGGGTCATCATCGGATCCTGAAAAATCATGCTGATCCGGTTGCCGCGTATCCGGCGCATCTCTTCGTTGCTGATTTTTGCCAGGTCCACGCCAAGAAAATCCACCTGCCCCGCGGCGATATAACCCGGTTTGCTGATCAGGTTGATGATCGAGAAACCCGTCACCGATTTACCGGCCCCCGACTCGCCGACCAGGCCGAGCCGTTCACCTTTTTCCAGGCTGAAGCTGACTCCGTTGGTGGCGGTGACCTCGCCGCTGCGCAGTGCGAACTTGATGACCAGATCTTTAACTTCGAGAAGTTTTTCCATTGAACCCCATTAGGTTCAAGGTTTTAGGTTCAAGGAACAAGGAAATCCTTGAACCTTGAACCTGAAACTTTGCACCTATCCTTTATAAAGTTTCGGATTGAAGACATCGCGCAGGAAGTCCCCAAGCATATTGATCGAAAGCACCAGGATAACCAGCAACAGACCGGGCAGGGCGGTGATCCACCAGGCACCGCTGAAAATAAACTCGAAACCGGAGTTGATCAGCGAACCGAGCGATGGCCGGTCGATCGGCATCCCCAGGCCGAGAAAGGAAAGCGCCGCCTCGCTCATCACCGCGTTGGCGACCTGGATCGTCGAAAGCACCAGGATCGGCGACAGGGTGTTGGGGAAGATCTGGCTGAGAATGATCCGCTTTGAGGTAAAGCCGGCGACCCGCGCCGCTTCGACATATTCTTTTTTGCGTTCAGCCAGCACCGAGGCCCGCACCGTCCGCGCGTACTGCGGCCACTGCGACAGGCCGATCACCAGAATCAGGAAGGGGATGGCAATCTCGCCGAACCGGGAAACACCGACCACCGCCTGCAGGATGGCGCTCATGAAGATTGCCACCATCAGGTAGGAGAAGGAGAGTTGCACGTCGGCGGCACGCATGAAAAAGGCATCCAGACGGCCGCCATGATAACCGGCGAACAACCCGATCACCACCCCGAGCACCGCCTGCAGGGCGACCGCGCCGAGGCCGATGATGATCGAGATGCGCATGCCGTAGATCATTGTCGAGAGCATGTCGCGCCCCTGCGAATCGGTACCGAGCAGGAACGCCTGATCTCCTTCAGCCTCCCAGACCGGCGGGATCTCGGAGTTCATGATGTCGATCATCTCCGGGTCATAAGGATTGTAGGGCGCGATCAGCGGCGCAAAGGTTGCGGCAATGACCAGTAACAGCAGGACGACCAGGCTGGCGATGGCGATTTTGTCCCGCTTGAAGGCATACCAGAGATAGCTGTCTTGGAATTTTTCAAGTCTATTCATGGCAGCCACACTTAAAGAGACCGGCGAAGCAGAAATCAAGGCTGACCAAGCTCGGTGAGTTTTCCGGGGCAAAGGTATCCAAGGGCCTGCCGGGACCCTTAAAAGTTGCCGTAACGCTGTAGCGGGAAGATTTTTGCGGCACCAGCATTATTTGACCCCTGCGATGCGGATGGTCGGGTTGACGAGGCCGTAAATCAAATCGACGATGGTGTTGACGCCGACCATGACGATGCCGACGAACATCAGGTAGGCGACCAGCAGGGGCGCGTCGGAGCGTTCAACTGCCTCCATGAACATAAAACCCAGCCCCTGCCACTGAAAGACCGTCTCGGTCAGAATAGTGAAGGCGATGGTCACTCCCAGTTGCACGCCGCCGACGGTAATAACCGGCAGCAGGGTGTTCTTGAAAGCGTGCACAAACCAGACCCGCTTTTGGGACAGCCCCTTGGCCCAGGCGTACTTGATATACTCCGACTCGAGAATTTCCATCATCTCTGACCGTATCAAGCGGATGAACAGCGGCAACATGATTGAGCTGAGTGCGACGCTTGGCATCAAAATATGCAGCCAACCATCGACGGTCAGCAGCCCGGTCGCCCAGCCACCGATCATGACCAGTTCGCCGCGCCCGAAGGAAGGCAACCAGCCGAGCTTGATGGAGAAAACATAGATCAGCATGATGGCGGTCAGGAAGACCGGAATCGACACCCCGACGATGCTGCCGCCCATCAGCAGGCGCGAGAAAAGATGGTTCGGATAGATGGCCGAGAATATCCCCAACGGCACCGAGAGAAAGATGATGATCAAACTGCTGACCAGTACCAGTTCGAGAGTTGCCGGGGCCTTTTCCAGAATGACTTCGGTGGCCGGGCGTTTGTAGAACAGCGAGGTGCCCAGGTCGCCCTGCACCGCGTCACCGAGGAAACGGCCATACTGCACATACCAGGGGTCGTTGAGGCCGAGCTGCTCCCGGAACTCGTCCCGCTGTTCCTCTGAAACCGAGATCCCGAGCAGTTCGCGCAGCGGGTCCCCGACGCTCTGCTTGATGGCAAAGCCGATGATGCTGATGATAAAGATGACAATCAGCGCCTGGGTCAGACGGCGAATCATGAAAGCAATCATCTGTCTCTCCAAGTTTCCTGCAAAGCTCAGGGGGGAGCACTCAATATCGCACTCCCCCCTGGATGGTGGAACCGGACTATTCTTGCTTTATTCGATGACCAGATCCCCGAAATAGGGGAAATTCATCACGTTGACGATCGGAGCGATCCGCAGGTTCTGCTTGCCGGCCCAGGACAGATCCTGCCAGTGCAGCGGCACGAAGGCGGCTTCGTCGTAGGCGATCTTTTCCATCTGCTGCAGCATCTCGGTTCGCTTGGCCTGGTCGGTTTCCGACTGCACCGCCAGAGTCAGACGATCAACCTCCTGGTTACAATAGTTGCCTGAGTTGTACTGGCCATAACCGGTTTCCTTATTCGGACACATCAGCAGAAACTCGAAGAAGTTGCCGGTGTCCTCGGTGTCGGAATGCCAGCCGATCATCTGGATATCGGCGACCTGCAAATCGAACTGATCCCAGTACTGAGCCTTCGGCATGGTCTTCAGGTTGACTTTGATGCCGATTTTGCCGAGCATCGAAGCGGCGGCTTCCGCGATCTTCTCGTCGTTGACGTAGCGGTTGTTGGGGGCGATCATGCTGACTTCAAAACCATCTTCGTAGCCGGCTTCCTTCATCAGTTGCTTGGCCTTCTGCAGATCGTAGCGCGGCGTCAGTTCCGGGTTGTGGCCCTTGTACCCTTCGGGACTGTTCTGGGCGGCGACGGTGGCACGCCCTTTCATCAGTTTCTCGGCAATGCCGGCGTTGTTGATGGCATAGACGATCGCCTGTCGTACTTTCGGGTTCTGGAAGGCTTCAACCCGCTTCTGATTGAGTTGCAGAGTGATGATCCGGGTGCCGCTCATGGTTACCAGCTTGACATTGTCGGCTTTCTCGATGCGGTCCATATCCTGCGGCGGCACCGGCATGATGAAGTCGACATCACCGGAAAGGAGTGCGGCGACGCGGGTCGCGTCGTTCTTGATCGGCGTCAGGATGATCTGGTCGACATTGCCGGGGGAGGCCTTGTCCCAATAGTTTTTGAACTCCTCGAACACCACTTTGACGCCCTGCTGGCGTTCGGTGACGCGATATTTGCCGGTTCCGGAGGCATTGTCGTTGGCGAACGAGTAGCCCGTTTTGTTAATGATGCCCTTGTCCATCCCCTTTTCATCGGTTCCGGAGTAGAACTGGCTGTCCATCGGGAAAATATAGGTCGCGGTGTTCAGCAGCAGCGGATAGGGAACCTTGGTGACGATGTCAACGGTATACTTGTCGACTTTGACCGGGGTCTCAAACTGCTCGAAGATGCCTTTGAAATCGACCGACTGCTTCAAGCGGTTGACGGTCCAGATGACATCATCAGCAGTCAGCTCGTTACCACTGTGAAATTTAACGCCTTTTTTCAGGTAAAAACGGACCGTTTTCGGGTCGAGTCGCTCCCACTTATTCGCCAGTCGCCCTTCGATGGTGGTCTCCTTGGTCCACCGCACCAGCGGATCAAAGACCATATGCGAATACTGCAACATGCCGCCAGACAGCTGCATGTGAGGGTCAAGCGAAACCGGGTCGGCATCCATCGCCAGTTTCATGGTTTTCGCCTGGGCAAAGCCGGGCAGTGCGAAGAGCATCAACGATAGCATTAAGAGTTTTCTTTTCATCCCTTGTAACCTCCTGAAATGAGTGTAAAATCCCTGTCTGTTTCGAGCCGAGAAAGCTACTGTTGCGGCTCGTAGAGCGCAAATGCCCGCCGATCAGTCATCGGTAGCAAACGGCAAACGTCCTGCCTCTATTATATTATGTTAAACTTTACGTTCTTTACCGAGTTCATGTCAATCGTGGTGAGCTGCGGCCAAGAGTAAAAAGGGGGAGGCGGCCGCGATTGTCCAATGCAAAGGGATGACGATCAGGATAAGCTGATAAACGAATCCTTCCATGAATGCCCCTCTGGGGCCTTGAAAGATCAAAGCATGGCCAAACCCTGGAAAACCCTGGCAAGCATAACGACGGCTGAAGGCGAACTGGAACTGCGGCAGCGGGATACCCGCGATTTCCTGATCACGCTCGACGGCCTGGTGCTGATGAACAGCCTGGCGAACCGTTCCGAGGTCGTGCTGGGGCAGCTGGGCTGCAAGCGCTTGAAAAGCCATCCTGCGCCTCGCGTTCTGATCGGCGGGCTGGGTATGGGGTACACGCTCCGGGCTGCCCTGGACAGCCTGCCGGAGACGGCACAGGTGGCGGTGGCAGAACTCAACCCGGCGGTCCTCTCCTGGTGTCGCGGTCCCCTGGCGGTTCTGACGGAAGGTGCGGTCAATGATCCACGCGTGACCACCGACATTATCGATATCGCAGAGCGGGTCGCCCTGGCCGCTCAGGCCGAGCCGGCGGAGCGGTTTGATGCGATCCTTTTCGACCTCTACAAGGGTCCCCACTTCCGAACCGATCCGGTTCGCGACCCGCTCTACGGCAGTCGGGCCATTGCCAGGGTGCGTGCCGCACTGAAGCCGGCGGGCGTCTTCGCGATCTGGGGCGAGAATTACGATGAGGGCTTTGCCCGGCGTCTGGTAAAGGCCGGTTTCAAGGTCAGCAGACAGCGCCCCGGGCGTGGCGGCCTGCGGCATGTTGTCTTCCTCGCGGAGACCTGATGCTGCGGGATTCTGCTCCGATCGTCAAGCCCGATGTCATGCTCAATACCGGCTTCCCGCCCTTTGAGGTGGGATTCGGGGCACGTGGATGACCCCGAAAGAAAGCAATCCATGCAGCTGCCATCACCCTTGATGCCAGGCCGCCTGCTCCGGCGCTACAAGCGCTTCCTGGCTGATGTCGAACTGGACGACGGCCAAGTGGTGACTGCCCACACGCCGAACACCGGCAGCATGCGCCAGTGCGCAGTGCCCGGTCATGAGGTCCTGCTGTCGGCCAGTGACAACCCCAGGCGCAAGCTGGCCTGGAGTTGGGAACTGGTCCGGGTCAACGGCGGGTGGACGGACATCAACACCCATCGGGCCAACCGCGTGGTCGAGGAAGGTTTGCGTCAAGGGTTGATCGAAGGGCTCGCCGGCTACCAGATAATACCGGAATACCGTTTCGGCCAGAGCCGTCTTGACTTCTCTCTGGAAAAAGGTCATGAACAGGTGCTGGTCGAGGTCAAGAACGTGACGCTCTGCTGCGAGCCGAAGGTGGCCTGTTTTCCGGACGCGGTGACTGTACGCGGGCAGAAGCATCTTCGCGAACTGGCGGGCGCCGTCAGGCCGGGGCGGCGGGCCGTGATTTTTTTCGTGGTCCAACGCCACGCGGCAGAGGCCTTTGCGCCGGCCGATGACATCGATCGGGAATACGGGCATTTGCTGCGCTGGGCGGCCGGGCGGGGGGTTGAGGTGCTGGCCTACCGGACCACCGTCACACCTCGCGAAGTCCGGCTTGATAAAGCCTTGGTCCTGCACCTGTAAACAAAATCGGTCGAAGAAAATGGCCTTCACGGGGATCGATGCTGGTTTGCATGCCGACTCGCCAGGAGGACGAAATTCGTCACAGCGGCCCTCGGAGTGATATACTACCAAGTATGAGATTGTTTCAGCAATGTTGATTTTATGGTAAACGGTAGCTTGATTTATGTTTACTTGGCAACGAAGAGGATGCCATGAATGCTTCAGAACGTCGAAAAGAACTGCTCAAATGGCTCGATCGGGAAGGCAGTTTATCCACCCGGGAAATCGCGGAGCACTTCAAGATCACCAAGATGACCGTCCATCGCGATCTGAGCCTGCTGGAGAATCGCCGGGCCCTGCGCCGGATTCACGGCGGGGCTTTGGCGAATCCCAGCTCCGGGGGAGCCGCAAAACCGGCAGCCCCTGAAAGTGCCGAAACCGGACAAGGGAAATGCCTGGTCTGTTTCCGTCCGGCAACCCAGCATCTGATCTACAGCCTGGCTTTGGATAATGGTGAACAGAAGCAGGCCTGCTGTGCCCATTGCGGGGTCTCTGCACATATCCTGCACCGGGACAAGGTGGTCATGGCAATGACCGCAGATTACCTGACCGGCCGGCAGCATTCGGCCCAGAATTCCAACTTTCTGATGGGCAGTGTCGCCATCCCCTGCTGTCACCCTTCCATGCTGACTTTTGAAAGCCGTGAAATGGCGGAGCGCTTCCAGGCCGGTTTCGGTGGAACCCTGGGCAATTTGAACGATGCTATTGCTTTCCTCGAACACGATTTGAGCATCGACTACGAAAAATGCCCGAACTGCTTCCAGGGTTGAGACGGAGCCTCCGGCTTTCCTGCTGGGCGCTGCTTGGCGGCAAGCGGGCGCGACCTTGTCTGTCCGCCGCCCTGCCGCTTTTTCCGGGCGCTCCTGGTTGACAATGAAAGTCGTCGGACTGGTCACCGAATACAATCCCTTCCACAACGGCCATCTGCACCATTTACAGCAAAGCCTGCGAACGACCGTGGCGGATGCCAGCGTGGCGGTCATGAGCGGTCATTTTCTGCAGCGGGGAGAGCCTGCTTTGGTGGATAAGTGGCTGCGCAGCGAAATGGCACTGGCCGCCGGCGTGGACCTGGTGTTCGAATTGCCCTTCCCGTTTGCCTGCAACAGCGCACCGCATTTCGCGCGCGGAGCCATCCATTCCTTGCAGGGGCTGGGAATTGTCGATTCCCTCTGTTTCGGCAGCGAGACCGGGTCACTCGGCCAGTTGCAAAAGGGTGCCGATCTTCTCTTTCGCCATGCCGGCAGAATCGAAGAGGGAACTGCACAGCTCTTACGCCAGGGTGTCAATTATCCGACCGCAAGGACCAGGGTGCTGGAAGAAATCGCGCCTGACCTGCCGCCAGAGTTGTTTGCACAGCCGAACAATATCCTGGGTCTTGAATATCTGCGGGCGCTTGCCGAGGCGGGCAGCGACATCCAGCCGGCAACCGTTCCCCGGCTCGGCCCCGGCTACCATGACACGGCTGCTGTCGATCGGATTGCCAGCGCCACCGGTCTCCGGCAGATGCTGACCGAAGGCAGACCCATTGAGACCTTCCTGCCGGAAGGCAGCCGGATGATTTTGCGTGAAGCCTTGCAGCAGGGACAGACCATCGACCAGGCAAAACTGCTCACGGCACTTCTGGTCCTGCTCCTGCGGGAACCCGGAACCCTGCGCGGTGTTTACCAGGTGGAGCATGGGTTGGAAAATCGCCTTGCGGAGGCGGCTCTTCAGGCGGGGAATTTTACGGAACTGGCCGTGGCAGCAAAATCAAGACAGTGGACGCTGACCCGAATCCAGCGCATTCTAATCTATGTCCTGCTGCAGGCGAACCAAGAGGAAATGAATGCTCTGGTCGCAGCCGGGCCACTTTACCTGCGGTTGCTTGGTATGAGCGACACCGGCAGAAAGTGCCTGGCGAAGGCCCGCACCCGGCGGACGCTGCCCATTATCAGGGACCCGGCGAAAGGCCCGGCCATGCTCCGTAAATACTACACCGTCAATTCAGAGCGGGCCAGGTTGGCTGAAGCGATGTTGAAACTGGACCTGAGAGCGACCCGAATCTATACGGCGCTCATGAAATCGCCGGCGACCCGGCACCGCAACCGCGATTTTTTTCAAGCCGTCAGTACCAGGCAGACTCCGCTCTCCTGAGGCTTGACGGCTCTTGCCTGCATCCGCCGCAATCATTCTTCATTCAGAGTGCTCGCCATCGAGCCGGGAGGATTTTTCGGGCAGGTCGCCAGCCGCGGATTTTGGCAGGCGTTTACGGGTTTTCACTCCCAATTGAACCAGACCTTCTGCCCGGGAAACCAGGCTTCCCCGACCGCTGGCCAGTTTGTTGTGAGCGCCGTCGTAGGTTTTTTGGAGGCTACCAATCTGATCGCCGATTTTTTCCAGGTCGGTGATGAAACCGACAAACTTGTCGTAAAGGCTGCCTGCTTTTTCGGCGATTTCCAGGGCGTTTTTACTCTGATATTCGTAGCGCCAGATGTTTTGTATGGTCCTCAGGGTGACGAGCAGGGTTGACGGGCTGACAATCATGATGTTCTGGTCGAAAGCCTTTCTGAACAGCTCGTGGTCCTGCTCGATGGTCAGCATGAAGGCCCCTTCCACCGGGATGAACATCAAAACGAAATCCAGGCTGGTGACGCCTTGCAGGTCATCGTACTTTTTGCTTGCCAGGCCCTTGAGATGATTGTTGACCGATAGCAGGTGCTCCCTGATGGCGCGGCGACGCTGTTCTTCGGTTTCGGCCCGCCAGTATTTTTCATAGGCGGTCAAAGAGACCTTGGAATCAATGATGATGTCCTTGCCTTCCGGCAGGTGGACAACGACATCCGGTTTCAGCAGCTTGCCTTCACTGTCTCGAAAACCGCCCTGGCTGTCATATTCAATCCCTTTGCGTAGACCCGATTGCTCGAGGATTCTCTCCAGGATGATTTCTCCCCAGGCGCCCTGGGTTTTGCTGTCGCCCTTCAGGGCCCTGGTCAGATTATCGGCATCTTCGCTGATTTTCTGGTTCAGTTCCTGAAGCTTTTGGACCTCCCTGATCAGAGAGTGCCGCTCTTTCCCTTCGGTGGTGTAAACTTCGCTGATCTTTTTTTCGAACTCGCCGATTTTTTCTTTGAAAGGGGTCAGGACGGAATCCAGGTTGGCTTTGCTCTGGTCGGAAAAAGACCTGGTTTTCTCTTCGAAGATGCGGTTGGCGAGATTGGTGAACTGGGCCTGAAATTCTTCCCGGGACGCATTGAGGAGGTTCAGTTTTTCTTCGGAGCGCCTGATCTCGGCCTGCAACTGAGTCTTGAGTCGCACAGTTTCCTGTTCCAGGGCGGAACGCTCCTCACGCAGTATATCGTTGCGGGTCTTCAGTGCCTCCATGGCCGCGTCGTACTGGTGGTGACGAGTTTCGGCGCCGGCGAGTCTTTCCTGCAGCACGGCAAGATCGGTCGCCCTTTCCTGGCGGCCGTTTTGCCGGGCTTCTTCAGCGCGTCGTTTCAAGACCAGATAGGTTGGCAGCCAACCGAGGATAAAGGCGAGCAGAAAAATTCCCGGGATCAGCAAATGGTCGCGCATGAAGGTCTCTCCCCAGGCAATGTTTCGAGGCCATCACACCATATCAGCCAGATCGGCAGGCCGCAACAGGGAAGCCGGGGAGAGAAAATCCCGCTGGCGGGAGGGAGTTTTCCGGAAACCGGCGGGGAGGGTTCCCTCCGGTGCGTCAGTTCAAGTGCCGCAGTAGTAGCGAACGTCCCTGGCGAACAGGTCGAGACTGTCGGTGGTCAGGCGCAAAGTTGCCTGGCAATAACGACAGGTTTGGCGGCGACCTGGAGAAAACTCATGGAAATCCACCGACTGGGATTCGCTGCACTCGGGACAAACGAGTTGAATTTGCAGATTCATGGCGTACTCCGTTGCAGATGGTCGTCTTGGAGAGGTTTAATGTGAGGATGTGAATAGTGCCAGAGCTGCTGCTGTAAATCAAGTAAAAAAAGACAACGCGGTTTTATGGAGCATCGGCCATTCTGGCGCGGCCCAGAATTTCCATGACCAGGGCGCCGGTCTTATGAACGTCCGATCCGTAAGCCAGCAGGCCGTCCGGGTGCCCGCCCATGAGGATCAAACCCGGGTCGGCTGCAGGATTTTGCTGATGGAGGCGAGCCACCTCTTCTGCCATCTCCGGCGTGCCGCACAAAGCATCGGGTCTCGTGGCGGGCAGTCGCAGGATTTCGCCATTGCGGAAAATTTCGGGGCTGTGAAGGTGCATGACCCAGGCGATGGCGGGATCGATCCGATAGAGCAGACCATGGGTGAGAGACTCCGAAGAAGGATGGATGGGACCCCTGGCCACGATCCTGTTCTCGACTGGAACGCAGCGCAGCACCTTGACGTAGTGCTCGCTGTCCAGGCGGGGCAGGGCCCCGGTCTGGGTGCCGCTGATGACAAAGGCGCATTCGCTGTCGACCGGCGGACAAACGCGTCGGCTGAGGTTGCCGAAGCCGAACCCGCCGTAACGCTTCGGGTCCTGGCCCAGCAGGCCGAGCCTGCGGAAGATGCTCCGCCAGGCATTCAGTGCGGTCAGGGTTTCGGTCTGCGGCGCTGGCCCGGGGATGAAATCAAGCTGAAACCGGATGATCCCCTCGGTCGTCTCCGGCATGCGGAAATCACTCCAGGAAATCAACAGCAACAATGCTGCTGGTCAGGGTTTTGACAAAGTCGACGACTTTCTGATGCTCCGGGTGAACCTGATAACGCTGCATGGCAGGCAGATCCTCGAAGGCCGAAACCAGGGCCAGATCGTAGGACCGGTCCGATTGTATAATGTCTCGACCGACCCGGAATTCCCTGATTTCATCGATGACCGACGGCAGCTTTTTCAGAGCCTGCTCCGCGTGCTTGATATCGGTTTCGCTGGTGCCTGGATTGAATTTGAAGAAAACGAGGTGGGTCAACATGCTGGCCTCCGGTCAGTGTGCGGGTTGTCGATTGACGAGGCTGAGCTGCTCGTTCAGGGTCCAGTAGTCATAAATGTAGCCGATTCCGAGCAGGGCGCCAGTCAGCAGGTAGACGATTCCGGAAATCCATTTGCCGAGATACATGCGATGAATCCCGAACAGGCCGAGAAAAGTCAGCAGGATCCAGGCGACGTCATAATTAAAAGGTCCCGGCTCAAACCGCAGGTCGGCTGTACGGTCCATGCCGGGTATCAGAAAAAGATCGATCAGCCAGCCGATCAGCAGCAGGCCGAAGGTGAAAAAGTAGAGTGTACCACTGATGGGGCGACCGTAGTAAAACCGGTGGGAGCCGGTAAAGCCGAACAGCCAGAGCAAGTAGCCGATCATCAGAGAATGGGTTTCCTGGGTCGTGTTCACAACAGCCGTCTTTCCTGAACAGAAGTTGGTGGTCAGGATAATATATTCCATGCGGTCTGTCATCCTGATCCGTTGTCCGCTCTACAAGATTTGGCAATCCGCCGGGACCGATGTATAGTAAAGACTTCTGACCGCAATCGCCAAATGACCTGAAACCACGGGATGCCTGATGAACGAAGATTTCGACTTCAGGATGTATGCCCGAAGTTTCCGCGCCGCCGCCGCGACCCTGCTGGAGGGGGCACGGACGCCGCTTGCCGTTGCCGGAGGGACCCACCTTCTGGTTGCCGCGGTCGAAAAGGACCTGTGTCGATTCGGGGCCTATGCCGGGCTCGACCGTGTGGCTTGCCGGGCCGGCTGCAGTGCATGCTGCATCCTCAATGTGTCCGTGTTGTTTCCCGAGGCCATCACCATCAGTCGTTTCCTTTGCAATCGTCTGGAATATGAAAACCTGCTGGCGATCCAGGCGCGAGTCGAAGAGGTTGACGTCCGAACCCGCTGGTTGACTGATGACGAGCGTGCCGACATTCATGAGCCCTGTGCTTTCCTGGATGGACGCGGGTGGTGTCTGGTCCATCCTGCCCGCCCGCTGCTGTGCCGCTCCGTGACTTCGCTCGATGCAGCGCTCTGCCGGGATGCCCTGGCAGCGGCGCCTTTTGCGGAGGCGCGGACCATTCCTATGAATTTGTTCCAGAAAGCTCTGACGGAAGCGGCCTACCTTGGGTTTGCCGCGGGCCTTGAGCAGCTCGGCCTTGACAATCGCAGCTGGAGATTGGCGACCGCTGTCAATCGTCTGCTGACCGTGCCCGGTGCGACCGGAGATTTTCTGGCCGGGAAGCAGGTCGCCAGACATTAAGAAGCAGCCCGCTTTTGCCATCCCGATGACACGTGTGGTTTGATTGTGCTAGGATAATGCCACGAGCATTTCCTTGGCTTCCGAAGGTGATTTCGTGGCAAACGATGCAACCGGAAACCAGACACAGTCCAGGCAAGAGACGCGCTCTCTGACCCGGCAGCCGCCGATGTTCAAGGTGCTGATGCACAACGATGATTATACGAGCATGGACTTCGTCGTCGAAATGCTCTCGAAGGTTTTTCACAAGGCGCCGACCGAGGCCAACCGCATTATGCTGCATATCCATTTCAAGGGGATCGGCGTATGCGGTATTTACCCTTTTGAAGTCGCGGAAACCAAAACCGCCAGGGTCCATACCGAGGCCCGCGCCAATGGTTACCCGCTACGCTGCAGCCTCGATCAGGTCTAGGAGAGAATATGTTCAACCAGGATGTCCAGATTGCATTTTCCCTCGCTGTCCGGGAAGCTCAGCGTCGACATCATGAATTCCTGACGACCGAGCACGTCCTGTACGCCCTGCTGTTCGAAGATCCGGGCCGGGATGTGGTGCTTGCCTGCGGCGGCGAAGTGGACAGGCTGCGGCGGGAACTGGAAAGCTTTTTCGACCAGCATCTGGAAGCGATCGACGTTGAAGACGATTTCATTCCCGAACAGACTATCGGGCTGCAACAGGTTCTGCAAAGGACCGTTTCGCATATGCAGTCGTCAGGCAAGGATGAAATCGGCCTCGGCGACCTGCTGGCCGCCATTCTGGAACAGGAGAACAGTCATGCGGCATTTCTGCTGCGCGAAGAGGGCGTCTCCCGATTCGATGTTTTGAGTTACATCTCCCACGGCATGACCAGGACGCCCCAGCAGGGTAGCGAACAGACCAAGGGACCTCCCCCGGAACAGCGCGAGCAGGCGCCCGGGAAAAAAACGGTCAAGCGGATTGACCCTCTGCAGAGCTATGCCGTTAACCTCCTCGACCGGGCCGCCCAGGGTCGAATCGATCCCCTGGTCGGGCGGATGCCGGAACTTGAGCGAACCATTCAGGTGCTCTGCCGGCGGCGGAAGAACAATCCGATTCTGGTGGGAGAACCCGGAGTCGGCAAAACGGCCGTCGCCGAAGGCTTGGCCATGCGCATTCACGAAAGGAGTATTCCCGAACTGCTCCTGGATGCCGAACTGTTTGCTCTCGACATGGGCGCCCTGCTGGCGGGCACCAAATACCGCGGAGATTTCGAGGAACGTCTCAAAGCGGTGATCCGGGCTCTGGAAAAGCGCCCCAGGGCGATCCTGGTGATTGACGAAATTCATACCATCGTCGGCGCCGGAGCAACCAGCGGCGGATCCCTGGATGCGGCCAATATCCTCAAACCGGTCCTGGCCACCGGTGCGATTCGCTGCATCGGCTCCACCACTTATGAGGAATACAAGAACCTGTTCGAAAAGGACCGGGCCCTGTCCAGGCGTTTCCAGAAAATCGACATCCTCGAGCCGAGCGTCGAGGAGACGGTGGAGATACTGAAAGGTCTGAAGTCCTATTACGAAGACCACCATGGTGTGACCTATACCAGTGCCGCGCTGGAAGCGGCAGCACGGCTTTCCGAGCGCCACCTTACATTCCGGCGCCTGCCTGACAAGGCCATCGATGTCATCGACGAAGCCGGGGCCTACCGCCGGCTGTTCCCGCAGCAGCGCAAGAGCATCGGCGTCGCCGATATCGAAGCTGTGGTCGCCGGTATCGCCAGGGTTCCTGTTCAGAAAATGGCGGGCGCCGAGCGCCGTAAGCTCAGAGGTCTCGACCAGGCGATCAAGCGTCAGGTGTTCGGCCAGGATGAACCCATCGATCATCTGTGCCGGGCGATTCGCCGGGCCAGGGCCGGACTGGGGCAGCCGGAAAAGCCGACCGGTTCCTTCCTGTTTACCGGGCCGACCGGGGTCGGCAAAACCGAAGTGGCTAAGCAGCTTGCGTTGCAGATGGGCGTCGAATTCCTGCGTTTCGATATGAGCGAGTACATGGAGAAGCATTCCGTTTCCCGTTTGATCGGCTCCCCGCCCGGCTATGTCGGCTTCGATCAGGGTGGCTTGCTGACCGATGCTGTGATCCGCAACCCCTACGCGGTCCTGCTGCTCGACGAAATCGAGAAAGCGCATCCGGACATTTTCAATATTCTCCTTCAGGTCATGGACCACGGCAGCCTCACCGACAACAATGGCCGGCAGGCCGATTTCCGCAACGTCGTTCTGATCATGACCAGCAATGTGGGTGCGCGGGAAATGAGCAGCGTGCCGATCGGTTTCGGGACCCGGATGCCCTCCGGAGCGGGACAGGCCGTTGAAAAAACCTTTTCGCCCGAATTTCGCAACCGTCTGGATGCCGTTATCCATTTCCGGGCGCTGGACGAATCGGTCATGGTCCGGGTCGTCGATAAATTCATCCGCCAACTGCAGACTTCGCTGGCGGAAAGAAACGTCACTCTCAAGCTGTCCAAGGCAGCGCGGCAGGACCTGGCTCGACGGGGTTATGACCCCGTTTTCGGGGCTCGTCCGCTCGGTCGTTTGATTGAGACCGAAATCGGCGATGTTCTGGCCGATGACATCTTGTTCGGCCCTTTGGTGAAAGGCGGAGAGGTCAAGGTTGGCCTCCGCGGCGGCCAATTGAATTTCCGCTACGCCTGATATTCAGGACAGGAAGGTCAGTGTTTTCGGTCCGCTGCTCTGTCCTCCGGCGGCTTGCCGCAGAACCCTGCTTCCCGACTCTCCTGCTTTGCCGGATTTACGGCGCCCGCCTCCCGAATTTATGCCTATTTTCAGGCTCAGCCAGCAGCTGGTTTTCCCGGACCCGCAATCGGCCGACCGCTACGGTTTGCTGGCGGTCGGCGGGGATTTGTCGGCGGAGCGGATTCTGCTGGCTTATCGCCTGGGGATCTTCCCCTGGTACAGTCCGGGCGACCCGATCCTCTGGTGGTCCCCGGATCCCCGCTGCATCCTGCTCCCCGCCGATGTCTATGTCTCCCGCCGCCTGGCGCGCACCTGGAGAAAGCAGCGGTTCAGGGTCACGACCAATTCAGCTTTCGAGGACGTGATCCGTTCCTGTGCCGAAACCCGCCTGGAAAAGGGAGAAGCAACCTGGCTGGTTCCGGACATGCAGGCCGCCTACCTCAAACTCCACCGTCTGGGCTATGCCCATTCGGTGGAAGTCTGGCAGGAAAACCGGCTGATCGGAGGTTTGTACGGCATAGCCCTCCGGCCTTTCTTCTTTGGGGAATCGATGTTTCACCGGGAAACTGATGCTTCGAAAATCGCCCTGGCAGCCGTGGCTCGATGGCTGGCTGGACAGGATTTTCTTTGTATCGACTGTCAGTTGTCCAACGATCACCTGTTGCGGATGGGGGCTCAGAATGTGCCGAGAAAAGAATTCCTTGCCGATCTCCGGCGGGAATTCGGGTTGCTTGACGCCGACCTGCCCGAGGGGCGCAGGGTGAGACTGCCGGATCGGTTGGAGACCATCTGATTTTTACTGAAAGTGGCGCGCATGGATCACCGTTCCATGGAAAATCTGTATGCCGTGGTTGCTCCCGGCCTCGAAGGGGTCTGTGCCGCAGAATTGGCCGAACATGGCCTGGCGCAGATCCGGCGCGAAATCGGTGGCGTGGCTTGCAGTGGCCGGCTGGAGCAGATTTATCTGAGCAACCTCCATCTGCGCAGCGCCAGTCGTGTTCTCATCCGTTTTGCCGCCTTCCGCTGCCGCTCTTTCCCTGACCTGTACCGAAATGCCGTGCGTTTGCCCTGGGGGCGGTTTCTGAAAAGCGATACGGCACTCAAATTTCGGGTCAGCTGCCGGCGTTCCAGGTTGATGCACAGCAATCGCATTGCCGCAACTCTGCAGGAAGCGGCTGACAAGGCGCTGGGGCGCGGTCCCTTGCCGGGGGATGGCGCAGTCCAGCAAGTTTTCGCACATCTGGTCGATGACCAGGTCATCCTGTCGATGGACAGTTCCGGTGATTTGCTGCACCGCCGAGGCTATCGCCGGGCCACGACCCGTGCCCCGCTGCGAGAGACGCTGGCCGCCGGCATTCTCATGCGGCTGGGCTGGGACGGTTCAGTTCCGCTGGTCGATCCCATGTGCGGGACCGGAACCTTTGTTCTGGAAGCCGCCCTGCTTGCAGCAGGCCGGCCGCCGGGGCTGCAGCGGCGCTTTGCCTTCGAGACCTGGCCGGGATATCGGGACGGCCTCTGGCGGCGCCTGTGCCGCGAGGCGGCAGAGCAGCAGCGCCCTTTGCGGAACGCATTGACAGGATTCGACATGCAGGAAACCGCTGTTGCTGCGGCCCGGGAAAACCTGGCCAGACTGAACGTGGAAGGCCCGATAAGCTTTGTGCAGCAGGAGTTGGGCGAGCAGAGGCCCGTGCGCGGACCGGGTTTATTGATCTGCAATCCCCCTTACGGCAAGCGGCTGCGCGTCAAAGGGTCATTGCCGGGTTTTTACCAAGAAATCGGCCGACAGATCACCGCGAACTATCCGGATTGGCGTACAGCCCTGGTTTGTCCCGACCCGAACCTGGCGCGGGCGACCGGACTTTCTCTGCACAAAATTGCCGACCTGCGCAACGGCGGCTTATCGGTCGGTCTGTATTGCAGCGACGGCCAGACCCCGGGTCGGACGTGATTTTACTTGCATTGTGCAGGCCGATTGGTTATATATACGTGCTCCTTTCCCCGTGAAAGGACAGTCTCAAAAGAAAGCGGGGTGAAGTTTTTGGAAATCCAGGTTCTCGACAACAATGTAGAGAAAGCCATCCGGGTGCTCAAGCGCAAGTTGCAGCAGGAAGGCCTGTTCCGCGAAATGAAGCAGCGCAAGTACTACGAGAAGCCGAGTGTCAAGCGCAAGCGCAAAGAGAAGGAAGCCCAACGCCGCCTGCGCAAGAAAATGCGCATGATGCGCAACGACTGAGCCGCCAATTTTTCGAAAACAAAAGATCAGGGCCGCCTCCTTCCAGGATGGTGGCCTTTTTTGTTGGCAAATCCTAACCAAGGCGGATAAGCTTAAGGCCCATAATTTGCATATGTTTCGGTCGTGACTTAGATTCGCTGCCCGCTTCGGGGCAGCGAGGAAGAAATGAAAGCCAAGTTCTATTCGGGGAGGAAAACATGAGACGTCAATTGTTATGCAGTCGAATGAGTCTGTTCCTGGCAGCATTATTGTCCCTGTTGCTCTGGACCATGCCGGTTTGTGCGGCGGAACCGGTCGAAGTCGATGCCGAGCGGGTCAAGGAATTGATGGACGCCGACCAGGCCACGGTCATCTTTCCCTTGAGTCCGATCGAATTCAACAACCTGCACATCAGAGATTCCGTCAATATCCCGATTGCGGAGGTCCCGGCAGCGCTGCCGGCTGACAAAAGCCGGCCGCTGGTGTTCTACTGTCTTGGCCGTACCTGAACGGCTTCACCCGACGCCGCCAGTCTGGCGGTTGAAGCAGGCTACGAAACCGTTTATGTCTTCCGCGGTGGTCTGCCGGAGTGGATCAAAGCCGGTTATGAAACAGTGACGGTCGAAGAACTGCCGAAAGTCGAGATGCCTCGCATCTCCGTCAACGACCTGAAAGCCATGCTCGATGACGACGAAGATTTCATCCTCCTCGACCTGCGGCTCGATGTCGACGTGGCCCGCTATCGGATCGAGAGCCCAAAGCGGCAGCAGGTCTCCCTGAATTCTCTGCAGGATCTCTACACCGAGATCCCGCAAGGCAAGAAACTGGTCGTGATGGACAAGAACGGCAAGCGGGCGGGGCTGGGCGCACGCTACCTGACGGCCAAAGGCTATGATGATATCATCGTGGTCAGCGGTGGCATAAACGAGTGGATCAAGGCCGGGCTGCCCACAAAAATCGCCGAGTAAGTTCATCGTAGGGCCGGTTTTTTGACGGAGCAAAGGCACTCAAATTTACGTGAAATGGCCAAGGAAATAAAAAGACCGGGCGTTTGAAGTGCCAGACTCCCGCTACCCCACGGCCAGTTGCTCCTGTTTCGACGGAGTTGTTCATGCTCGATAATCTGAAGATTTCAGGAAAGCTTTTCCTTGGTTTCGGGACCGTACTGGGACTTCTGGCCATTGTCAGCGTGTTCAATATTGTCAATGCCGACAAGATCAACAGGCAGGTCGATCATGTCAAAGAGGTCAGCTACCGGCAGGCCACTGAAACCATTGATGCCATCAACCGCGCCGAAAAGCTGTTGAGCATGGTGGTCTATGCCTCGGAAGCCGCAACCCTGGCTCCCCTGGAAACAGCGACAGTGGAGAAGGAAGGTCTCGAGGAGGAGTTTGACAATCTGGCCGCGTCCTTGGCCGAGGATGGGGAGGCGGCTGCAGCCTTCGACCGATTCCGGCAGCTTTTTGCGACCTGTTTCGAGGTCGGGTCGCGCATGACCCGATTGTCCGCCAATCAGGACCTGATTGAGTATGTCGCTGCTCGGGACGAGTTCCAGGAACATTTCGCGGTCCTGGAGAAAGCCAGCAGCGAACTCAAGAGCCTGGTTTCCCAAGCCCTGTATGCAGCGCTTGAAGAAATCAATCGGGTTTCAAAGCGCAATGTCAGTTGGAGCGGGTACCTGGCCCTGATCGGCATCATCCTCGGCGTCATCCTGTCACTGCTGATCGCCCGCAACATTGCCGGGCCCATGAAGAAACTGGTCGAGGTTATCGGCGATATCGGCCAGGGCAATCTGGCCCGGCGCGTCGGCTTCAGCCGCGCTGATGAAATCGGCCAGGTGGCTTCGGCCAT
>DATFJP010000199.1:0-11800 GCA_035269105.1 Desulfuromonadales bacterium
TTCCGTGTAGAGCGGCTGCAGCTGGTCGGCCCGCTGCTTGCCGAATTTGCGGCGCATCTGCTGATGCAGCCGCCCTTCCCAGGGGCGAGCCAGTTCGGTCATGATGCGCTCCATGGCATCGATATCGATTTTGACCTGCCCTGACTGGGGAACCACACGGACCTGCATGCTCAGATACTCGGAGTAGAAGTGAACGACCCGCAAATCGACACTCTCGGCTTTCAGGTAGCGTGTCAGGTAGTTTTCGAGGCGGCGCGCCGTCTCCGGATTGTAAAAGTTTCTCGGCATGATGACCAGCAGGGTCACATCCTTGAGGCTGAGACGGCGTGTCACCACCACTTTGACGGCCTGCCGCCGCTGCAGAGTGACGAAGGAACGCACCAGGCGGTCAAGGTCCTGGTCTTCCAGGAAAAACAGTTCAACCTTCGGAAACATGTTGAAAATTTCGATGACCTTCCGGAAATCATAGGAATTTTCCAGGATATGCTGGCGCTGCAGGGCCCGCATCACTTTGTCGCGGAGGGGCGGAACGTGCACGACCAGGGCATTGATGCTGACCTGGGAAAACAGCCCGACGAAGGCATGCTCGCGCCAACGGCCCGGTTGCAGGGTTTCCCGGAACCCCAGGTAGACCAGCGGTTCACGGCGATGCAGGGGGCTTTTCTGGTCCAGAGGTTCATAGAGGATCGGGTCGCGGCGGATCAGCCGCAGCCTGGCATTGCGCGAGAGCTTGTGGGCCCGGCCGGAACGATAATCTTCCTTTTCGATGGCCCGACAGGGCATGCCGATCGGCTTTTCGGCATAAGCGATCGAAACCATGCCGTGGCTCTGCTTTTCAACCTCGAGAGCCGCATAACCGAAGCAGATGAAATTCCCGCTGTGCAGCCAATCGATGAAATCGGCCTGGCTGACACAGTCCGCGATGTCACGCATCGCGTTCAGACGTTCGTAGAGAAGTTCCCGGGCATTCCCGGCAGAGCGGGCCAGCAGCAGCCGCTCCCTCACCTGTTCCGGCAAAGGGTCCTTGCGGCTCAGCGGTCGACCGACATCGATCAGCATGACGGATTCATGGCTGCCCCCGCCGCCGCCTTTGCGCAGATCGACGAGCTTGCCGTCCTGGCGGTCGATCGCCAGAATCGGATGCGAGACGATGCTCGCCTGCTCTTTCAGTTCCTGGAAAAGCATTTGCAGAGAGTCGACCAGAAAAGGGGTGTCCGGAAGATTGACCAGCAGATAATTCTGCTCGCCGCCGGCCGCAGCGAAAGGCGCCAGACTGAGGGGCGCCTTTCGTACCGACAGAGCATCCAGGAACCTGGTCAGCAGATCCAGCAGTTCTTCGGCGGGAAGATCGAGCAGAGCATGAGAATGACTGTAACCCAAGAGGCTTTCCGCCAGTGACCTCAGCCAGGCGGTGGTCCTGGTATCCTGTTGGGCGGCAAAAAGAATATCCAGTTCGTTCATCTTTTCATGGAACTGCTCCTGAAACTCCAGGCCATGACCTTCAATCACAATATCCATCATTGCTTCAGCTCCGTAACCGGCGAAAACCCTCCGGGGGCCTCGTCTGTTAGGCTGCATTCCGGACGATACGGGAAAATGCAGCGGTTCTGTTTATCTCCGTGGGGGTAAGTCTTTCCACGGCCCTGCCTGGGCAGAAAACCCGACAACCGGAGTCCGCCCCCCTCTTCAAGCCTGGTCGAGTATGGCTTTTTCCCTCAGTTTCTTTACCCATTCATCGAGACGACGTGAAGCTTCCAGCCTCTTCAGATATTTAACAATGGCCGGTCGCGCCGTTTCCAGTGTGAGCGGTGCCGGGTTCCGCTTTTCCTCGACCAGCAGCAGGTGGTAGCCGAAAGGCGTACGCACCGGTCCCCCGACCTCCCCAACCGGGAGCTGAAAGGCGGTTTCGGCAAACCCGGGGTCCAATTCCTCGGCCCGGACGAAACCCAGATCGCCGCCGCCTGCGGCCGAGGGGCAGGCGGAATGCCTTTTCGCCACCGCCGCGAAATTGTCGGCTTCCGTGCTGGCCAGCAACTCACGGGCGGCCGCTTCGACCTCGGCTTCCCGGCCGGTTTCGCAAGGCAGCAGAAGATGGCGAATTCTCGCCGTAACCGGGCTTTTCACCTGGTCGGCGTGACGACTGAAAAAATCCCTGATGTCCTGTTCATCCGGATCGGGAATTTTTTCGAGGAGCCGGGCATTCATGCGCTCGACCGTAACGTCTTTGCGGACCATGCGCAGAAAGGATGCCTGGTCCATGCCACCGCTCTCCAGGCGCTTCCAGAAATCCTGCGGATTGCCCATCTGCCGCTGGATTCTGGCGATCTCGGCTTCGATCTCCTCATCGGCCGCGACAACGCCCTGTTCGAGGGCTGCCTGGTAAATCAGTTCCCGGGCGATCAGTCTTTCGAGAGCCGCCTGTTTCAGTTCGGCTGCAGCTTCTTCGGACAGATCCTCCAGGCGCGATTTGAACTGTTCGCTGGCCAGGCTTTGCATGGTCGTTTGCAGGTCTCTTTCCAGGATCGGGGTGCCGTTAACGGTCGCCACCGTCTGGTCCATAGTCGTTCTCCTTAATGTCCGGTTTTTTTCTTTCAGCCAGCCAGCCAGACCGGTTTCCACCTCGAAACCTGCACTGTGTCCACCCTAAATTTCCGGATGGGCACCAGACTACAGAATACAACAGAAAGCCGGCGGCTCAAGAACGTCAATTCATCCCCTCGAAAATCGAAAAAACACATTACGCCCCACCGCCCGCCCAGAAGTTGCTCAGGCGGGCAAACTCTTCAAGGGTCAGGGTCTCGCCCCGGCGCCTGGGGTCGATCCGGTTTGCAGTCAACAGGGTGTCGACTTCCTCCGCCGACCATCCAGAGGCCAAAAGACTGTTGCGCAGCGTTTTCCGGCGCTGGGTAAAGGCGCCACGCACCAGCCTGCGGTAAATTTCCTCATTTTCGATCGGAAAGCGCAATTCAGGCAGCGGGTCGAATTGCAGAACGACGGATTCGACTTTGGGCGGAGGAAAAAAGGACCCGGGAGAGACAGATATGACGCGGCGCACCTCGTACCAGGTTTGCATAAGAACGGAGAGAATA
The DNA here is from genome assembly GCA_035269105.1 of Desulfuromonadales bacterium. Classification (GTDB taxonomy): domain Bacteria; phylum Desulfobacterota; class Desulfuromonadia; order Desulfuromonadales; family BM103; genus JAQYVZ01. The sequence continues at coordinate 3,090 of DATFJP010000199.1, forward strand.
CCGTATTCCCGGGTGCCGGCCTCGGCCATCAGGCGATCCCCGACTTCCTTTTGAAACATCAGGACCAGTCGGCTGAAAGCTGCTTTGTGGTCCAGGATTCTGAACAGGACCTGGCTCGAGATGTTATAGGGCAGATTTGCGACCAGCTTGCAAGGCTGAGCCGGCAGGAAAGTGTTCCAGTCGATCTTGAGAACATCCCCCTCGACCACCTCCAGTAAATGATTTTCCCGCTGCTTCAGCAGGTCTGCCAGTTGCTGATCGACTTCTATCGCCGTCAGACGAACCCCGGCCTGCAACAGGCGGTCCGTCAGCGCCCCCAGGCCGGGCCCGATTTCCAGAACCGGCTGGTCAGCGCCGAGTTCAGCCGCGCCCAGAATCCGATCGATGACATGGCCGTTTCTGAGGAAATTCTGGCCGAAGCGTTTTTTGGCGCGAACCGACATAAGAAACCGAAGACATTTGCACGCAGTGCGAAGAACGCCGAAAACATCCGCAGGATACAGGATAGAAACTCAGGAATACAGCAGAAAAGGTCAATCAGTCAGGATCCGGAAGCGGAGGATGGGGACATAACGCCGAGCCAGCAGCAGACTGGCAAGCAACTCTATTTTCTCCGCCGCCAGTTCTCGCGCGGCCAGCGCGGTATGCGCCAGGACTTGATGGCGGGAATCAGCCGCAGAGTCAGGAAGTAGGCAAGACTGCCGCACAGCACCCCGGCAACCATGCTGCCCAGCCAGAGGGGCACAAGCACATCGTAACCGAGACCGGCAAAAGCTCCGAAAGTAAGCTCCTCCGGCAAGCCGGCGCGCGGCTTGCTCAGAATGATCCGCCCGATTTCGTATTCAATCGCATAGATGACCGGTGCCGTGACCGGATTGGTGACCCAGACCCCGACCAGGGCCGCGAGGCGATTTTCCTTGAGCAGAAAGGCGAGAAAGATGGCAATGATCATCTGCAGGCCGAAGGTCGGCGTCATGCCGATAAAGATGCCGAGCGCGACACCTTTGGCAATTTCGTCCGGTTCGCCGCGCAGGCGCACGAAGCGGACCAGAATCAGCTTGGCCTGACGCAGTATGCCGATACTTCGCCACATCTTAATGCCCTTCAGGGTTCAAGCCGCGCCCCCGGGAACGACAGCGACCGCTGGAATCAAGGAGTCGGGCCTCACACCGTTGCGGGATCAACCGTGTCCAGAGGCCAGCTGGCGACCGCATTGACGGACAAAGGGGACGCCAGTCCGCAGGCAAGGTAATGGTCGGCCGCCACGCCGAGCATGGCGGCGTTGTCGCCGCACAGTGAAGGTTTCGGGAAGAACACCTCCAGGTGACGATCTCGCGCCAGCTGCGCAAAGCTTTCGCGCAGTCCGCTGTTGCAGGCAACGCCCCCGGCCACCACGATCCGGCGCAGGCTTTCGGCCTCGGCGGCAGCCAGGGTTTTTGCGGTCAGGACATCCACCACGGCGGCCTGAAAACCGGCGGCGAGATCCGCGAGATGGCTGCCCGTGATTTTTCCGTCCTGTTCCTGAACATAGCGGCTGACGGCGGTTTTGATGCCGCTGAAACTGAATTCGAAGCCCGGCTTGTTCAACATCGGCCGGGGGAAACGGATCGCCTCGGGATCCCCCTTTCCGGCCAGCTTGTCGAGCAGGGCGCCCCCCGGGTAGCCAAGTCCGAGCAGCTTGGCGATCTTGTCGTAGGCCTCGCCGGCGGCATCATCACGCGTCTGACCGAGGGTTCGGTAGCGGCCTATGCCATCCACGCGATACAGGTTGGTGTGCCCTCCTGAAACCGCAAGCGCCAGAAAAGGAAAATCGATCCGCTGCTCCAGAAGCGGCGCCAGGATATGTCCTTCCATGTGATGGACTGCCGCCAGCGGAATGCCGCGGGCATAGGCGAGAGCTTTGGCGGTGGAGAGACCGACCAGCAAAGCACCGATCAAGCCGGGACCGCGGGTCGCCGCTATACCTTCCAGCTGCTTGATATTGACCCCGGCAGCAGCCAGGGCCTCGCCGATCACCACGGCAATCGCCTCGACATGCTTGCGTGAAGCCAGTTCAGGAACGACCCCGCCGTAGCGGGCGTGAACATCGATCTGCGAGGCGACGACGTTGGACAGAACCTGCCGTCCGTCCCGTACCACGGCGGCCGCCGTTTCGTCACAGGAAGATTCAACACACAAAAGGAGCATAGATTATTCACTCAATGCGGAGCGTGGCTGAAAAATGCAAATCGTCGCTGACATGAAGCAGGTTCGCGCTAGCCGCTTTGCACTTTTCGGCTCTGTTTATAAAAGATTGGCAGCCAGTTCGGCCAGACTGGAGCGCTCGCCTTTGGTCAGGGTAATATGACCCGCGATCTCCTGGTCCTTGAATTTTTCGACCGCGTAGGTCAGACCGTTGCTCGAAGAATCGATGTAAGGATTATCAATCTGGTAAGGATCGCCGGTCAGAATGATCTTGGTGCCCTCCCCGGCCCGGGTGATGATGGTCTTGATCTCGTGGGGTGTCAGGTTCTGCGCCTCGTCGACAATCATGTACTGCTTGGGGATGGAGCGGCCACGGATATAAGTCAGCGGCTCGATTTCCAGCAGGCCCAGGTCGACCAGCTCCTTATAGCCACGCTTGCGCTTGCCCTGCTCTTCAACGGAACCGAGCAGCAACTCGACATTGTCGAAGATCGGCTGCATCCAGGGCGACAGTTTTTCTTCGATGTCGCCGGGCAGGAAGCCGAGGTCCCTGCCGAGGGGAAAAATCGGCCGCGAAACCAGCAGCCGACTGTAGTGCCCCTCATCGGCTGACTTGAACAGACCGGCGGCAATCGCCAGCAGGGTTTTCCCGGTCCCGGCCTTGCCGACCAGGGTGACCAGCTGGACATCGTCACTGAGCAGCAGATCAAAGGCAAACTGCTGTTCCCGGTTGCGGGGCTGGATCCCCCAGATACCCTCCTTCGGAACCCGCACCAGGGCGACAATCCGGCGCAGGTTCTGGTGGTAGCGTCCCAATGCGGTATGCGAGGGATTTTGTTCATCGACCAGCGTAACGCACTGGTTCGCCCGCAGTTCCTCCTCAATATCCAGGTGGCCTAGTTCATAGAACCGATCGACCGATTCACTAGGCACGAACAGCTCAACGGAACCTGAATAAAGTTCGTCGATGGAGACCTTGTCGGAACTGTAATCTTCCGCCTTCAGGCCGACCACGTCCGCCTTGATCCTAAGGTTGGTGTCCTTGGTCACGAAAACAACCGGCTTGTCGAGTCCGTTTTTGAGGGCCAGGGCAACGGCCAGAATCCGGTTGTCGCCGCGGTCATTGCGCAATTCGGGCGGCAGACTCTTGAGACGGTCTTCCGTATAAAGTTCGACCTTGAGACAGCCGCCATTTTCCAGTTTGACGCCTTCGACCAGATCTCCCTGCATCCGCAGCGTGTCGATCAAACGGGAAAAATGGCGGGCATTGCGGCCGGTTTCGCTCAAATCCTTCTTGAAGCGATCGATCTCTTCGATAACGGTCATCGGTATGACCAGGTCATTATCTTCGAACCGGTAAAGAGCCTGGGGGTCATGCAGGAGGACATTGGTATCAAGAACATAGGTTTTCAGCATAAAATCAGCTTTCCTGTCTCTCAGGGCCAGAGTGAACAGCGAGGCGGGCGACTAAGCCGAACCCGTCAGAACAGACAGCGCATCAAGGAACATCTCGATGTCCCGGTCGATATTGAAATAACCAGGGCTGACCCTGATCGTCCCTGCCGGGTAGCTGCCGATGGACTTGTGGGCCTCCGGGGCGCAATGCAGCCCCGTCCGGCAGCAGATGTCGTAATCACGATCGAGGCGGAAGCCGAGACCAGCCGGGTCCTCATCCGCCACCGTAAAGGAAACCGCAGCGCCGCGGTCATCGGCCCGTTCGGGACCGTACACCGAGATGCGCGGCAGCGCAGCGAGACCGGTTAACAACAAATTGACCAGGCGCTTTTCGTGCAACCGGATCTGTTCCACGCCAACCTGCTCGATGAAACCGATGGCCGCATGCAGGCCAGCCAGACCAATCGTGTTCAGGGTGCCGCTTTCCAGGCGTTCCGGCATCTCCCGTGGCTGCTCCGGCGAATCGGAGAGCATTCCGGTCCCGCCATACAGAAGAGGCTGCAACTCGAGGCTGCCCGCCACGAAAAGAAAACCGGTCCCCGGAGGCCCCATGAGACCCTTGTGGCCCGAAGCGGCCAGCAGATCGATTTTCATTCGCGTCACGTCGAGCGGACAGGCTCCTGCGCTTTGCGCCGCATCGACCATGAAAAGGGTGCCGTTTTTTCGGCACCAGGCGCCGATGGTCGCTATGTCCTGAAGAGTCCCCGTGACATTGGAGCAGTGCGACATGACAACCAGCCGGGTGTTTTCACCGGCGGCCGAAATCACCTCGGCCGGGTCGACGAACCCGGTGGCGTCAGCCTTCACCTTGATGACTTCGACGCCGCGCCCCGCCAGGACATGCAGCGGCCTGACCACGGCATTGTGCTCCATGGAGGTTGTCACCACCCGGTCACCGGGGCGAACAAGCCCGAACAGGCCCAGGTTGAGAGCTTCCGTCGCATTGGAAGTAAAGGCGATTCGGGAGGAATCGGTCGCACCAATAAATCGGGCGACAGCTTCCCGGGTTTCCAGAACCAGCCTGGCAGCGTCCAGCGACATGCGGTGCCCGCCGCGCCCCGGGTTGGCGGAAGACCGCCGCAGGGCCCGGTCCACCGCATGGCAAGCCGGCTGAGGTTTCGGAAAACTGGTTGCTGCGTTATCGAGATAAATGGTCATGGAAAACGTTCAGGGGGAATCCGGGTGGCGTCGTTCCGGCCGAGCACTTAATGACTTGAATTGAATGCCGCCTGGAATTCGGCAGAATTGTTTTTACTACGTTAGCAGAAAAGACAGGCCCTTGTCATCCGACAGGGTCCTAGAGCGAGGTGATTTGCCCCAAGCCGTCCCGATGATGAACTTTGTTCTTGCCGGCGCTTTTGGCCATATACATCAAATCGTCAACCCGTTGCAAAAGGTGCTCGACCGTGGAGCCGTCTTCCGGAAAGGAGGCGACGCCTATGCTGACCGTAACGCCGGTCGCTGGCGAAATTTCTTTCAGGAACAGGGGAGATTTTTCTTCCACTGAACTTCGGATCCGGCCGGCAACCAGCAAAGCTTCATCGAGCCCGGTTTCGGGGAGAAGAGCCACAAACTCCTCGCCTCCATAACGGTAGACAAGATCACAATCCCGCAACAGCTCGCTAATCAGGGCGGCCAGTTCCCGCAAGATGACATCTCCGCAGGGATGACCATATAAATCATTGAATTTCTTAAAATTATCGACATCAAGCAGGACAATGGAGAGGGGTGTGTGATACCTTTCCGCCCGGCGCAATTCTTCACAGAAATCTTTTTTGAACTGCCGGTGATTGAGCAGTCCGGTCAGACCGTCCGTGCTGGCCAGTTCGAGAGTTTTGAGATGAAGCCTGGCGTTGTCAATGCTCATGGTGGCAAAAGAAGCCAGGACCGATAACAGCCGCAGACGGCTCCTGTCCAGGGTCCGGGGCTGGAAGTCATCGACGTAGAGAATCCCGACTAGATTCTTCTGAAAGATGAGGGGCACCGCGATCAGAGCCTGGATCCCTTCTTCCAGAGCCAGGGGGTTCATGGTCACGTTGGTTTTCGCGACATCTTCCACCACAAAGGGTTCGCCAAAGTCAATAATGCCGTGGGTAAGCCCGCCCTCTTTGACCCGCCACCGGTCCCTGGCGACAAACTTCTCGCTTAAACCGGCATGAGCATGCAAAACCAGAGTTTGTTCGCTTTCCTCGTAAAGAGCGATGCTGCCGGCCGGGAAATCCATAATGGCCATGGCGCTGTGCAGGATATTCTGCAGCACCTCGCCGAGATTCAGCGACGAGACCACCACCTGCGCAACGCTGAGGAGGTTCTTCAGCCCTTTGACTTCCTCGATAAGTGCTAAATCATTTTCTGGACGATCAACCGCCACCCGGCCCCCCTTTGGACTCATTGCCCGTGCCCTCGCGTTTTTTATAGCATAATACTGCAGCACTCAAAACGTTTTTTATTTCGGTTTGTTAGGTGGTTGCTGAACAGCTCGCTCAGGCCGGGAAAGACCGGGAAGTGCAAGATTAATGAATGAACTATAAATTTTAGCCCGTTGACAACCACCAGATGTTGTGGTTTAAATAACCCGAGTACACCATATATATTGTTCTCTTCTTTTTTTTCCCACAATTCCGAAGACTTGCAGGAAGGTTCCCATGACCGCAAAATCACGTACTTCAAAGCTCGAACTGTCTGCAAATGCCGTCACCGTTCTGGAGCGGCGCTATTTGCGGAGAGACCAGGAGGGGAAGGTCCTGGAAAAACCTCTCGATATGCTGCAGCGGGTTGCTGAAACCATTGCCGCCGCCGAGAAGAACCACAAGACCGGCCGGGTTCCCGCAGAACTTGAGAAAGAGTTCCTGGAGATGATGACCCGTCTGGAGTTCATGCCCAACTCGCCTACCCTGATGAACGCCGGCCGGGAACTCGGTCAATTGTCGGCCTGCTTTGTCCTGCCGGTCGGCGATTCCATGGAGGAGATCTTCGAGGCCATCAAGCAGACGGCCCTGATTCACAAAAGCGGCGGCGGGACCGGCTTCTCTTTTTCCCGGATCCGGCCCGCCAAAGATGTTGTGCTGTCGACCAAAGGGGTGTCTTCGGGTCCGCTCTCGTTCATGAACGTGTTCGACGCGGCCACCGAAACCATCAAGCAGGGCGGCACCCGACGCGGCGCCAATATGGGCATCATGCGCGTCGACCACCCCGACATCATGGACTTCATCATGTGCAAGCGGGACCAGACGGTCCTCACCAATTTCAATATTTCGGTCGGCATCACCGAAGCCTTCATGGAGGCTGTGGAAAAAGACCAGGATTACGACATTATCAATCCGCGGACCGGAGACGTCGCCGCCCGGCGCTCGGCCCGCAAAGTCTTCGAAAGGATCGTCGATCTGGCCTGGAACAACGGCGAGCCCGGCATCGTCTTTCTCGACCGGCTCAACCGGGACAACCCAACCCCGCAGGTTGGCGAGATCGAGGCGACTAATCCGTGTGGTGAACAGCCTCTACTGCCTTATGAATCCTGCAATCTCGGCTCGATCAACCTGGCGAAGCTGGTCACCGCCGACCGGCAGATCGACTGGCAGCGCCTGCAGCAGGTGGTGGAACTCGGCACCCGCTTCCTGGACAATGTCATCGATGTCAATCGCTACCCGATCGAACAGATCGCCGAGATGACGCGCGCCAACCGCAAAATCGGTCTGGGCGTTATGGGCTGGGCCGACCTGCTGATTCTGCTGGGGATTCCCTACAACAGCGAAGAAGCCGTGCAGCTGGGCGAAAAGGTCATGAAATTCATCCAGGACATCGCCCGCGCCACTTCGCGAACCCTGGCCAGAGAAAGAGGTCCCTTCCCCAATTTCAAAGGCAGCATCTATGACGGTCCGGACGAGCCGGTGCGCAATGCCACCTGCACCACTATTGCGCCAACCGGAACGATTTCGATTATCTGTTCCGCATCAAGCGGCATCGAGCCGCTGTTCGCCGTTTCTTATGTGCGGCAGGTCCTTGACAAGGACGTTCTGGTCGAGGTCCATCCGCTGTTTGAGAAAATCGCCGTCGAGCGGGGTTTCTATTCTCAGGAGCTGATGAAGAAAATCGCCCAGCATGGCACCATCCAGGACCTCCCGGAGATCCCCGAGGACATCCGGCGAATCTTCGTCACTTCTCACGACATCACCCCGGAAGATCACATCAGGATGCAGGCCGCCTTCCAGAAATACACCGACAATGCCGTATCCAAGACCGTAAATTTCTGCAACAGCGCCACCCGGGAAGACGTCGCGACCGTTTACCGGCTGGCCTACCAGTCCGGCTGCAAAGGGGTCACTATTTATCGCGACGGTTCCCGGGACATGCAGGTGCTGTCGGTCAAGAAAGATGAGCAGACGGGGCCAACCGCGGATGCGATCCCCCGCGAAGTCGCCAAGCAGCGTATCAAGCGGGACCGGCCGCGAGCGCTGTCCGGTGCCACTTACCAGATGCAGACCGGCTGCGGTCCGCTGTACGTGACCATCAACGAAGATCATAATGGCCTGTTCGAACTCTTTACCACCATGGGCAAGGCCGGCGGCTGTGCTTCTTCCCAGTGCGAAGCCATCGGGCGCCTGGTATCCCTGGCCTGGCGCAGCGGCATTCAGGCCCGCCAGGCGGTCAAGCAGATGATCGGCATCACCTGTCACAAGCCTGCGGGTTTCGGCGAAAACCGGATCACCTCCTGCTCCGATGCTGTGGCCAAGGCGATCCAGATGCATATGGCGGAACATGGTGAAGTCGACATGGTGCATGCCGAAAGCGGCGGCGCATGCCCGGACTGCGGCGGTCCGGTGGAGCACGAGGGCGGCTGCTGCGTCTGTCACGCCTGCGGCTTTTCCGAGTGCGCCTAGGACGCTGTGGATAAAATGGTCTCCCAGGCCATAATTAATTTCTTTGCCTGATTGCAGCGGGGGTTGTCTTCGAGAGAGACAACCCCCTTTCTTTTCTGCTAGAATGCCGTCACTCTCAATCACCCTAGGAGTCTGTCGGACTATGCGGACTGAAGCGAAAATTCGAGGCTTCGAGAACAGATTTCAGCTCGTTCG
>DATFJP010000200.1:0-12946 GCA_035269105.1 Desulfuromonadales bacterium
TGCAATTATGGCAGATTTCATATTATTCAATTGGGGCGGTAGAAATTGGCCAATTTGACTGGTGTCCTGTATTTCCTGCAATGTAAGAAAAGCCCGCCGATGGTGCCGGCGGGCTCTTTGCGTGCAATAAGTGGTAACATAGGAACAACAGCCCGCCTGGATTCCACGCGGGCTGTTATGTTTTAAAAACCTACTATGCACAAACAATCAACTTTTCACGTTCATTGGCGGCATTAACTAGGTTTACCATCTGGTTAATGACCATGTTCTCCAGCAGCATTAGAACCTGCCCCGCCATGGTGGGCTGCATTCCCCTTGATCAAGCCATGGAGTCCTTCGACGTAGTGAGTGAAGACCACATATGACTCCACAAATTCACGCCCCTGCGACACACTGTCATTCGCATGCTTCTGGTTTTCGTAAGCATGGCCGAAACGTTCCCGAATGCCTTTGGCCATCGCGTTAGTTAACACGTTGACCAGTTTATCGACGGATCCGCCTCCCAGAGCCTGATCAGCCAAGGCAACAGCCGGATCGATTGCAGCACCAGGCTTCAGCCCTGTATAAGGGGCTCCTTCGCCGGCACGATGAATACGGACCAGAGTCTCAAAGAAATACATGTCGGCAAATTCTTTGGCTTCAGGGCCCAGAGTGCGCACGGCGAGAGTCTTTTCAAATGCCGCCTGGATGTCCTTCTCTTCCTCAGCACGAACCCATTTGAGCAGTGGCGTAACATCACCTTTGTCCAGCGCGACTCGGGCTGTTTCGACCACCGGGCCATCCAAGGTGTCACAGTGAGCCAAAGCGCTAATTGGGGCAGCTAATAGGGTCGTCAGCAATACTGTCCCCGCCACAATTCCTTTGAGCATTTTTTTCGAAGCTTTCATCTTGTCCTCCTCGAGTGTGAGTTGCATGTGCCTTTACTCACTAGAACGTGGAAGGATCGCTTTTGTGACAGAAAAAATTATGGTAAGCACCATTCTTTTTAATTTCAAAGGGTTATCATGTAAAAAAATATGGATGTCACGAATCTCTGCTATCATGCGTACTTATAGAATAAAGAGGGAAAGGTGAACTGAAATTGACTGATGAGGAACTCATGCGAGCCTATGCCGAAGGTGATATGGAGGCCTTTGAAGCTTTGTATCAGCGCCATAAAGGGCGCATCTATGGTTTCTTGATGAAAAAGTTAAAGAACCAGACCGAGGCGGAAGAGGTGTTCCAGACCATTTTCAGCAAGCTGCATATCGCCAGAAAAAAATACCGGCAAGACATCCCCTTTCTGCCCTGGGTTTTCACCATCGCCCGGAATGCCCTGGTCGACCATATCAGAAAGCGGGATGCCTACCAGAAACATGTTACGACCTCGGAGCTGGCTGTGGAAACCTATGCCGAGCGAGCAGAATCAGAGCCTGCCGGCCAATTTGAAATCACAGGACTTTCCAGTTTGACTGAAAGCCAGCGCCAGGCTCTGGATTACCGCTTTAACCAGGGGTTGTCCTTTGCTGAGATCGCCGAGGAGATGCAGACCTCAGCAGATAACTCGCGACAAATCATCAGTCGGGCGATTCGCAAGCTGCGCAAATTGATGGTGGGTAAGGAGATTGACCATGAAAAAAACTACAAGTGAACATGAGCTGCGACAGGAATTTGTCGATTTTATAGAAACCAAGCCGGTTTCCCCAGGCAAACACGTGGATCAGGCTATCCTGGCCAAAGTGAGAAATGATCTCCAGCCTGCCTTGTGGAGGGTCTATGGAAAATTCACTCTTGTTCAAGCTGCCGCGGGATTTGCGACACTCGCCGTTTGCCCGCAGTTTGGTTTAGGTTTTGGCCAGCATGAATTCCTTCATGCCCTGCATTCAACAACGCCATCGGCTATCTACTATTTTCTTTGCGGCCTGTTTTTCGTCGTGCTGGGTGCAGCCTTGGCTGGACTGATATTGAGTCGAGAGGAAATCCGTGCCGTCTACAATAGCAAATATGTCTATTTTTTCGGGTACAGCGTTCTCGCCTATCTCATTTTTGTTGCGTTGGGGGCAGAGGCCTTTGTCGTGAGTTCGTTGGTCTGGATAGTCGGAGCGTTATTGGGAAATATCCTCGGATTTGGGACAATCGTCAGGCTGCGGGAGGCATTCGGCTGAAAAGGGTCGCTAGATAAACCGAAATCAATTGGCCCAATGCCTGATTAACCCTCTTGCTTTATTTTGGGGTCAAAAGGCCTTCAGGATAGAAGAGGGCTTATTAGTTCTGATTTCAAGGATTCAACAGTAAGTTCCCATTTTGGCGTTGAACTTCTGGCCAACTTAAATTTTCGTTTTCAACAGTGGATTCCAAATAGCCCTTTTTTAAACCGAATTATTCAGGACGGTAGACCCCTCTGCCCCTGTTCAGGCGCTGCCTCGCCTGCCGGAGCCCCGACCTTGCAGGTAACCTCCGATCCGGTCAATGGCCCGTTCGATGTTCTCGACGGAGTTTGCATAAGAGAAACGCAGAAAGCCCTCCGCCCCCTCACCGAAATCGATCCCGGGTGTGACTGCGACACCGGTCGCCTCCAGGATCTCTTTGGCCAGTGCCAGGGAGTCCCCGCAAATGTGGCGGGCATCAGCAAGAACGTAGAAGGCACCGGCCGGGTGGGTGCGAACGCGCAGCCCGATTGCTTCCAGGTGTCGGATCATCACCCGGCGCCGGTGATCGTATTCGGCGCGCATGCGGTCGACATAAGGCTGCCCTTGCTGCAGCGCCGCCACCCCCGCCAACTGCACAAAGCTGTTGGCGCTGATCAGAACGTTCTGGTGAAACGTCTGCAGCGTGCGCATCGCCTGCCGGGGGGCGATCAGGTAGCCGAGCCGCCAGCCGGTCATGGCGTAGGCTTTGGAGAAGCCGCCGAGCACGAAGGCCTGGTCGGTGTATTCGAGGATGCTGTGCTCCTCCCCCTCATAGGTCAGTCCGTGGTAGATTTCGTCGCTGACAACCGGGACCGGGAGTCTGGCCAGTTGCTCGAGTTCCCGGCCCGAAAGAACCGAGCCGGCGGGGTTGGCCGGCGAGTTGATCAGCAGCGCCCGGGTCCGCTCGTTCAGGGCCTCTTCGACGGTATCGAAGCGCGGCTGGAAGCCGTCCTCGGCTCTGGTTCTGATGAAGCGCGGGATGCCGCCGACGAAGCGGACGAAATTGGGATAGCAGGCGTAGCAGGGGTCGGTCAGGATCACTTCGTCGCCGACGTCGCAGAGAGCGGCGAACAGCAGCAGCATCAAGGGGCTGGTGCCGGAAGAGACGATAATCTGCTCCGGCGCCACGCTGACCCCGTAACGTTCCCGGTAGTGGTCCGCCAGGGCCCGGCGCAGTTCGATTCGCCCCAGGGAGTGCGTATAGCGGGTTTCTCCCGCCGCCATGGCCTGGCGCGCCGCCTCGAGCACCGGTTCGGGGGTGGCGAAGTCCGGTTCACCCAGGCAGAGGTAGATGATTTCGCGGCCGGACAGCTCCAGTTCCTTGGCCCTTTCCATGATTTCCATGGCGAGAAAGGGTGTGATCTGCGTGGTGCGAGCGGCCAGGCGGAGCGGCGTTTTGGAGAGCATGGCAATTCCTCGACAGGGGCAGGACAGGGTTGCAGACATCTTTGTACACTCTCAAAGCCGTGGTTTCAACCGCCAAGTGCGTGACCGGATTCGAGTTGGGCCCACGGTGCCGAACCCCAACTGGATATTGCCTCTTTTTTGGTTATGCTTTTGAGACGTAATGATAAAAGCTCTTTCCAACAGCGAGGCCTCATGATTTCTGAAGACAAACCCACTGCCGATGTCCGGTCTTCGGCAAAACGCAATCGGCTGGCGGAATCGAAGAGCCCCTACCTGCAGCAGCATGCGGACAATCCGGTCGACTGGCATCCCTGGGGCGATGCCGCCTTCGAAAAAGCCCGCCGCGAGAATAAGCCTGTCTTTCTGTCCATCGGCTACTCGACCTGCCACTGGTGCCATGTCATGGCCCATGAATGCTTCGAGAAGGACGAAGTCGCCGATCTTTTGAACCAGCACTTCATTGCCATCAAGGTGGATCGGGAGGAACGTCCAGATGTCGACCAGGTCTACATGGATGTCTGCCAGGCCATGACCGGCAGCGGCGGCTGGCCGTTGAGCATCTTCATGACCCCGGATGCCCTGCCTTTCTATGCCGCAACCTATATTCCCCGGCAGGGTGGGGCCGGTCGCATGGGAATGCTCGAACTGCTGCCGCTGGTCGCCGAGAAGTGGCGCGCCGATCCCGAGCGGCTCAAGTCAGCCGGGCAGGAGATTATCGACGCCCTTGCCGCTTCCCGCGCCGTCCGGGAAAAAGGCCATCTGCAAAACGATATTTTTCGGCTGGCCGAGCAAAACCTGGCGGAAGCTTTCGATGACAAATACGGCGGCTTCGGCAAGCCGCCAAAATTCCCGAGACCCCACGATCTCTGCTTTCTGCTGCGACGCTACCGGCGTACGGAGAATTCCCGGCTCCTGGACATGGTTACCCGGACTTTGACGGCAATGCGCCGCGGCGGCATCTGCGATCAGGTCGGCTTCGGTTTTCACCGCTACGCCACCGATGAAACCTGGCTGGTCCCGCATTTCGAAAAGATGCTCTACGACCAGGCCGGACTTTTGACTGCTTATGCGGAAGCTTACCAGGTGACGCAAGAACCCCTGTTCGCCGACACGGCCCGGGAAATCGCAGTCTACCTGAAACGGGACCTGCGTTCGCCGGACGGTGCCTTCTACGCGGCCGAGGACGCCGATTCCGAGGGTGAGGAGGGACGATTCTACGTCTGGTCCGAAACGGAACTGATCGATCTGCTCGGATCGGATGTGGCCGGCCGTTTCAATCCTGCCTACGGCGTGACTGCCGCCGGCAACTACCATGAAGAAGCGACCGGGGAGGCGACCGGCACCAATATCCTGCACCTGGCCGTTCCGGCAGATGAAGTGCGGGCCGTATTGACCGACGATCAGCTCGCAGCCGCCCGCAACCGGCTGCTCGAAGTTCGCGCCCGGCGGGTCCGGCCCCACCGGGACGAAAAAATCGTCACCGCCTGGAACGCCATGGTGATCTCGGCGCTGGCCCGAACCTCGAGAATCCTCGACGAGCCTGTCTTCCTGGAAGATGCCGAGCGGGTGGCAGCATTTCTCTGGCAGAACCTGCGGAATCGGCAGGGCCGCCTGCTGCGCAGCTACAACCGGGGTGCGGCCGATATTCCCGGATTTGCCGAGGACTATGCCTTCCTGGCGCGCGGTCTGCTCGACATGTATGAAGCCGGTTTTGCCGCCGAGCACCTCCTGCGGGCTCTGGTCGTTGCCGAAGACATGGCCCAGCTGTTTTTCGACAGCGAGAGCGGCATCCTGTTCGATACCGCCCACAACGCCGAGCCGCTGGTCATGCGTCCGCACAGCTCCTGGGACGGAGCGATGCCGGCAGCCGGCTCGATTGCTTTGGAGGTCTTTTCCCGCCTGCATCTCGTGACCGGCGACCAGGCCTGGCGGGCCCGGGCCGAGCAATTGCTGGATGCCAGCTCCGGGCAACTCGGCCGCTATCCCGGTGGATTCACCCAGATGCTGCAATCCGCTGCCTGGCTGCTGGAGCCGGGACGCGAAGTGGTGCTGGCCGGCCGCACCGGCTCGGACGGGTTCCGAGAAATGTTGAAGGCTGCCCGCTGCAGCTTCGCCCCTGAAACCGTTTTCCTCCACCGCCCGGAACCTTTACCGAAGGAACTGGAGCAGCTCGCGCCCCATCTCGCTTCGATGCCGCCGGGAAAGGATGGCCCGCTTGCCTACATCTGTCGCGATTTCGCCTGCCTCGAGCCGACCGCCAAGGCCGAAGATCTGCGATCGCTGCTGACCGTGCCGCCGGTCGATTGAAAGGCGGATGATCTTGCGGTAAAGTTCTTGCTGAACCGCAGCAATCGTTATTTTGGAAAGGAATCATTTATGAAAGTCAGCATCGAATATTGCAGTGAGTGCGACTATCGACCCAAGGCTGCCAGTCTGGCAGAACGGCTCGAAAAGGATTTTAATGCCGAAGTGGAACTGGTCCCTGCCCATGGTGGTGTTTTCGAGGTGATCGTCGATGACGACCGCATGTTTTCCAAACGTATTTCCGGGGATTTCCCCGATGAGGATCGTCTGGTCGCCGACATCCGGGCCCGTATGCCGTGACCCTCAACGGGCCGGTTTCCTGCGTGTCGAACGCCGATTGGCAGGTCTACATGATCCTCTGTTCCGACGGTTCGCTCTATACCGGCATTACCACTCAGGTTGACCGGCGCTTCGCGGAGCATGCCGCCGGCCGCGGCGCCCGTTTCTTCCGCGGGCGGCGGCCGCTCCGCGTCGTTTACCTCGAAAACGGCCATTCCCGCAGCAGCGCCGCGTGCCGGGAATATGCCATCAAGCAGATGAGCCGCTCCGCCAAGCACGCCCTGATCGAAGGCTGGACGCTTGACTCTCCGATCGCCGACACCGGGATGGCCCCTGGATGAATTCCGGGAGTTCGCGCGACATATCCGCCTTTCATCAGGATTCCGGGCCATACCGCCGCCCGCTGCCGCTGTGCAATGCCCACCTTGAGACAATCTGCCCCGCATTGCTGCGCCGTCCGCCCCAGCCGGCTTATCGCAGGGAGCGCATCTCGACCCTGGACGACGATTTTCTCGACCTGGATTGGATCAGAAACGGCCATGGACGGCTGGCGATTATTTCACACGGCCTGGAGGGGGACAGCCGCCGCGGCTACATGATCGGCATGGCCAATGCCTTGTGCCGCCGTGAATGGGATGTCCTGGCGTGGAACTTCCGTGGCTGCAGCGGTGAGATCAACCGGCAGCCCCGGTTCACCCATAATGGCTCGACCGACGATCTCGATCGGGTGGTCAGACATGCTGTCGATTCCGGGTATCGCCGCATCGTTCTGGTCGGCTTCAGTATGGGCGGCAACCTGAGTCTGGTCTACCTGGGGCGCGGCCCGGAAAACGTTCCGGCCGCCGTAAAAGCCGCGGTGGTTTTCTCGGTGCCCTGCGATCTGGCGGCCGGTGCCGAACAACTGGCGCTGCCTGCAAATCGACTCTACATGCACCGGTTCCTGCGCCTGATGAAACGCAAGGTTCGGATGCAGGCGCTCAATTTCCCCGATCTCTTCTCCATCGAAGGTTATGGCCGGCTGCAGACCTTCCACGATTTCGACGGACGCTACACGGCGCCGCTGCACGGCTTTCGTGATGCCCATGACTATTGGACTCAGTCCAGCAGTCTCCGCTACCTGCCTGACATCCGTCTGCCGGTCTGGATCGTCAATGCCGCCAACGACCCATTTCTGGCCGAATCCTGTTTTCCCCATACCGACAACCCGCAGGTCAGCCTGCTGACGCCGGAGCATGGCGGGCATTGCGGCTTCACCCGTTTCGGCCACGGCGGGGAATTCTGGTCGGAGCAGGTAGCGGCCGAACTGCTGAATCCTTTTTGAACCAACCTGCTGTTCGCACACGATCATGCCGACTTGACTCTGTGCGAGCGGATCTCCCTGTGCTATAGTCGGCGAAATTTCATCGAGGAGCCAGGTGATGACCACGGTCTATTTTTCGCATGGCAAAGAGAGCGGCCCCTGGGGACTGAAGATCCGGGTTCTGGCCAGGGTCGCTGAAAGGTTCGGCTGCCGCGTTGTCAGTCTTGACGAGCAAGACCAGCCAGACCCCGAGCAGCGGGTCCGGCGCCTGGTTGAACATGCCGGCGAACAGGAAAATTCATTAATTCTGGTCGGCTCGAGCATGGGCGGTTATGTGGCGGCTGTGGCCTCGGCGGTTCTGCGGCCGCGCGGACTCTTCCTGATGGCCCCAGCTATCGGCCTGCCCGGGTATGCTGTAACTGATCCTTGTCCGGCTGCGGACGAGATGATGATCGTCCATGGCTGGGCGGACGAGGTGGTGCCGGTGCAGCCTGTCTTCGAGTTTGCCAGAGAGCGGCAATGCCCTTTCTGCCTGCTCGCCGACGGCCACCGCCTGCAGGAACAGCTGCCGACCCTGGAGCGTTTGTTCCAGGACTTTCTGCGGCGCTGCCTTGAGGCGCCCGCCGTCGGGCGGCAGCAGAGGCTCCTGGCCTGTCTGTAAAGGCAGTTCCCGGGAAAGCCGCGTGGATTGCTTGAAGGCGCAAAGGACGATGGCCAACAAGGAACGGCTTGACAAATTGCTGGTCGAACGAGGGCTGGCCTGCTCGCGGCAACGGGCGCGGGCCTTGATTCTCGCCGGCCGGGTGCTGGTGGAGGATCAGACTGTCGATAAGGCCGGCAGTTCGATCAGCAGCGATGCCGCGATTCGCGTCAGGGGGGATGCTCTGCCGTACGTTTCCCGGGGCGGTTTGAAACTGGCCGAAGCAATCACTGTTTTCGGCCTGGATGTTCGCGGGCGGACCGTGGTGGATGTGGGGGCCTCGACCGGCGGCTTCACTGATTGTCTGCTGCAGAATGGTGCGGCCAGGGTCTACGCGGTCGATGTCGGCTACGGCCAGCTGGCCTGGTCACTGCGGCAGGACGCCCGGGTCGTCAGCCTGGAAAGAACCAACATCCGTCATCTTAAGCCGGAGGTCCTCGAGACAACCCCGGATCTGGCGGTCATCGATGCTTCATTCATCTCGCTGGCCAAGGTGCTGCCGCCGACCCTGCTCCTGCTGGCCGGGCAGGCCGAGATCGTGGCTTTGATCAAACCGCAGTTCGAGGTCGGCCCGGGCAAGGTCGGCAAGGGCGGGGTGGTCCGCGAGCCGGCGCTGCACCGCCAGGTCATTGAAAACGTCAGGCAACTGGCCGACCGACTGGGCTGCGATGTCCTCGGGGTGACGGACAGCCCGATCCGCGGCCCCAAAGGCAACCGCGAATTTCTGATTCATTTACGCAAACGCTCTCCCTCGCCGGGGATTGAGGAGACAGGGCATGACACAATGGTTTGAACAGTCGGACTTGGTTGCGTTGGCCGAGGAAAAAAGCGTACAGGGCAGGGTGGTCAAGGCAGCTTTGACCAGGGCCGCAGAAGCTGACAGCGAACAGGCTGCTTTGATCGAAGAGGCGCTGCAGGAACTGCTCGGCAGGTTCCAGGGCTCGGGGGTGGCAGGCAAATCATGATTATCAGGTGTCTTGAAATCGAGCATTTCGGCCGGTTCAGCGATACATCCTTCGAATTTCGTCGCGGCATGAACCTGGTGACCGGACCGAACGAAGCCGGCAAAACCACGCTTGCCGAGGCGATTCCCGCCGTGCTGTTCGGTTCCCGTGAAGTCGAGCGCTTCAAGCCCTGGGGGCGCGGCGCATGCTCGGCACGCCTGGTTTTCGAAGGGGATAAGCGGACCGTGGAAATCCGTCGCGACCTCCTCAGTGATGACGTGTCACTGGTCGAACGCGACGACCTGTATCAGACCCTGTCAAGTTTCACAGGGCGCGTGCCGCTGCGCGGCAGGAGCGCGGCCAGCCGGGAATACCGGGATCTCCTGGAACAGCTGCTCGGCATCGCCGAGAACGATCTGTTTCGTGCCACCTGTTTCTTCGGCCAGCAGCTGCAGGAATGGACCGGCGATGAGCTTGGCGACAAGCTGCGCCGATTGGTCGGCGGCCGGGAGGAAACCGATTTTTCGCACATCCTCGACAGTCTGCTCGAAGAACACTTTCAACTGACCTGCAAAAACCCCTGGGGGCGGGACAAGCAGAAGGACAGGGAACTCGAAAAACTCCGCGCCAGGCTGGATGCGGCCCAGCCTGCCCCGACCACCGCCTTTACTGCGGAGGGCCCGGATGCTGCCGAGCAGGAAAAGCGCATTCGCTCTCTGGCTGCCGAAATCGAACAGGACCGGCGGGACTATGTCAAGGGCGTCTGCTACATTGATCGCCTGCGCCAGAACCTGCAGGAGCAGCCTGTCGAGGCACAGGTTGATTCGACTGCTGAAAGGGAAGCGGCCTCTTCGGATTCCCCAACCGGAGAGAAGAGTTCCAGGGATGACCTGAGCGCGCGCCTGGCAGCTGCAGGACTGCCTGCAGATCCGCCGCGCGAACTTCCTGAACTTCTCGACCAGGCGGCTGCGATCCGCCAGGAACTGGCCGAAGTACAACAGCCCTTGGCGAACCTGAACCGCCAGAAGCAAAAAGTCCGCCCGGTCCGTTGGCTGATGGTCGGTCTCGGCACAGCCCTGCTGGCGACAGTTGCCGCCGCCGGCTTTCTGCTTGATTTTCACCCTTGGCTGCTGGCGGGATTCGGCGGAGGCGGTGCCGGGATCCTGTGCGGCTGGGCGCTGTTCAGACATATCAAGCGCCGACAGCAGCTGGCCGAATGCGACCGGCAGCTGTCCAAGCTGGAAAAAAAGCGTGCCGCCGTCCTGGACCGGCAGAACCTGCTGAGCGAACGCTGTGAAGTCTTGGGGGTGCCGCGTTCGGCGGTGGACCTGGTTCGCTTGCAGAAGCTGGTGGCCGCCAACCGGGAGCTGCTCGATGCCTGGTGGGCCGATGCTGGCAGTCCGATTGAATCTCGCCCTGATGCTTCTGCCGCTGAAGAACCTGTCGATAAAGTCGAGGGAGAAGTTGACGCCGTTTCATCCGGAGCCCGGGCGGAACTTGCCGAGCTCGAAAAACGGCTGGCCGAATTTGCCGCCCAACTCAAGGAGAAAGAGGCCGAACTGGCCCGGTTGCAGCAGGGGCAGGAGCAGGAAAAAGGGCAGACAGGTTCCGCCGCGTCGCTGAAGAAGCCCGAACCGGATACCGATCTGCACGCACAATACCGCAAGCTGGAGCGGCGGGTGGTTGTTTTACGGACGGCCGTCGATCTGCTGGTCGAAGGTATCGAAGATTTCCGTCAGACGCACCTGAAAAGTTTGACGGCAGAAGCCGGTCGCCTGTTCGGCAGGATGACGGAAGGCCGTTACCAGACGGTGCGGCTGGATGATGAAATGCGCCCGGAAGTTCAGATCGCCGAGCGCCGCTGGGTGCCCGCCGAACGGCTCAGCAGGGGGACGCTCGACGCCCTTTACCTGGCTTTGCGGATCGCCCTGGCCAAAGTCCGCAGCGACGGCCGGACCCTGCCTCTTTTGCTGGATGATCCTTTCGTCCATCTCGACCGGTCCCGGATCAGGGCCGTCATGAAACAGCTCGACGTCGCTGCGACCGGCACCCAGTTGATCCTGTTCAGCCACAGCGACGATCTTGCCCGGCGTGCCGCACGAGAGCGCTGGCACGTTATTGCCCTCGGCAATCAAACTGCCGAGGTTACGGAAAAGGATAATGAACATGCCGGACAACTGCATCTTCTGTAAAATCATGGCCGGCGAGGTGCCGGCAACCATTCTTTATGAGGACGAGCAGGTGGCGGCGATCGAGGACATCAACCCTCAAGCGCCCACGCATATCCTGATCTTTCCCCGCGAGCATATCCGGACGACGCTCGACCTGACCGAGAAAGACAGCTCCCTGGTCGGGCACATCTTCCAGGTGGCCAGCCGACTGGCCAGGGAGGGGGGCTTCGCCGAAAACGGCTTCCGCATCGTCAACAACTGCAATGAAGGCGCCGGCCAGTCGGTCTGGCATATTCACTTTCACCTGCTGGGTGGGCGGCCCATGAACTGGCCTCCGGGCTAGTTTTCGTGCGGAAACGGTTCTTTTCCGCCATGGCGGCGTCAATCTGCCAGCTTGCTTGTGCGGCGTACCGATGTACGCCTCCGCACAAGCCCTTGATTTCCTTGCCATGACGAAAAACTCCTCATTCCCAGCTCGAAAACTGCACTGTGTCCATCCGGAGTTTCCGGATGGACACCAGGCTAGGCGGACCCGCCGGGTTCCGCAACTGCGGCAATGAACCTGTTTTTTCTTGGCCTGGCCTGGGTCTTTTGGTGCCTGCTGCATTCGCTGTTGATCCATCCGCCGATCGAAAGACGGCTGAAGCGGATGCTGGGCGTCTGGCAGAACGCCTTCCGGTTGCTCTACAATTTGTTCGCCCTGGTCTCCCTGGTTCCGGTCGGCATGATCTATTGGACTGCCGACAGCACGCCCGTCCTGATCTGGCCGGACTGGCTGCGCCCGCTGCAATGGCTCTGCTGGCTGGCTGCGGCCTATCTGGTTCTGGCCGCCGCCCGGGTCTACGACACCGCCAGTTTTCTCGGCACCCGGCAGCTGCGGCAGCAGGATCCCGGGGGGGTGGTATCAAACGCTTCGAACGATTCTGGACTGCAGATGAACGGCGTGTTGCGCTACAGCCGTCATCCTTGGTACCTGGCGGGATTGATTCTGCTCTGGAGCCGCAGCCTGACGGCGCGGGAGCTGTTGACCAGTATCCTGCTGACCCTGTATCTGCTGATCGGCATGGTTCTGGAGGAGCGCAAACTGGTTCGTGAGTTTGGGCGTGCTTATCGGGACTACCAGCGGCAGGTTCCCATGCTCTGGAGATTTTTCCCCCGCGCAAAGCGTTGATCCCTGCCCGGACAAGGGGCAAAAGAAGGTCCGCTGCCAGCGCTGGTGAAAAAGATGGCGCTGCACCATCTTGCAGAGGGATTCGTTCTGATTTAACATAAGTGACGAACTTTTTTTCGCGCTCTGCCCGGCAAGGCTGGGAGCCAGTGCCGGGGATCGCGTCAGACGGAATATCGCATGCAGACCGAAGTCGAAGTCAAACAAGCCCCTGTGCAGTTCGACAGCCGTCGCGAACAGCGATTGGTCAATGAAATTCTCGAGTTGCTGGTCACGCATTATGGCGGCAGCTTCAGCGAGGAGCTTCTCGACCAATCGATCGGTGACCTGCATCGGGCGATCCAGATGGCCCGGCAGGCACATGAAGGGCAACTCCGCAAGTCAGGGGAGCCCTATTTTTTCCACCCCCTGCGGGTTGCGCATATGGCTGCGCGCCATTGGATGGGCTTCCCTTCCGTCATCGCCGCCCTGCTGCATGATGTGGTCGAAGACACCCCGACGACAC
>DATFJP010000201.1:0-13341 GCA_035269105.1 Desulfuromonadales bacterium
GAGCGAGATCGAGGAGTGGCAAGACTTCGTGACCCGCCGGGCTGAAGGCGGGGAGTTGGTCTGGATCGTCGAACCGAAGTTCGACGGCGTTTCGGTAGAGGTCGTCTACCGCGAAGGCCGTTTCGAGCGGGGCGCGACCCGCGGCGACGGCCAGATCGGCGAGGATATTACCGCCAATCTGCGGACCATCCGGACTTTGCCCCTGCAGCTGCAAGGGGACGACCCGCCCGATTTTCTGGCCGTGCGGGGCGAGGTCCTGCTGCCTCGCGACGCCTTTCAGGAGATCAACCGCCAGCGCATCGAGAACAACCAGGACCCTTTCGCCAATCCTCGCAACGCGGCCGCCGGGACGGTGCGACGGCTCGATCCCAAAATTGTTGCCGAGTGGCCGCTCGAGATTTTTTTCTATGACATTCTCACGCTCGAAGGTCAGGACTGCCAAACCCATTGGCAGGAACTTCAGAAACTGGAGTCCTGGGGTCTGAAAACCGATCGTCTGAACCAGCGCCTGGAAAATTTCAGCGGAGTTGCCAGTTACCGTGAAAAACTGGCTTCTGACCGGGACGAGCTGGCTTACGAAATCGACGGCATCGTCATCAAGCTCGATGATCTTCAGCTGCGCCGGGAGTTGGGAACCCGACACCGTTCGCCGCGCTGGGCGATGGCCTGGAAGTTCGCCCCCAAACAGGAGGTGACCACCCTGGAAAAAATCGTCGTCCAGGTGGGCACGGTCGGGATCCTCACCCCGGTCGCGCTCTTGCAGCCGGTGGATGTCGGCGGCGTGACCGTCAGCCGGGCGACCCTGCACAATGCGCAGGAGGTGGCCGACAAGGACTTGCGCGAAGGGGACAAGGTCAGGATCGAGCGGGCCGGCGATGTGATACCCCAGGTGGTGGAGCGAATCGAGCGATCCCGGCAGAATGCCCGCAAATTCCGCATGCCGGAGAAGTGCCCCTCCTGCGGGACCGAAGTGGTCCGCCAGGGCGCCTACGTGGTCTGTCCGGCCGGCCTTTCCTGCCCGGCCCAACTGCGCGGCCGCATCCGCCATTACGGCTCGCGGCGCGCCCTCGACATCGAGCACCTCGGTGAAAAGACAGCCCAGCAGCTGGTCGACCAGGACATGGTGCAATCCCTGGCCGATCTTTACCGGCTGCAGCCGGAGGATTTCCAGACTCTGGAGCTGTTCGGCGAGAAAAGTTCCCGCCAGCTCTACGAGGCTATCCAGGGGACGCGGCGACCAAGGCTGGACCGTTTCCTCTATGCCCTGGCCATCCGCCATGTCGGCCAGCGTCTCGCCCGCACCCTGGCCGAGCAGTTCGAGAACCTGGAGACCCTGCAGAAAGCCGGCCCTGAAGATTTGACAGCCGTCCCCGATGTTGGCGAGGAAATCGCCCACAGCGTCGTCGAGTTTTTCAGGGAGAACCGTTCCGTCCTCGATGAACTGGCTGCCGCCGGAGTGGAGGTCCAGCCCATGCCCTCTGGGGAAGAGGGCGGATTGCCGCTGGCGGGCAAAACCTTCGTCTTCAGCGGCGCCCTCGAAAACTACACGCGGGATGAGGCCCGGAAGGCCGTGGAGGACCTGGGCGCCAATGCCGTCGGCAGCGTCAGCGGCAACACCGATTACCTGGTGGTCGGCGCCGAACCCGGGCAGAAACTGGACGACGCCAGACAGGAGGGTATCGATATCCTTGACGAGGAGGCTTTCCAGGAATTGCTGCGGCAGTCACAGTCATCCTGAGCGGCGCCCCCGACAAAAGCGGATGGTCGTTTCGCCTTCGCTGCGTGGTCCCTCTGCTCAGCCTTGGAGATGGGTTGGCCCAGCCTCGGCCTTGCGGACTTCGAGCAGCTTGATCTTGAAGGTCAGATCGCGGCCGGCCAGGGGATGGTTGGCGTCCAGGGTCACCTGGTCGTCGGTGACCTGGCGGACCATCAGCAGCAGTTTGCTGTCATCTTCCCGGGTGACTTCCAGCTGCACGCCTTCGGCAAGCTGGAGATCGGCGGGGAGTTCCTCCCGGTTGACGGTATCGATCAATTCTTGCTTGGCTGCGCCATAAGCCTTTTCCGGCGGCACGACCACGGTTTTCGCTTCGCCCATGTACATGCCGACGACCGCTTCCTCGAAACCCGGGATCACTTCCTGTTTGCCGATGATAAAGGTCAGGGGTCGCTCGTCGGGGGAGCGGTCGAAAACCGTCCCGTCGGCGAGCTCCCCGGAATAATGGACCTTGACGGTGTCATTTTCTGCTGCGCGAATCATGTCATTTCCTTTCTGACTGCGGCCGGGGTGATAGATTGGCCGGCAATGGCTGCCTGTGCCAGCCCATGGATAGCAATCCGACTGCAAGCGGTCAATCTTTTTTCTGCGCCCGGTGCGGCAAAAGTCGTCCCCCGCCGGTCGATCCGCTTGACCGGGTTCAGGCGGCATGCTAGATTAACTCTCTTATTTTTTAGGACTTTTGCCTGTAACGTATGGCGCATCATCGCCATCGGTCGCCGATGAATACCTGTTTCCCCACACGCCAAGAATTCTGCGAACTGACCGGCAAGGGCAACCTCATCCCCGTCAGTCGGGAAATCCTGGCCGACATGGAGACGCCGGTTTCCGCCTTCTGCAAGATCGATGACCAGCGGACCGCCTTCCTGCTGGAAAGTATCGAGGGCGGTGAAAAATGGGCCCGCTACTCCTTTCTCGGGGTCGGCTCCGGACGGGTGTTCCGCGCCCGGGGCGATGACTTTGAAATCCTCGAAAACGACGTCATTGTCCAAGCTGGCAAGGCCGCGGACCCGTTAAGCGCCCTGCAGACCTTCCTGGAGCCCTACCGCCCGGTGGCAAGCCCGGAACTGCCGCGTTTCTTCGGCGGGGCGGTGGGTTACCTGGGTTATGACATGGTCCGCCACGTCGAAGCCCTGCCGGACCTCAACGCGGCGGAAATCGGCGCCTGGGACTGCTGTTTCCAGATGACCGAAAACCTGCTGATCTTCGACAACATGCGCCAGAAAATCCGGGTGGTCAGCAACGTCTTCCTGGATGAAGGCCGGGAACCGGGGGAGGCCTACGACCGGGCCGCTGCCGAGATCGAGCGGTTGGTGGCCCGGCTCAGGGCGCCCCTGCCGGATCGTTCCGCACCGGAGTCCGTCGCCGGCGAACTCGGCCTGGAATCGAATTTCAGCCAGGAGGATTTCGAGCAGGCCGTGCGCCGCTGCAAGGAATACGTGCGGGCCGGGGATGTTATCCAGGTCGTGTTGTCCCAGCGCTTTTCCGGTGACCTGGATGTCGATCCCTTCGATATCTACCGGGCCCTGCGCACGATTAATCCTTCACCTTACATGTACTACCTGCAGCAGGCCGGCACCCGGGTGATCGGCGCCTCCCCGGAAGTCCTGGTGCGCAAGGAAGGCGACCATGTGGAGGTCCGTCCCATCGCCGGCACGCGGCCGAGGGGTAAAGATCCGGATGACGACCTGCAGCAGGAGCGCGATCTGCTCGCCGATCCCAAGGAGCGGGCCGAGCATATCATGCTGGTCGATCTGGGCCGCAACGACCTCGGTCGGGTCTGCCGGCCCGGCAGTATCCATGTCGATGAACTGATGGTCGTCGAACGCTATTCGCACGTCATGCACATCGTCTCCAACGTCAGCGGCCGACTGGAGCCGGGCCGCGATGCGCTCGACGTGTTCCGGGCGACTTTCCCGGCCGGCACCTTGAGCGGTGCGCCGAAAATCCGGGCGATGGAGATCATCGAGGAACTGGAGCCCTGCCGCCGCGAAATCTACGGCGGTGCGGTCGGTTATATTTCCTATGCCGGCAACATGGACCTGGCGATCGCCATCCGCACCCTGATCGTCCACGAGGGACGGATATATCTCCAGGCCGGGGCCGGCATTGTCGCCGATTCCGACCCCGAGGCGGAATACCAGGAAACCGTCAACAAGGCGATGGGGGTCAAGTCCGCCATCGCCATGGCGCGACAGGGGTTGGACTGATATGCTCCTGATGATCGACAATTACGATTCCTTCACCTATAACCTGGTGCAGTATTTCCAGCAGCTCGGCGCCGAGGTTGAAGTCTATCGCAACGACCAGATCAGCATCGCCGAGATCGAAAAGCGTGCCCCCAGGCAGCTGGTCGTCTCGCCGGGACCCTGTTCGCCGTCCGCAGCGGGCATTTCGGTGGAAGCGATCCGGCAGCTGGCCGGCAAGCTGCCGATCCTCGGCGTCTGCCTCGGTCATCAGGCCATGGGCGAGGCCTTCGGCGGCAGAATCGTGCGGGCCGACCGCCTGATGCACGGCAAAACCAGCCCGGTCTATCACGACGACAAGGAACTGTTCACCTGCCTGGGGCAGCCGTTTGACGCCATCCGCTACCACAGCCTGCTGGTCGAACGCAGCAGCCTGCCGGCCTGTCTCGAGATCACGGCCTGGACCGCGGAAGGCGAAATCATGGGTCTGCGCCACCGTGAACTGCCGGTGTGGGGGGTGCAGTTCCATCCCGAGTCGATCCTGACCCTGGAGGGGATGCGGCTGCTGAACAACTTCCTGGAAATGACCAAACCGGTCGGATAAGTCAAAGCCAGGCGGCCGGCTCAGGCCATCCGGCCCGGGAGATGATATGATCAAGGCAGCGATCAACAAGGTGGTGCAGGGACAGGATCTTGCCGAGGGCGAGATGGTCGATGTCATGGGCCAGATCATGGGCGGGGAGGCGACTCCGGCGCAGATCGGCGCCTTTATCACCGCTTTGCGCATGAAGGGCGAAACCGTGGCCGAGATTACCGGCGCGGCCCGGGTGATGCGGGAACGGGCGACGCCGATCCGGGTCGGCAAAACCCTCGATCTGGACCGCGACGACATCAACATCGACCGGGAGACCATCCTCGATACCTGCGGCACCGGCGGCAGCGGCACCCGCAGCTTCAACATCTCGACCACGGTGGCCTTCGTGGTCGCCGCCTGCGGTGTCAGGGTAGCCAAGCACGGCAACCGCAGCGTGTCCTCCGCCTGCGGCAGCGCCGATGTGCTCGAGGCGCTGGGTGTCAATCTCGAGGTCAGTCCGGAGAAGGTGGAGCAGTGCATCGCCGAAATCGGCATCGGTTTCCTGTTCGCCCCGGCTTTGCACGGTGCCATGAAGCATGCCATCGGACCGCGGCGGGAAATCGGCATCCGCACCATCTTCAATATTCTCGGGCCACTGACCAATCCGGCCGGAGCCGACTGCCAGGTCCTCGGCGTCTATCGGCCGGAGCTGGTGGCGGTGATGGGCAAGGTTCTCGCCAACCTCGGCTGCCGACGCGGTTTTATCGTGCATGGCCGGGACGGCATGGATGAAGTGACCTTGACCGGGCCGACCGACGTTGCCGAAATCAGGGACAGCCAGGTTTCCCTGTATACCGTCGTTCCCGAGGACTTCGGCCTGCAGCGCTGCTCCCTGGCGGATCTGCAGGGCGGCGATGCCGAGCAGAACGCGGCTATCGTGCAGGAGATTCTTGAGCGCCGCGGGGGACCGAAACGGGACGTGGTTCTGCTCAATGCCGCTTTCGGCCTGGTCGCCGGCGGGGTTGTCCCCGACATCGACGCCGGCGTGGCCATGGCCGCCGCCGCCCTCGACCAGGGAGCTGCGTTGGCGAAGCTGGAGCAGTTGAAAGCCTTGACCAACGAATAAGCAGCGACCGGTGTCGGTCCGGCTCCGGTCATACCTTAAAGGCACTCGCAGGACATGATTCTGGACAGGATACTCGACAGTAAACGGGACGAGATCGAACGGGCCCGGCAGGTGACGCCGCTGGCCGAAATCCGCGCCCGGGCCCTGGCCGCCGGCCCGGTGCGGCTCTTTGCCGCCGCCCTGGAAAAAGCGGCTGCGGTGGGTCCGGCCATCATCGCCGAGGTCAAGAAAGGCTCGCCGTCGAAGGGCATTATCCGGGCCGATTTCGACCCCGTGGCGATCGCTTGCGACTACCAGTCGGCCGGCGCCGCCGGTCTGTCGGTGCTGACCGACCGCGAATTCTTCTTCGGCGATTTGAGCTACCTGCAACAGATTCGGGATGTCGTCTCCCTGCCGCTGCTGCGCAAGGATTTCATCATCGATTCCTATCAGGTTTATGAGTCGCGCGCCGCCGGCGCCGACGCCATCCTGCTGATTGCCGCCGCGCTGCCGGAAGAGAAACTCGAGGAGCTGACAGAAACCGCCCACGAACTGGACCTTGACGTCCTGTTCGAGGTGCACGACGCCGAAGAAATGCAACTGGCCCACCGGTTGCCCGTGGACCTGATCGGCATCAACAACCGCAATCTGCGGACCTTCGAAACTGATCTGGCAGTTACCGAGCGGCTGGCGCCGCTGGCCCCGCCGGACCGCCTGCTGGTCGCCGAGAGCGGCATCGCCGATCGCGACGATATCCGGCGGCTGCAGAAATCAGCGGTGCAGACCTTCCTGGTCGGTGAAAGCCTGATGCGCCAGCAGAACGTGGCGGCCCGGCTGGGCGAACTGCTGAAGGACTGAGCTGCCGGGCTCGTGAAAGGCAAGCGCATGGTCAAGGTCAAAATCTGCGGCATCACTCATCTTGAGGATGCCCGGCATGCCATAGCGGCTGGTGCCGACGCCCTGGGATTCGTCTTTTATCCGCCAAGCCCGCGCTGCCTGGACCCGGTCGCGGCGCAGGCGATCATTGCCGAGCTGCCACCTTTTGTGACCTGTGTCGGCCTGTTCGTCAACGAGCAGCCGGAGCGGGTGCTGAAGATTGTCAGATCCTGCGGATTGGATGCCATCCAGCTGCATGGCGACGAGGTGCCGGAGCAGTGCCATTATCCGTCCTACCGGGTGATCAAGGCCTTGCGGACCGCAGGGCGCGAACCGGAGCAGGCATTTGTCGATTACCCGGTCTCGGCGCTGTTGCTCGATGCCCTGGTGCCCGGCCAGTACGGCGGCACGGGACAGCTCGGCGACTGGCCGCTGGCCGCGCGGCTGGCCAAAGAGCGAACCGTCATTCTCGCTGGGGGGTTGACCCCCGCCAACGTCGCGGCCGCAGTCAAAACGGTGCGGCCTTACGCCGTCGACGTCTCCAGCGGCGTCGAAAGCGATCCCGGCCGCAAAGACCCGCACAAAGTTGCGGAATTCATCCGCAACGCCAAGGAGGCAGTTTAAGTCATGTACAATCAACCAGATCGAAACGGTCATTTCGGCGGTTTTGGCGGACGCTACGTGGCGGAAACCCTGATGCCCGCCCTGCTGGAACTGGAGGAGGCCTATGGCGAGACCCGGTCCGACCCGGAATTTCAAGCCGAGCTGAGCCGTTACCTCAATACCTATGTCGGCCGGCCCAGCCCCCTGTTTTTCGCCGAACGCCTGACCGAGCACTGCGGCGGCGCCCGGATTTTTCTGAAGCGCGAAGACCTCAATCACACCGGCGCCCACAAGGTCAACAATACGGTCGGCCAGGCGCTGCTGGCCAGACGGATGGGCAAAAAGAAAGTCATTGCCGAGACCGGTGCCGGCCAGCATGGCGTCGCTACGGCCACCGTGGCCGCCCTGTTCGGGATGGAATGCGACGTGTTCATGGGTGAAGAGGACATCCGCCGGCAATCGCTCAATGTCTTCCGCATGAAACTGCTCGGCGCCAGGGTCCGTCCGGTGGCCAGCGGAACGTCGACGCTCAAGGACGCCATGAACGAAGCGCTGCGCTACTGGGTGACCAATGTCCGCGACACTTTCTACGTGATCGGCACGGTCGCCGGCCCGCATCCCTACCCGATGCTGGTGCGGGATTTCCAAGCCGTAATCGGTGAAGAAGCCCGCACCCAGATGATGGATGAGGTCGGCCGGCTGCCGGATATGGCAGTGGCCTGTATCGGCGGCGGCTCGAATGCCATGGGCTTGTTCTATCCCTTCCTGGAAGACCGCGAGGTCCGGCTGGTGGGCGTCGAAGCGGCCGGCCTGGGCGTCGCCAGCGGCCGGCATGCCGCCAGTATCGGTGCCGGCTCGGTGGGTGTGCTGCACGGCAACAAGACCTACCTGCTGCAGGATGACCAGGGCCAGATCGCCCATGCTCACTCGCTTTCGGCCGGTCTCGATTATCCCGGCGTGGGGCCGGAGCATGCCTACCTGAAAGAGATCGAGCGCGCCGAGTACGTCGCGGTGACCGATCAGGAGGCGCTGGACGCCTTCCACCTGCTGACCAGGCTGGAAGGCATCATGCCGGCGCTGGAGAGCGCCCATGCCGTCGCCCAGGTTCTCAAGGATGCACCGCAGATGAGCCCGGACCAGAACATCCTGATCTGCCTGTCGGGGCGCGGCGACAAGGATATTCATACCGTCGCCGAAGCCAGCGGCATGGAACTGTAAACCATATCGAGACGCGGAATGCGAAGCAGGGCGACAAGGAAAAGCCTCTGCTAGGCAACCGAGTCTGATCCATCAAGAAAGAGTTTATGAAATTTACCGATTTGCAACTGTCCGAGCCGGTCATGGCCGGCATCAGAGAGGCCGGATTCGTCGAATTGACGCCGGTCCAGGAAGAATCCATCCCCCTGGCCCTGGACGGCAAGGATGTCGCCGCCCAGGCCCAGACCGGCACCGGCAAGACGGCCGCCTTTCTGATCTCCCTGTTCACCCGTCTGCTGGCAGAGCCCAAAGACAGCGGCCGCAACCCCCGGGCCCTGATCCTGGCACCCACCCGCGAACTGGTCGTGCAGATCTGCGCCGACGCGGAAACCCTCGGCGCCCACTGCCCGCTCAAGGTCCAGCCGATTTTCGGCGGCGTCGATTACGAAAAGCAGCGTCAGGCGCTCAGGGACGGAGTCGACGTGATCGTCGCCACGCCGGGGCGGCTGATCGATTACTACAAGCAGAAGGTCTACAGCTTGCGCCAGGTCGAAATCGTGGTGATCGACGAGGCCGACCGGATGTTCGATATGGGCTTCATCAAGGACCTGCGCTACATTCTGCGGCAGCTGCCTCCATTCAACCAGCGGCAGACCATGCTCTTCTCGGCCACCCTGTCGCAGCGGGTCATGGAACTCGCCTACGAGTTCATGGACCTGACCGAAAAGGTCCGGATCGCTCCGGAGCAGGTGACGGCCGAGAAAGTCGAGCAGATTCTCTACCATGCCTCACGCCGGGAAAAGTTCGCCCTGATGATGGGTTTTTTTCAGCGGGAGCCCGATCTCTCGCGGGTGCTGATTTTCGTCAACACCAAGAAGGAGGCAGAGTTTCTCGCTGATCGGCTGAATGCCAATAACTACAAGACGGCCGTCCTGTCGGGAGATATCCCCCAACGCAAGCGCATGCGGCTGTTGAAGGATTTCATGGAAGGGCGTCTGACGATGCTGGTGGCAACCGACGTGGCGTCGCGTGGCCTGCACATTGAAGATGTCAGCCACGTCATCAATTACGATCTGCCGCAGGAGGCCGAGGATTACGTGCACCGCATCGGGCGGACCGCCCGGGCCGGCGCCGGCGGCAAAGCGATCAGCTTCGCAGATGAAGA
The DNA here is from genome assembly GCA_035269105.1 of Desulfuromonadales bacterium. GTDB lineage: Bacteria > Desulfobacterota > Desulfuromonadia > Desulfuromonadales > BM103 > JAQYVZ01. The sequence goes on from DATFJP010000201.1 coordinate 9,481, forward strand.
CCTGGTCTTCCACCTGCCGGACATCGAAGAATATATCGGCCACAAGATTCCCAGCCGCTTCCCCGAGGACGAGGACTTCTTCTGGGACTACAAGCGGACCGTGCGGCGCAAGAAGGCGCCGGTTCCGGAAAAAAGCGGCGGCCCGGGCCAAAAGCGGCGGCCGCGCCGGCGGCCGCGCCGGTCCGGGGCGGGGGAGAAAAAAGGCCCGGCAAAGTCGTGAAGTGCTTCGAGGTCCCGGAAGACTGCTGCCGCTGCCCCCGACTGGTTGCCTGCCGGACCTCGGTGACCCCGAAGCGGAGCTACCGGGCGGACGATTACTGGAATCGCCCGGTGCCGGGTTTCGGCGATGCCGGAGCGCGCATCTGTCTGATCGGACTTGCGCCCGGCGCCCATGGCGCCAACCGCACCGGCCGGCCCTTTACCGGCGACGGGGCAGGGGACTTCATGTACCCGCTGCTGCATCGGGCCGGCCTCGCCAGCCAGGCCGAGGCGGTCCATCGTCAAGACGGCCTGGAACTGAACGATCTCTATATCACCAATGCGGTCAAATGCGTGCCTCCGGAAAACCAGCCGAAAGGTTCGGAATTCGAGAACTGCCGGATCTATCTGCAGAACGAACTGGACTGCCTGGACAAGCTGCGGGTGCTGATCACCCTCGGCACCGGGGCACACAGGAGCCTGCTGCATCTGCTGAAGTCCCGGCGCCTGATCGAGCGGCTGGCCGATTTTCCCTTCGGGCACGGGGCCTGTTTCGCGCTTCCGGATGGGCGCCGGCTGCTCGGCTGCTATCATACCAGCCGCTACAATGTGCAGACCGGCCGCATCGACAAGGAAATGTTCCTGGACATCCTCGGCAAAGCCATGAAGCTGGCCTCCGGGGCGGATTCCAGTTGAAAGCCACCCGTTAATCTTTTAACATCAAGAAATTACTTGTCTCGGATCACTTATGTCACGTATCGAAGACACGCTCGGGGCGCTGCGCGACCGCGGCGAAAAGGCGCTGATCACCTTTATCACAGCGGGGGACCCCGACCTGGAGGTCAGCGAACAGCTGATACACACCCTGGTCGAAGCGGGGGCCGATGTGATCGAGCTCGGCTTCCCTTTTTCCGACCCCATGGCCGACGGCCCGACTATCCAGGCTTCTTCGGAGCGCTCGCTGGCTGCCGGAACAGATTTGCGCGGCATCCTCGAACTGGTGCGAAGAGTTCGTCAGCACACCAACACGCCGATCGTGCTGATGGGCTATTACAATCCGGTCTTCATCTACGGGCCTGAACGTTTTGCCCGGGACGCCGCCGCCGCCGGTATCGACGGCCTGCTGCTGGTGGACCTGCCGCCGGAAGAGACCGCCGAACTGCAGCCTTTCCTGCAGGCCGCCGGCCTCGACCTGATCACTCTGCTGGCCCCCACCACGGACCGCGAACGCATGCGGCGCCTGGCCGGGACCGCGGAGGGTTTTCTTTACTACGTCTCCATGACCGGCGTCACCGGCAGCCGCCAGGTCGATGCCGCCGCGATCAGGGAGGCGGTCGGCGATCTGCAGGCGTCCAGCCGGGTCCCGGTGGCGGTCGGTTTCGGCGTCACTTCCCCGGAAGCGGCCCGGACGATCGCCGGTTTCGCCGACGCGGTGGTCGTGGGCAGCGCCCTGGTCCGCATTATCGAAGAGCACGGTCACGACGAGGCTTTGTGCGCCGAAGTGGGCCGGTTCGTCACGGCGCTGAAAACCGCGATGCAGGCTCCTGCTCCGGCGACTGCGGGGCAGGGTGCGGAGTGAAGCGGCTGTGCATGGGATGGATGGAACTGGACATTTGCGATTAACCGGTCAAACTGGTAATTGAGTCACCGCGGGGGCGCGTGCAGCGCCAGCGGCCGGCTGTGCCAAAGGCTGCGAAGTTCTGGATGACAACCAGCGGGCCCGTGCCACGAGCCGGGCGCCGCGCTGATTATCGAGGTTATGTCATGGCCTGGTTCAAAAAGTCGAAAGCACCGATCGAAACCGTTGAAAGCAAGAAGGTGCAGATGCCGGAAGGGCTCTGGACCAAGTGCAAGAACTGCAGCGAGATCATCTACAGCAAGGAGATCGAGCGCAACCTGAACGTCTGCCCGAAGTGCGACTACCACTTCCGGATCAGTGCCCGGGAGCGGATCGACCTGGTTCTGGACCAGGAATCCTTCGTCGAGATCGATGCCGGGATGACCTCGGTCGATTTTCTCAAGTTCAAGGATGCCAAGAAATACAGTGAGCGCATCAAGGCCTCCCTGAAGAAAAGCGGGGGCGGGGATGCCGTGGTGACCGGTTCGGGGACCCTCGACGGCCTGCCCGTGGTGGTCGCGGTATTCGACTTCGCCTTCATGGGCGGCAGTATGGGGTCCGTGGTCGGCGAGAAGATCACCCGCGCCATCGAACTTGGTCTGGAGACCAGGGCGCCGGTTATGGTGTTCTCCTCTTCGGGCGGCGCCCGCATGCAGGAGAGCATCCTGTCCCTGATGCAGATGGCCAAGACCAGCGCCGCCCTGGCCAAACTCAAGGCGGCAGGGCTGCCTTTCCTTTCCATCCTTACCGATCCGACCACCGGCGGCGTGACCGCCAGTTTCGCCATGCTGGGCGATCTGAATATCGCCGAGCCGCGGGCTCTGATCGGCTTCGCCGGGCCCCGCGTTATCGAACAGACCATTCGCCAGACCCTGCCCGAGGGCTTCCAGCGTTCGGAATACCTGCTCGAGCACGGCATGGTCGACATGATCGTGGCCCGCCGCGATATGAAGCAGCGGCTGGCGCAGATCCTCCGGACCTTCCTGCAGCAAACGACCGAGGGGGAAGAGCGGCCGGCAGCCGCCGCCGAGCCTGTCGAAACGAGCGAGCCAGCCGCTGCCGTTTCCGAAGACACTCCCGAATAACCTCGCCGGTGGACGTGCAGCGGGCCCTCCAATATCTGTACAGCCTGCAGCTGTTCGGCATCAAGCTCGGCCTCGAGAATATCCGGACATTATTGGATCGCCTGGACAATCCCCAGTCCGGTCTGACCTGCGTGCATGTCGCCGGAACCAACGGCAAGGGTTCCGTTTGCGCCTTCCTCGCCGAAATTTTCCGCCTCAGCGGGCTGCGGGTCGGTCTCTACACCTCTCCCCACCTGCACTGTTTCAGCGAACGCATCCGCATTGACGGCCAGCCGATCGCTGAACAGCAGGTCGCGGTCCTGGCCGAGGAGGTCCGGTCCGCCGCGGAGGACCTGCCCGTGACCTTTTTCGAGGCAGCCACCGCCATGGCGCTGCTTGCCTTCCGCCGCAGCCGGGTCGACATCGTCGTTCTGGAAACGGGGCTGGGCGGCCGCCTGGATGCGACCAACGTGATCCGGCCGGTCCTGTCCCTGATCACCCCGGTCAGCCTGGACCACCAGGAACATCTCGGCCCGGATCTGGCCGCCATCGCCGCTGAAAAAGCCGGCATCATCAAGACCGGCGTGCCGGTGGTCATCGGCCGGCAGGAGACGGCCGCCGCCGCGGTTCTTCTGAACACAGCGCAAAGGTTGTCGGCGCCGATCTGCCTGGCTGACCGGGATTATCGGGTTTCGGGAGATCATGCCGGTCTGACGGTCGCCATGGGCTCCCGGCATCTTTCCGGGCTGCACTGCTCTCTGCCCGGTGCCCATCAGTTGGACAACCTCGGCCAGGCGGCGGCCGGCGCCTGGCTGCTGGCGGACGCCGGCTGGCCGGTCACGGAGTCGGCGCTGCGCCGGGCCGGGACGGCCACCCGCTGGCCCGGGCGGCTCGAATGGTGGTCCGGCCGCCCGGCCGTGCTGCTGGACGCCGCCCACAACGCGGCCGGCGTGGCCACTCTGGCCAATTACCTGCGGGAAC
>DATFJP010000202.1:0-8408 GCA_035269105.1 Desulfuromonadales bacterium
ATCATCAGCCAGGGGGAAGGAGAATTTCGGATTGCCATCGACGGGGATCCGGCCAGAAAATATGCGGCTCAGCCTGGACTGACCCTGAGTTGGGAGGTTCGTCAAAAAGCTGATCTGGACCTTGATGTCGATGGGCCCGTCCGCCTGATGATCGGCAACCAGGAATATACCGCGCCCGGCCGGGCACAAGTGCTGCTCAGCACACCTTCTGTTCAGGAGGAATGAAAGTTTATGATCATTGTCTGCCCCGAGTGTGCTTCCCGCTATAAAATTGACCCTTCAGGGACCAACAAAAAGGTCGTCAGGATTAAATGCCCTGGCTGCGCCCACCGCTTTGATGTGGATCTTTTGTCGGAACCGGGCGACATTGAAGCGGGCATGCCGGTACCTGCCCCGGATCAACCAAGTATCCTGGTCGTTGATGATGCCCGGTTTTTCCGGGAAATGATCAAGGATATCCTGGGCGATCTTCCCGTTCGCATCATGACGGCAGCGGATGCGGAGGAAGCCTGGCGCCTGTTGCAGGCCCAACCCCCCCGGCTGCTGCTCCTCGACCTGAATATTCCGGGCCGGAGCGGCTATGACCTGCTGCGCGATATTCAGCAGGCCGCCGACCTCGCGGAAATGAAAATCCTGGTGATGAGTGGTGTTCAAAGAGGCGATGAAGTCTCCGCCCGGGTCAGCCGACTCGGGGCCGACGGGTTCCTCAGCAAATCGTTCACTCCCAAGGAGCTTCAGGATCGTGTGCGCAGTATTCTTGCCTTTTGATGGCGATGAGGAATTTGGCCAACTGCGACGTATCCTGACCGCTGATGCCGGCGAGACCCCACTGGATTTCGCGGTAGTCCTGGGGTCCGGGTGGGGTCACCTTGTCGAGATGGGACATCTGGTCGCCGAATCCTCCTATCGGCAGTGGTCCTGGTTCCCGGAACATCTGATCAGCGGCCATGCCGGCCGTATGGCGGTTATCGCCGTGCAGAATCGACGGATCCTCTGCTTTGCCGGCCGATTTCACTGCTACCAGGGGTTGAGCGCCTTTGATGCCGCCCTGCCGGTTCGTGTTGCGGCTGCTCTGGGCTGCCCGAAAATTCTTTTGACCTGCGCTGCCGGAGGGATTAATCCCCGCTATGAAACCGGTGATTTCGCCTGGATCACCGACCATCTCAACCTGCTCGGCGACAATCCTCTGCGAGGAGTTCACGAAGAACCTTTCATCGACCTCTCAGGGATTTATAATGAGGCACCGTTCCGACCTTTGCTGGAAGAGGCCAATAAAAAAGGGATCACCCTGCATGCCGGTGTCCTGGCGGCCATGGCGGGCCCAAGCTACGAGACCCCTGCCGAAATCCGGATGCTAAAGCGCCTTGGCGCCGACCTGGCGTCCATGTCAATGGCTCACGAAGCGATCATGGCCGCCTACCTGGGCCTGGAAGTTGCGGGATTGGCCCTGGTGTCCAACCGGGCAGCCGGACTCGACAAAAACGCTCTCTGCCACGAGAAGGTTCTGGCTTGCGCAGAAGCCTCAAAGGCTGGTGCCCAAGCTCTCTTTGCAGACCTGCTCGACCACTGGGGCAAAGCGTAAATTAACATCGCAAGTGATTATTTAACCTTCTGTTATTTCTTGAAAAAACAGAAAATTCTTGAGCCGGCGCCCGCTTGACAGCCGTTTCCGCCATGATAGAATTTCAGAAATCTCTGGTGGAGAGTTTTCTAGTGGCCGAACACGCTCAGCAAATTCTTGTGGTCGATGATGAAGAAAACACCCGGATTGGGCTGAGTAAACTGCTCAGGCAGGAGGGATTTTCAGTTGGTAGTGCGGCCGGTGGCCATGAAGCTCTGGATTATCTTCGGCACACAAAAGTCAATCTGGTCATCAGCGATATCAACATGCCGGATATGGGCGGTCTGGCTTTTTTAAAGGAACTCAGTCGTCACTATCCCAGCACCAATGTCATCATGATCACTGCCTATGGCGGGGTGGAATCCTACCTTGAGGCCATGAACCTGGGGGCCTTCGAGTACCTGCACAAACCGGTGCGCATCGATGAGCTGCGCTCCGTCATCTATAAAATATTCGAAAGCGGCAATGTGGTGTCGAAATCGTCCTGATCGGACCAGACCGGAGGTGAAAAATGTCTTTTGAAACCGTGATGTTTGCAACTGATTTCTCTGAGAGCTCCGACCATGCTTTCCAGTATGCCCTGACCTTGGCAAAGCAGTTCGACAGCCGCCTGGCGCTGATCCATGTAATTAATGAACCGGTTGACCTGCGTGGGTTTTACGTGCCTCACATCTCTTTCGACAAGCTCGAGGAGGAGATCGAACAGGGTGCGCAAAAGGTCATGGACAAGTTCTGTCGAACCCACCTCAGCGACTACGACAAGCACGACTGTTATGTGGTCCCCGGTATCCCTTATGAGGAGATCATCAAAAAGGCCGAAGAAATCGATGCCAAGCTCATTGTCATGGGAACCCATGGCCGGACCGGTTTCGACCATGTGCTGTTCGGCAGTACGGCTGAAAAGGTTGTACGCAAATCGCCCATTCCGGTTATGACGATTCGCATTCAGGAATAAAGCTTTCTTTGCCGGTCAGGTTTCTGCAGAATTTCGACCTGTCAATCAGTTTGTTTAAGGCAGCCGCAAGGCTGCCTTTTTAATGGACCAGACAGAATCCCGCATCTTTGACCTTGCGACAATACAGCGAGATGCTTGCCGCACAGAGCAAATTCAGGCGGCCTGAGAGCCTGTCGACAGGCTCCTAGCGTCGGATTGATTATCCTCCTTGTTTAAAAGTGATGGCTGAGGTTATTCTGTTCCTCTCTTTATGACTTGGGAGCAGTTTCATGCGTGAAAAAATTCTGGTCATAGACGATGACAAGGTCATCCTTGATCTGACGGCACTGGTTCTGCGCAGCAAGGACTTTCAGGTCTTTCTGGCAGACAGCGCCCGGCAGGGTTACACCATCATCGAGCAACAACAGCCGGCGGTCGTGTTGCTCGACTACATGATGCCCGAGGTCGATGGCATGGCTGCTCTGCGGGAAATCCGTCATCGGTTTCCGGAAACTTACGTCATCATGTTCACCGGCAAGGGCAGTGAGGAGATCGCGGTTGCCCTGATGAAGGCAGGCGCTGCGGATTACATTCCAAAACCCTTCAGCAACACCAATCTGGTCGAGCGGATCGAAAATGTTCTGCGCCTGCGGGACATCGAGTTGCGGAATATCGAATTGCTCGAAGAGCGGGAACGCCTGCGCAGTGAAATTGAAAGCTGGAACCGGGAACTGGAGCAGCGGGTCGAGCAGAAGTCGGCCGAGCTGGAAAGTGCGCATGCCGAGATCCTGCAGTCCGAAAAACTCGCCGCCATGGGCCACCTTTCAGCGGGCCTGGCCCATGAAATCCGCAATCCCCTGAACTCGATCAGTCTGTTCGTCCAGATTCTCAAATCCGGTCTGAACAATGATCCCGAGATGATTTCCTACGCCGAAAAGATCACCCAGGAGGTCGAACGGATCGACGACATCCTGGTGAAAGTTCTGGCGGCCAGTAAACGGTCTCCTTTCAGACTGCGGTCGATCAAATTTCAAGACGCTGTGGATAGTGTCCTGGAGAGGTTCGGGGAACAAATCGTCGCGCAGGGGGTCAAGCTGGTCAAGCAATACCAGGGTTCTCTGCCGGCGATCCTTGCCGACAGCGACGAACTCGGCCAGGTATTCTCCAACCTGTTCGCCAATGCCCTGTTCGAAATGCCTGCCGGAGGCGAACTCAGGGTCAGTCTCGAACAGGATGCAGAGCAACTCAAACTGACGGTCAGCGATACCGGCGGCGGCATCCCCCAGGAAAACCTCAAGCAGATTTTCGACCCCTTTTTCACCACCAAGCAGAAAGGCACGGGTTTCGGCTTGTCTGTTGTGCTGAGGATTGTCAAAACCTACAACGGACGTATTGAAGTGACCAGTGAGCCCGGCAGGGGAACCCGTTTCGATCTTTACTTCCCCTTGGCCTGAATAAATTTGCGAATAGTGATTTTCGGTCGCTGGTTCCTGCAGAATGACCGGTGTATGAGAGATTGTCATGGCTGTCAGGCTGCATGAAGTCAAACTTGACCTGCAGGAAGACCAGGAAATTCTGCCCCGGGTCTGTGCCAAGCAACTGGATATTGATCTACAGCGGATCCGGGATTTCAAAATTCTGCGCCGGGCCATCGATGCCCGCAAAAAATCCCGCATCAGGCTGGTGTTCACCGTTGAATTCAGTGTTGACGACGAAGAGCAGTTTCTGGAGTCGCAGCGGGACAATCCCCATCTCCAGGCGGTATCGCAAAAATTACCTGTGCAGGCGGCTGAAAGACTTGCCGCCGAAAACCGGGTCGTTGTCGTCGGTATGGGGCCCTGCGGGCTTTTCGCCGCTTTGCGCCTGGCCGAGGCCGGCGCCAGGGTCACCCTGATCGAGCAGGGGCGGCCTGTGGAAAAACGGGTCGGGGATGTCGAGCACTTCTGGGACACCGGCGAGTTGGATCCTTCGAGTAATGTCCAGTTTGGTGAGGGCGGCGCCGGAACCTTTTCTGACGGCAAGTTGACCACCCGTGTCAACCATCCCCGGCTGCGTTCGATTCTCGAAGAGTTTGTCAGGTTCGGCGCCCCCGAGCAGATTTTGATTGACGCCCGGCCGCATATCGGTACGGATCGGCTCCGCGAGGTGCTGGTCCGATTTCGTCGGGAGCTGGGGCGTCTGGGTGTTGACCTGCGATTTGAAACATGTCTTACTGGGTTTGAGACCTTTCGAAGGCGGGTTACTGCTGCCGTGGTCGATGAAAGCGAAAGCCTGGTATGCGAGGCGCTGGTGCTCGCTCCGGGGCACAGTGCCCGCCACACTTACCGCATGCTGCAGGCAAATGGTGTCGCCCTGGAAGCGAAAAACTTTGCGATCGGCGTACGGGTCGAACATCCGGCCGAGCTGATCAATATCGCCCAGTATGGTCCGAACTGGCATGAGCGTCTGCCGCCGGCAGACTATGCCCTGCGCTTCCACGACGCGCAGAACGGTCGTGGCGTGTATTCCTTCTGCATGTGCCCGGGAGGTGAGGTGATCAATGCCGCTTCTGAAGCAGGGGGGTTGGTCGTCAACGGCATGAGCCGTGCAGCGCGGGCGGGAGCGACGTCGAACAGCGCCCTGGTGGTGGCGGTCGGTCCAGAAGACTGGGGCGGGAGGGAGGACCCTCTGGCCGGCATGGTTTTTCAGCGGCGATGGGAGCAAAAAGCCTTCCAGGCCGGCGGCGGAGGTTTTCATGCGCCGGCTCAGAATCTGCTGGATTTTATGCAGCTTGGCCGGGGCCCCGTCCACTCCAGTTGCCGTCCTGCTGTTGTCGAGGCTGCTCTGGACGCCGTCCTGCCGGAGGCGGTGGTTGCCGGCCTGCGCCGTGCCCTGCCGAACTTCGATCGGCAGATCCGCGGGTTCGTCACAGGAGAGGCAATCCTGGTCGGAGTGGAAACCCGCACCTCGGCGCCGCTGCGCATTCTCAGGGACAAACGGGGAGAGTCGGTGACCCATGCCGGTTTGTTTCCGGCCGGGGAAGGATCCGGCCATGCCGGTGGCATTATGAGTTCAGCTCTGGACGGGCATTTCGTGGCGGAGCAGATTATTCACAACCTCAAGCAGGGGAGCAGCGATTGAAAAAGGTATTTATCAACCAGATCAGGGAACGGGACCAGGTCGAGGATGTTTTTCTGGTCCAGGCCAAAATTCAGGCAATGGCCAAGAATGGCAAGCCCTACCTGACTTTGCGGCTGATGGACCGGACCGGAACCGTTGAAGGCCGGGTCTGGGACCGGGTCGATGAAATTGCCGCCCGCTTCCAGCGCGACGATTTCGTGCGGGTAACCGGCAAGGCGAGTGTTTATATGGGCAAGATGCAACTGATTGTCCAGGGTCTCGACCGGCAGGAGGAGAGCGAAGTCGAGATCGGCGATTTTCTGCCGGTCGCCGGGAGCCCCCGCCAGGAAATGCTCGAAAATCTGCACAAGATTGTCACCGGCCTGACCGATCCCCATCTGAAAATGCTGATGGAGAGGTTCCTGGAAGATCCTGCATTCCTGAACGATTACAGTCGGGCTCCGGCCGCCAAGGCGATGCACCATGTCTACCTCGGCGGTCTGCTCGAACATGCCCTGGCCGTGGCAGCGCTGGCCGAAGACGTCAGTCGGAGATACCCGGCCATCAACCGCGACCTGCTGGTGGTGGGTGCACTGCTGCACGATATCGGCAAGGTGGCCGAATTGAAATATGAACGGTCCTTTGAATACACCGATGCAGGCAAGCTGCTCGGCCACATCGTCATCGGCACGGAAATGGTTGATGAGAAAATACGTTCCATAGAGGGTTTTCCCGCTGAAAAAGCGATGCTGGTCAAGCATTTGCTTCTGTCGCATCACGGCCAGTATGATTTCGGCTCGCCCAAGAGGCCGAAAACCCTCGAAGCCGTGGTCCTCAACTTCCTCGATGATCTGGATTCGAAGATCAACGGCGTGCTCACGCACATCGAGAAGGAACCTGACAGCAACTCCGCATGGACCCAATACCACCGGTTGTACGACCGCTATTTTTTCAAGGGTTATGAGCATGCCGGGAATGGTCCGGATGCCACCGGTTGCCTGCTTGCGGAGCAGGGCGGGGCAACAGCATCCGGCAAACCCTCGACGGTCCGCGAGGACGCGAAAAGCCGCGCTGCGGGTTCCCAGGGCCGGTTCAGCAATACGTTGGCCGAACAGCTCAAGGGCAAGAACCTCAATCTGTCCGTCTCTTCGCAGGAGGATGCGACCAATGAGTGATGCCATGCTGCTGCATAAACTGGCGGTTGGCCCCCTGCAGGTCAACTGTTTCGTGGTCGGCTGTCCGAAAACCCGGCAGGCCGCGGTGATCGACCCCGGCGAGGATGCCGAGCGGATACTGAAGGTGGTCGAACAGGAGGATCTTGAAGTCTGCTGCGTCATCAATACGCACGGCCACTTCGATCATATCGGCGCCAACCATGCTCTGGTCAAGGCGACCGGTGCTGAATTGATGGTTCATCGTGACGACGCGCCCCTGTTTGCTGCGGCTTCGGAACACGCCGAGCTGTTCGGTTTGACCACGACTCCGTCACCGGAGGCGCAACGTCTGCTCGATGAAGGGGACGAGATCGATGTCGGCGAACTTCGCTTCCGGGTCCTGCATGTTCCCGGGCATTCGCCCGGGGGGATCTGTCTCCACTGCCAGGATCATCTGTTCGTCGGCGATGTCCTGTTTGCCGGTTCGGTCGGCCGAACCGACCTGCCGGGCGGCAATCACCAGCAGCTGATCGCCGGCATTCGCAGCAAGCTGTTGCCCCTGCCCGATCAGACCGTGGTGCATACCGGCCACGGTCCCGATACCACCATCGGCCAGGAAAAGAGGCACAATCCCTTCGTTGGGGAAAACGTTTCGTAGGGTCGCTTCCGGATTGGCCGGGATCCAGGCCGCAGATGCGGGGAAATTATGATTTTTCGCGACAAGCAGATCGTACTGGGAGTAACGGGCGGCATCGCTGCCTATAAGGCAGCCGAAGTCCTGCGCCTGCTGGTCAAGGCTGGCGCTCATGTGCACGTGATCATGACCCGGCATGCCCGGGAATTCATTGCACCGCTGACATTTCAGACATTGTCCGGAAATCCGGTTCATACGGAGATGTTCAGCCTGATCCAGGAACGGGATATCGGCCACATTGCCCTGGCAGACCGTGCCGACCTGGTCATGATCGTTCCGGCGACCGCGAATACGATCGGCAAGGCGGCTAATGGTCTGGCCGACGACCTGCTGACCACAACCTTGCTGGCCACCAAGGCTCCCGTTCTGTTCGTGCCGGCCATGAACGTCAATATGTGGGAGAATCCGCTTTACCGGCAAAACCAGACCAGGTTGGAAGAGCTGGGTTATCATTTCATGGCGCCGGCCGTCGGTGAGTTGGCCTGTGGCTGGGAGGGACAGGGCAAACTCCCCGACCCGACGGAAATTTTCGATTTCGCGCAAACGCTGGTTTCCGCCCGGCGCGAACTCGAAGGCAAAACCGTGCTGGTCACCGCTGGCCCCACCCGGGAGGAACTTGATCCGGTCCGCTTCCTGAGCAATTATTCTTCCGGGAAAATGGGCTATGCCATCGCCCGTGCCGCACGCAACCAGGGAGCTCGAGTCATCCTGGTCTCCGGCCCGGTCGAGCAGGCTGTCCCCCAGGGGGTTGAATGCGTCCGGGCGACAACTGCCATGGAAATGCGCGAGGCCGTTCTCTCGCGTTCTTCAGCGGCCGATGTGATTATCAAGGCGGCCGCGGTCGCCGATTTTCGTCCCGGCTCCCGGGATGAACGGAAAATAAAAAAAGGCGAAGAAGAACAGTCT
>DATFJP010000203.1:0-37352 GCA_035269105.1 Desulfuromonadales bacterium
TTATCGGGCAAAATCGCCTTCCTTCCTTTCGGCGCCGAAGAGGCGGACCCGGAACAGGTTGCCGCCCCGCGATGGTTCGTCGAGCGAGACCTGCCCTCCCATGGCCCGGGACAGGACCCTCACCCCGTGCAGGCCGAGTCCCGTGCCGGGGGCTCGTCCGGTGGGACCGCCGGAACGATAGAAAGGCATGAATATCTGCTCTTGTTCCTGGTGGGGGATGACCTCTCCCTGGTCCTGGACGTCCAGTTCGACCAGGTTATCGGTCTGCCGTCCGGATACCATGACTGTCTGTTCCGGGGGGCCGTATTTGATCGCATTGTCGAGCAGGCTGGAAAGGATGATTTTCACACCCGGCCGGTTGAGAACCACCGGCCGGGTCTCGCCTTGCCAGGCCGATTCGATGATCATGTTCCGGTCCGCTGCCGGTTGGGCATATAGCCGCACCATCTCCTCGAGAACTTCTTTGATGACGACCGGCTCGGGAGCCAGGGTCAGAAGGCCGCCTTCGACCTGCCGGATCAAAAGCACTTCTTCGGCGAGGGCATGCAGGTAAGCCGAACTCCGGTTGATGGCATGTTTGCAGACCTCGATCTCGCCGTTTTCGTTGAGCAGTTGCGAATAGCCGTTGAGGATCGTAATCTGGTTACGCAATTCATGAAACAGCAGGTGGGTCAGATTCTCCTGCTCATCCTGGCGAGTCGTCAGTTGTTCAACACGCTTTTCCAGGGCGACGGAGTGCCGGCGGCGGCAGATCAGGTTGGCCGCAGTCAGGCTGACTTCCTTGATCGAGTAAGGTTTGGGCAGGAAATGATCGGCGCCGAGTTCGAGGCCCCGCCACTTGTCGCCCGGACTGTTGAGTGCGGTGAGCATGATAACGGGGATGGTGGCGATGCGAGAAATCGGATGCTGGCGCAGCAGCCGGCAGACCTCCCAGCCGTCCAGATCGGGGAGCAGGATATCAAGCAGGATCAGGTCAGGTTCTTCGGTGCCGATCAGGCGGCAGGCCGTCAAGCCATCTTCTGCCGTCAGAATCCGGTAGCCTTCAATTTCAAGGGAATGAGCCAGAGGCGCCAGGATTTCCGGTTCGTCTTCGACAATCAGGATGGTTTGCCGGCCAGTTTCTGCGGACCGCGGTGCGGCGGGCCCCTGACCGGCGCCTGACCGATCGGGACGCCGGGGATTGGACTGCGGACAGCTCATATTCCGGCCTGCCGGGTGTGGTCAGTGGCAGCTTCTCGACGGCCGGCATCCGGAAAGACTCTCATGGTGGCGAAGGAGACGACAACGGACTTTGATGAAAAAAAGATAACCTGCATGGGCGACTCCGGGGAAAAGGAGATATACTGGCGCACCCTCACAGAAGTTTGTTTTTGGTTGGTTAGCGGGACTTTAGAATTTGATGAGTTGGCGCTTGCCGGCTTCAGTAAGGGGAGATTTCCAAGGCCAGCTTCTGGCGGAAAGCCTGTTCGAACAGATCGGCTTTGACCTGGCCGCCGTAAAGTTCCACGGAAAGGTCGTCATGACCGCGAAGTTGAATTTTGAAGCGGCTGTTGCCCCGCGAACAGTTTATTTCGGCGACGGCGCTGCTGCGCCGTCGGTCGAGGCCGTCCGCCAGACGTAGAATGCCGCCGAGCTTGTGCACCAGCCTGCGGTCAGGGTCGGACAGGCGGTTCAGGTTGTCGTGACCGGTCTTGGGCAGCGCCTTACGATGGTAGCGGGCCAGATTGGCGATGATTTCCGTTTCCCGGGGGGTAAAATCGAACAGTTTGGCGTGCCGGATCAGGTGGTAGGAATGCTTGTGATGCTTGGCGTAGCTGATGAAGTAGCCGACGTCATGCAAAATGGCGGCTGCTTCCAGCAGCATGCGGCCCCGCTTATCCAGTTCCGGGTCGGAGCCGAGGGCGTCGAAAATCGCTGTGGCAAGGCGGCGGACCTGGTCGCCGTGAGCTTCGTCGACGTGGCAGGAGCGGGCAAAGGCCTTGACTGACGACAGCCAATCCCGTTGTTCTCCGGCCAGAGCCCAGAGGCCATGCTTCTGCAGGCTGCGAATGATCAATCCTTCGCGGATGCCGCCGGCATTGATTTTCAAAAGATTGGTGCCGAAATAGCGCATCAAGGCGTCAACGGCCGCGACACCGGCGAAAATGATGTCGGCGCGTTCGGCATTCAGGCCCGGAATCGCGCGGCGCTCCTTGTTGCTGGTGCGTTCCAGCAAGGCCAGTTGATGGACGACTTCCGAGTGCAGCACGTCGTAACCCTGTACGGAATCGTACTGCTCTTTGCGCCGGGCCATGACCATGCTGCCGATGTTGGTGATGGTCCCACCGGAACCGATCAGGCAATGCGCCGAGAAGGCGGTGTCGCCAAGGCTTTTGCGGATCGTCTTGCGCAGGTGCTTGCGGAGGCGGGCCATGTCGTCCTTGGATAATGGATCTCCGCGCAGGAACCTTTCGGTCAGGAAGACCGCGCCGAGTTCAAGCGACCGGATCTCTTCGATGTGGCTGCCGATCGCGGCAATGATTTCGATGCTGCCGCCGCCGATGTCGACCAGGACATAGCGGGTGTTGGCCATGTCGAAATGATGCAGGGCACTCTGTGTGGCAAGTTCGGCTTCCTCGCGACCTTCAATGACGCTGATCGGGATGCCGGTCTCGGCCTCCATGGCTGCCACGAACTCGGCGCCGTTGGCCGCTTTGCGCACGGCACTGGTGGCAACCGCTTCGATAAAGCCGCCTCCCAGGCCGTCATTGATCTTGCGCATGCGCAACAGGGCCTCGCGGGCTCTTTCCCAGGCGGCCGGACTGATGCGCCCGGTTTCGGACAAACCCTCGCCGAGCCTGACCTGGGCTTTCTCGTCATCCAAGACCCGAAAGCCGGTTTTCTCATCGACTTCCACGGTGATGCAGCGGATGGAATTGGTGCCGATGTCGATCGCCGCCAGGCGTTGCTGAATCATAAATCAGGGCCCTTTCGGCCGGCACAGCAGGGTTTGCCCGCATTTAACCGGATGACGTGCTTCATGGTATAATTGTAGCTCAAATCACAGTTACTGCGCATCATTCGGGGATGAAAAAGCCATGGGAAAGTGTTTGAAAGGCGAATCAGAGGTGAAGAAAAAGGCGGCCAGGTTCGCCTGCGAAAAATGCGGCGCCCGGACCGACCAGAAGTCGCATGTCTGCAAACCGAAAAAACTTAAGGCGGGCAATAAAAAGGCTAAGAAATCGGACTGATTTCAGCCGGGGTATCACGGGGAGAGCTAATCCACCGCTTTGTCAAGCTTCTTGCGGGCTTTTTTCAGGCCGGCGGCGATCTCTTCCGGACTGCTGTCGGAGATATTCGCCAGTTTGGCATCTGCCTTGGCTAACTTATCACTCATCCGGCGCATCTGTTCGCCGAGGACGGCCTCGATTTTTTCCAGAGAGGCCAGGGTCCGGTAGATTTCCTTGCGCAGCGCTTTGGGAGCAACCTTGTGTTTCTTGTCGGCACTAAAGCGATCGCGAATGTTCAGGACCAATGTTTCGATCTGATCACGCAAATGATCGGCGTCTTCGACCAGTTCGGCCAGAGATTCTTCGCTCCGCTGCTCCTGGGCCGCCAGGTTGTGGGCCTGGCGGAGTACGCCGGAAATGCGATTGTTCGGCAAGCCGTCGATTCCACTCAGGTCTTTCTCCGAAGCCTCGGCGAGCTTGTCGAGGGAATCAATACCGCGTTGAGCCAGTCGTTCGGCCAGTGCTTCGCCTATACCTCTGATCTCCTGCAATTCGTTGGATTGGGCCATGGGAAGCCTCCCGCCTCGGATGGATGTTCGAGCATGCCAGCACCGTCGAATACTGAGGCGCAAATGTTAGATTATCATTAGCCCTGGGGAGTTTTTTTTGAGGTAAAAAGAATTTTGCGGTCTGCCGCTAACTGATTTCTAATCATATCCTAACACGACCCGTTTCCAATGGGTCTCTGCCATAATATTCATTTGATTGCTTTGGATTGAATCTCATGACCGCTGGTAAATCACGACCGACCCTGCAGAAGACGGAAAAAGCTGCCGAACATGGGCAGACAGACGTTACCGTCGCGTCCAGGGCTGCTGAAACTTCGCAGCCGCGGTCGCAGGTCGATCTGGATGAACCCGGACTCTTTCTCAACCGTGAATTGACCTGGCTGGAATTCAACCATCGGGTTCTCAACGAGGCCAGGGATTCGCGTACGCCACTGCTGGAGCGGGTCAAATTCGCGGCCATCGCCGGTTCCAACCTCGATGAATTTTTTATGAAGCGCATCGGCGGCCTCAAGCAGCAGGTCGGGGCGGGTGTCCAGGAAGAAACCCTGGACGGCCGCACGCCGAAGGAGCAGATCGAGGCCTGTTACGCCTTCGTGCGTCGGCACCATGAGGAACGGGAGCGCCTGCTCGAGGAACTCTGGCTGGAACTGACCGAAGCCGGCATTGAAGTCATCGCCTACACCAAGTTGGCTGAGAATGAAGGGCGAGTGCTGGAGGAGGATTACTATAATAACATCTTCCCCCTGATCACGCCCCAGTCCATCGACCCGGCCCATCCTTTCCCCTTCATTTCCAACCTTTCGCTGAACCTGCTGGTCACCCTGCGTTACCCTGAGGAAAGTGCCATTTCCCTGGCCAGAGTCAAGGTCCCGATCAGCGCCGGCGTCCCGCGTTTCGTCAGGGTCGGCAACCAGCATCGCTATGTTCTCCTGGAAGATGTCATGGCCCACAACCTGGACATGCTGTTTCCCGGTATGGACATCGTCGGCTGCGAACTTTTCCGGGTGACCCGCAATGCCAACACCAGCCGCAATGAGGAGCATGCCGACGATCTGCTGGCCCTGATCGAATCAACCCTCAAGGACCGCAAATTCTCGCCGATCGTCCGGCTGCAGGTCGCCCCGGACATGGAACCGGCGCATCGCGGGCGGCTGGCCGCCGAACTCGGCCTGAACGAGGCGATCGATGTTTTCGAGGTCAGCGGCATGATGGGCATGCGCGACCTCTGGCAGCTGGCCAACCTGGACTTTCCCAAACTCAAGGATCCGCCGCATCATCCGGTGGATCACCCGGCCCTGCAGAACAGCCGCAATATTTTTCATATCATCCGGGAGGCCAGGACCATTCTGCTGCAGCACCCCTACGAGTCTTTTACCTCCTCGGTGGAGCGGTTTCTCGAAGAAGCCGCGACCGATCCCAAGGTACAGGCCATCAAGATGACCCTGTACCGCACCTCGCCGCAGAGCCCGATCGTCGACACCCTGATCCGCGCCGCCCGCAACGGCAAGCAGGTCGCGGTAGTCGTCGAGCTTAAGGCTCGCTTCGACGAGGAGGCCAACATCCGGTTGGCCAATCGCATGGAGGAAGCGGGCGTCCATGTCACTTACGGCATCGTCGGACTGAAAACCCACGGCAAGGTGATTCTGGTGGTGCGCCAGGATTACAAGGGCCTGCGTCGCTATGTCCACATCGGCACCGGCAACTATCATCCGGGAACGGCCAGGCTCTACAGTGATCTTGGCTTGTTTCTCTACGACAAGGGCATCGGTCAGGATGCTACGGAACTCTTCAATTACCTGACTACCGGCTATACGCCGAAACGGTACTACGAAAAACTGCTGCCGGCCCCCAAGCATCTGAAGAAGGCCCTGCTCGAAAAGATCGCGCGGGAGATCGAAGGGCATGCCGAGCAGACACCCGGGCGCATCATCTTCAAGATGAATGCCCTGGAGGACCCTGACATCGCCAAGGCCCTCTATCAGGCTTCGATGGCCGGGGTCACGGTCGACCTGATCGTGCGCGACAGCTGCCGGGTCAGGCCCGGCCTGCCGGGCATTTCGGAAACCATGCGGGTGATTTCCGTGGTCGGTCGTTTTCTGGAGCATGCCCGGATCTATTATTTCCAGAACGGCGGCGAGGAGGAGTTCCTGATCGGTTCGGCGGATGCCATGCGTCGCAACCTTGAACATCGCGTGGAGGTGGTGGTGCCAGTCGAAGACCAGCAGGCCCGGAGCGACCTGCGCACTTTCCTGGAAACCCAGTTGAATGACCAGCGCAACGCCTGGGAAATGCAGGCCGACGGGACCTACCGACAGCGGCAGCCGGCCGATGATGGCGATGACCGCAACTGCCAGGTCCTGCAAATCGAGCTGGCCGAGAAACGCAGCCATGAAGCCGGTCGGCTGCGTAAGCGCAAGGCAAGAAATTCTGGCAAACGCAATTTGCGTTGAAAGAACCTGCTCGCATTGATCAGACTTGTGTAAGCCTGTCCATCGAGTGCCGGAGAGCAGCCATGGGGATAGAAATTGAACGTAAGTTCCTGGTAACCGGCAGTGACTGGCGCCGAGGTGCGAGCGCCACCTGCTACCGGCAGGGATATCTCAACACCGACCCGGGACGGTCGGTGCGGATTCGATTGGCCGGGGATAAAGGTGTGTTGACCATTAAGGGCAAAACGGAAGGCGCCGAGCGGCTGGAGTTCGAATATTCCGTGCCGCAGGAAGATGCCGAGCAGATGCTGGCAACGCTCTGCCGCAAACCCCTGATCGAAAAGGACCGCTACCGGGTCCGGCATGCTGGCCTGACGTGGGAGGTCGATGTCTTCCACGGAGAAAACGCCGGACTCGTTTTGGCTGAAGTAGAACTGGCATCCAGCGACCAGGAGATCGATCTGCCGCCCTGGGTGGGTGAAGAAGTGACCTCGGATCGTCGGTATTTCAACCTCTCTCTGGTACAATATCCCTATTCGGCCTGGAGAGAGAACACACCGGAGAAGGAGTCCTGAAGACCATCATGCCGGATGTCCGCGTCCATACCTGGAACGACCTGCAGGACGCTCTGTACATGGAGTCCTGGGACCAGGATATCGGTCGTTACCGTTCGCGCTTCGCCTACCGGGGCCTCTCCGATCGGGATTACCAGCTGAAAACCACCCTGATCCGTCTGGGAGGTCCCTTTGCCGATCTGGAACGCCATCTGCTGCGCAATTTCAAGAAATATGCTCATCGCAGCGTGGTCGAGCAGGATTCTCTCTGGCACTGGCTGTCCGTGGCCCAGCATCACGGCCTGCCGACCCGGCTGCTCGACTGGACCTATTCCCCGCTGATCGCCCTGCATTTCGCCACCGCCAATATTCACAAATATGACCGGGACGGCGTGATCTGGGCGGTCAACTACCTGAAAGCCCATCAACGGCTGCCCGACCGGCTGCGCAGCAAGCTGGATGCAGAAGGCGCCAACGTTTTCACCGTGGAAATGCTGAGCGAAACCGTGAGCAGTTTCGCGGAATTCGACACGGAGGACGACCGGGACTGCGTGATCTTTTTCGAGCCGCCGTCCATCGACGATCGGATCGTCAATCAATACGCATTTTTCTCGGTGATGGCCGACCCGCAGCTGGTCCTTGACGAGTGGCTCGCCAAGCACCCCGATCTCTGGCACCGCATCATTATTCCCGCCGGACTGAAATGGGAGATCCGCGACAAGCTGGACCAGGCGAACATCAACGAACGGGTCCTGTTTCCGGGCCTGGACGGCCTGAGCTTCTGGCTGGCCAGGCATTACAGCCCCAAGTGGGACCCGCACGCTTCCCTGGCGGTCGTGGAGAAAAACCCGGCGACTTATGCGCCGGGGGCGGGCCGGTCGGACGGCCCGGACGAGAAATGCTGAGGCTGGGCCGCGGATGTTTTGGTGCAGATGTCGTCGGCTTGGTCAGCATGCGGGCAACGGGACTGGAGACTTGAATGAAGACCCTGATTCTGGCCAGGCACGCCAAGTCGAGTTGGCAAGATCCTGACCTCGCTGATTTCGACCGTCCGCTCAACAAACGTGGCCGGGAAAATGCCCCTTTGATGGGGCGGCGACTCGCCGAACGAGGCGACTGGGCGGACCTGATCGTCACCAGCCCGGCCCGGCGGGCGCATGATACGGCGACGGCACTGGCGGCAGCGCTGAATATCGAGGAACGCAATATCCACTTCGAACCGGCCATCTACGAAGCGGAGCCGGCCGATCTGCTGCAGATCATTCGCGGCTTCGATGATGCCAGGCGGGAGATTCTGCTGGTCGGCCATAATCCCGGTCTGACCGAATTGGCCAATCTGCTGGCGCCCTGCCAAATCGACAATATCGTCACCTGCGGTCTGGTCGGCCTGGAATTCGATCTCAGGCTCTGGCGCGACGTCGCTCCAGGGCAGGGCCACTTGCGTTTCTACGATTATCCCAGGAAAACCTCCTGACAGATTTCATCGTTGTTGAATCAATGGACTGGATGATTTTCATAGACACGGCGGGTGATTTTTCCACGCCCCGCCTCCGAAAAATCTACTTTTGCCGGCCGAACCTGTTATGATACAAAGCTATTCGATCAGCTTAAGGAAAAGACGCGCAGTTTTCACAAGGAGGCAGCATGCAGGATTGGGGAGGAAACTCCGGGGACGACCTGGAGAAAAAAGTCGTCGAGTTTGCCGACAAGGTCAAACGAAAATTTCAGAACAAGCAGGGCCCGGCACCGGTCAAGAGCATCCTGGTCATCATTGTGGTCGTCTTGCTCGTGATTGGCGCCTATAGCAGCGCTTACAAGGTCGATACCGAGGAAACCGGCGTGGTTCTCAGGTTCGGCGATTTTAGCGGATATGCGCAGCCGGGTCTGAACTTCAAACTGCCATTCGGCATCGATCAGGTCTACCTGGTCAAGACCGGACGGGTCCTGAAAGAGGAGTTCGGATTCCGGACCGTGCAGCCCGATGTGCGCACAACCTATTCCAAGCAGGGCCTGGAGGAAGAATCGCTAACCCTGACCGGTGATCTCAACGTCAGCGACGTGGAATGGATCGTCCAGTACCAGATCGCCGATCCTTTCAAGTTCCTGTTCAATATCAAGGATCCGGTCGGCACCATCCGCGACCTGTCAGAGGCGATTACCCGGAAGGTGATCGGCAGTTCGACGGTGACCAAGGTGCTGACGACCGAACGTGCGCTGCTGGCGGGAAAGATCCAGGAGGATCTGCAGTCGATTCTCAACGAATACGACATCGGCACCCGCATCGTTACCGTCAAATTCCAGGACGTCAACCCGCCCGAGGCGGTCAAGGCGGCGTTCAACGAGGTCAACGAGGCGGAACAGCAGAAGGAGAGCCTGATTTTCAAGGCCCGCGAGCAGTACAACAAGGAAGTCCCCAGGGCGCGCGGTGAAGCCAAGAAGTCCATCCAGGAAGCCGAAGGCTACGCCATTGCCCGGATCAATCGGGCCCGCGGCGAAACCAACCGCTTTGTGGCGCTGCTCAGCGAATACCGCAAATCGCCCGAAGTGACCCGGCGCCGGATTTATCTGGAAACCCTGGAAGAGGTTCTGCCCCGTCTCGAGGAGGTCTATATCATGGATGAACAAGGCGGCGGCTTGCTGCCGCTGCTGCCAATGCGCCGGGAATCGGCAGGAGGTGGCCAATGAAAGCGCCGGTCCTGATTGTTGTTACGGCTATTGTCCTGTTCCTGGGCTTCAATGCCTTTTACGTGGTTAATGAAGCGGAACAGGCGATTGTGACCCAGTTCGGCAAGCCAGTGGGCGATGCGGCCCGCAGTGCCGGGCTGCACTTCAAAATGCCCTTTATCCAGGACGTGCATCGTTTCGACAATCGCATCCTGAAGTGGGACGGCGATCCCAACCAGATCCCGACCAAGGACAAGCGCTTCATCTGGATCGACACCACGGCCCGCTGGCGGATTGTCGACCCCCTGCTTTTTTACACCACGGTGGCCACGGAAGCCGGTGCGCAGAGCCGTCTCGATGACGTTATCGATTCGGTGGTGCGTGACGCCGTCTCCGGGAATCTGCTGGCCGAACTGGTGCGTGGCTCCGATTATGTCCCTCCTGAGGGCGTTCAGGAAACTTTCGAGGTCGAGGGCGTCGAAATCTCCCAGGAAGAACTGGTCAGCCGCGAGAAGGTCCTGGAGAATATTCTGGAAAAAGCCAGGGTTAGCGTCCCCGAATATGGCATCGAACTGATCGACGTCCTGTTCAAGCGGATCAACTACGTCGAACAGGTGCGCAAGCGGGTTTACGAACGCATGATCAATGAGCGCAACAAGGTCGCGGCCGAGTTCCGCTCCGAAGGTGAAGGTGAGAGAGCTGAAATTCTCGGCGAAATGGAGCGCGAACTGGAGCGGATCCGGTCCGAGGCCTACCGTACCGTGGTGGAAGTGCGGGGTGAAGCCGATGCCGAAGCGGCTGGAATTTACGCGGAAGCCTACAACCAGGACCGGGAGTTCTACTCTTTTATGCGGACCCTCGAGTCCTACAAGCAGGCGATCCGCGAGAATGGGCGGATGGTTATCTCCACCGATTCCGAGTACTACAAGTATCTGAAGGATATCAAGTAAACTGCGCAAACCCGAAAGCCGGGCCGTCCTTGGACGGCCCGGCTTTTTTCGACCCTGTTCGTCAGCGCCTGTGCCTATTTCCGAAAACCGCCACTTGAACCGTCTGCAGGAACTGGCAGCGCTGCTGCCCGAGCGCTGCTGCAGTTTCGATGCACCCCTGGCCAGGCATAGCAGCTGGCAAATCGGCGGTCCGGCCGATCTATTAACTGAGCCCTGTACGGCTGAACAGGTCGCGACGGTGGTGCGGTTTGCCGGACAACATGGTTTGCCTCTGGTCGTGATCGGCCAGGGCACCAATCTCCTGTTCGACGATGCCGGCCTGCGCGGAGTGGTATTGAAAATCGGCAACAACCTGGCGAGGCTGGAGATCAACGGCCGCCGGATTCTGGCAGAGGGGGGCGTCTGGATCCCGCGCCTGGCCCGCCGGGCGATGCAGGCCGGTCTGGCCGGGCTGGAACACACGATCGGCATCCCCGGCACGTTGGGCGGGCTGATCGTCATGAATGGCGGCAGTCATCGGCAAGGCATCGGCGATCATGTCCGGCAGGTCCGGGTCGTCGACCGCTCGGGCCGGCAGGAGACTCTCAGCCGCGATGCATGCCGGTTTGCCTACCGCAACAGCGCCCTGCAGGACAGCGGCAGCGTCGTGGTCAGGGTCGAACTGGAATGTCCGGCGGGCGATCCCCGGCAAATTCGCCGGGACATGCTGGCTGACCTGCGCGAGCGGCGCGGCAAGTTTCCACGCAAACTGCCTAACTGCGGATCGGTATTTCTCAGTACCACCGAGATGCACGCCACCGTCGGTCCCCCGGGCCGGATCATCGAAGCGGCCGGCCTTAAGGGCCGGCGCCGCGGAGGAGCGGAAGTTTCCTCCCAACACGCCAATTTCATTGTCAACCACGGCGGGGCCCGTTCGGCGGATGTGCTGGCTTTGATCGACGACGTTCGGCAGACGGTCAGAGCCCGGATCGGCTTCGACCTGTGCTGCGAGGTCCGCTACGTCAGTCCGCAGGGCCAGATCATGCCGGCCGACCGCAAAGCCTGACGGTCGCGCCCGGCCGATTATTTCTCCAACCGACTGTTGATTTCCTCGAGTTCTCCCCAACGTTCATAGGCCTTTTCCAGGTCGACTTCCAGCTGCTCCAGGCGGGCCTTCGCGGCGGCGACCCGGTCGCCTTTTTCCTTGTAAAAAGCCGGGTCGGCCAGCTGTTGATGAAGGGCTTCCTGTTCCGCTTCCATGGCTTCGATACGCTGCGGCAGATCCTTGAATTCCCGGCGTTCCCGAAAGCTGAGTTTGCGCGGCCGCGGTCTGGCGGGCCTGGACTTCTTCGGGGGAGGAGGGGTGGTGGTTGCCGGTTCGGCAGCGGTTCTCTGTCGCAGATAGTCGTCATAGCCGCCGACGAACTCTTCGATCCGGCCGTCCGGTTCGAAGGCGATGATGCTGCCGACCACGCGATTGAGGAAATCGCGGTCGTGGCTGACCAGAAACAGGGTGCCCTGAAATTCGCCGAGACGTTCCTCGAGCAGGTCGAGTGTTTCCAGGTCGAGGTCGTTGGTCGGCTCGTCCATGACCAGCACGTTGGCCGGCCGGAGAAACAGGCGCGCCAGCAGCAGCCGGTTGCGTTCTCCGCCGGACAGAATGCGCACCGGACTGCGCGCCCTTTCCGGAGTGAACAGGAAATCCTGAAGATAGCCGATGACATGCCGAGGCTGATCACCGATCATGACCATGTCCTGGTCGCCGGCCAGATTCTGCTGCACGGTTTTGTCCAGCTCGAGCTGTTCGCGCAGCTGGTCGAAATAAAGGATCTGCAGGTTGCTGCCGAGCTTGACGCGTCCAGCCTGCGGTGCGATTTCGCCCAGCAGAAGCTTGAGCAGAGTGGTTTTGCCGGCACCGTTGGGCCCGATGATGCCGATCCGGTCGCCGCGCAGCACGGTTGTGGAAAAATCCTTGATAAGCGGTCGGTTTTCATAGCCGAAAAGCAGGTTTTTGACTTGGGCGACCAGGCGGCCGCTGCGCTCTGCTTCCTGCATATTCAGGCGGACCTGGCCTTGGCGCTCGCGGCGAGCCCGGCGCTCTTCACGCATTTTCTGCAACGCCCGGACCCGGCCTTCATTGCGGGTTCGTCTGGCTTTGATCCCCTTTCGGATCCAGACCTCTTCCTCGGCGAGCTTTTTGTCGAAGCGCCGGGACTGCTCGGCTTCGCCGTGCAGAAGTTCTTCCTTGCGGCGCAGGAAGGTGTCGTAGTCGCAGGCAAAATCATACAGTCGGCCGCGGTCGATTTCGACGATCCGGTTGGCGAGTGCCCGTAGAAAAGCCCGGTCATGGGTGACGAACACCAGGGTCGTTGCTTCCCGCATGAGCAGCTTTTCCAGACGGTTGATCGACTCGATGTCGAGATGGTTGGTCGGCTCGTCGAGCAGCAGAATGTCGGGCCTGGCCGCCAGCGCCCGTGCCAGCAGGACCTTGCGGCGCAGGCCTCCTGACAAGGTCGCGGCCTCGGCATTCGGGTCCAGTTCCAGGCGCGAGAGAACGTCCTCGGCCTGCTGCCGCAGCATCCACGCTTCTTCCGGCGCGGATTCAGGTCTCGGTCCGCAGCCTGCGGCGACAATATCGATGACCGGGCCTCGAAGTCCGGTCGGTAGCTCCTGTGGCAGAAGGGAGGTGCGCAGATTCTGCCGGCGATCGACGATGCCGCTGTCGGCGGTCTGGCCGCCGGCTATCAGGCGGAGCAGACTCGATTTGCCTGCCCCGTTGCGGCCGAGCAGGCAGATTCGCTCGCCCTGGTGAATCTGCAGGCTGACATCTTCCAGAAGGGGCGGTCCGCCGAAGGCGAGATCGATATTTCGCAGGCTCATCAAAACCATTTTGATTACCGGTGTAAGGGTAAATGGAAGAGGGGAAACTGTTTCGTCAAGGCAACTGTTCTTTCAAGGCTTTGACCAGGTCGCCGGCCGGCTGGTAGTCGGGATTGATCTCGAGGACTCTTTCAAAGTCGTCCAGGGCTTTGCTGAGCAGCCCCAGGTCCCGGTAGGTTTGGCCCCGGCCGAAAAAGGCTTCGGGCTGCAAGGGATCGATCTCGATCGCCGTTGCAAAATCGCCCAGGGCTTTCTCCGAACGTTTCTGCAGGCGAAGACAGAGGCCGCGGTTGGCGTAGCCGCGGCTGTTTTCCGGGTTGTAATGGATTGCCTTCGAGAAATCGCTGGTCGCCCGTTGAATATCTCCCCGGGCAAAATAGGCCATGCCGCGATGATTGTAGATCATTGAACGGATGTTCCGCTCCAGGCGCATGTTCAGCAGTTCCCCGTAGAGTTCGATGGCCCGGTCCAGGTCATGGCCGCTGTGGGCATCCAGGGCCAGCAGCATGGTTCTCTCCAGCCGGTTGAGCCGGGAGGTCGGGCCAGTGTCCGCCTCGAAACGGTCGCTGCTGCCTTCCAGTTGACTCGACATGGCCATGATGTCCAGCGGATCGAGGGCCTCGGTCAATTTCTCCTGACGCTGTCTACCCCTTTGCCGGATCGCTTTCTGGTAGTCGCGGATCTCCTGAAAAATCAAATCGGAGAGGGTGAGGGTGGCGTTCAGTGAAGCCAGCTTGCGTCGAATCGATTCGTTCGGTATGGAAATATCCGATTTGTAAACCAGCTCGTGCTCCACCTCCGCCCATGCATCCTGCAGAATGGTGCGCAGCTGTACTTCGCAGACTGCCCGCGTGCCCGGCAAGCTGCATTTAATTGCCCCCTTTTCGAGCTTGACCAGCAAGTGGACCGAGTCGTAACCGAATTCCCGGAAAGAATGCTGGGCCGCTTTGCGGTCGGTTTCGGTCACTTCGAAATGTGCCGAGATCAAGGCTTTCACGGTCTCGATGTCTTCCAGGAAGGGACAAACGATGCGCAAACCCAGCATATCGGAAATCTGTGGGGCGGAACTCCGGCCGCGGACATGCAGTCGCTTCAGCTTTTCATGATAGGCATCGAAGCGTTTGACCCGGTATTTGATCGAAAGAGTCAGCCCGCGACTCTCCAGCAATCTGCGGACTTTTCGATAAAAGACCTGCAGGGCTTCCTCGTAGTCGGGGCGTCGCCGATCATAGAGGGCTTTGACCTGATCCCGGTCGGGCAGAGTTTTCGGGGTCACGGATTTTTTCTTCATTGCCGGCATCCGGAATAATCGAGAGGTCTCCCAGTCTACGTTTCTTGATGCGCGCTGACAAGGATGTTCACGAGCGGAGGCGGGGGATCAGGCGAAAAAAAGCCCTGCAATCCTGCAGGGCTTTTCCCGTTCAACATTTGGAATTTGAACTATCTGTCGGGAGGTCAGACTTTTTCCACGTTGGCTGCCTGGGGGCCTTTGGGGCCTTCGTTGACATCAAAGCTGACACGGTCACCTTCGGACAGGGATTTAAAGCCTTCGCCTCCAATCGCCGAGAAATGAACAAAGACATCGGGGCCGTTGTCCTGCTCGATAAATCCGAAACCTTTAGCGTCGTTGAACCATTTCACTGTGCCTTCTGCCATTTTCTACTCCTTTTGTTCCCCCTCGGGAATTGTTTTTGCGCGCATGTTGGCTGCCCCGATACAAAAAAACACACAGCCGGCAGGTTGTGTGTTCTGTTTAACGCGGACATTTTTCATGGTGTCGAGCAGCTCACATACTACACAAACTTACTGTTGTGTTTTGTCTAGCATGACTTTGGAAGAAAAATCAAGATTTTTTTTGTGGGTTCCGGGAAGTTTTCCGCAGCAAGGAGGCTGTCGGACTATCCATGAACTGGCTGCAAATCCGATTCTTCGGCCCATATTTCAGTTCCTTTTTGCCCCATAGCTATGGCTATGCGCCAGCAAACGAGCTGAAATCTGTGCTCGAAGTCTCGAATATTCGCTTCAGCCCGGATAATCTGACAGCCTCCTAGGCAGACCCGGCTTCTGGCATAAAACCGGAAAGCAACCACTCTGGGCTGGCCGGCTGTGTGCAAAAGCCGCATCTGATGACGAAAAATGGCACCCGGCGGTTCTTTTTCAGCAGCCCTGAAAATAAAGTGACCAAACATCAGACAGATGGGGCTTGGCAGGCGGCTGGCATAAAATCTGAATAATCAGGAATGGATGATCCCTGATCCGGTTTGCTGTGTGGGCATTTTGCCCCTGGGCGTCCGGATGCGCAACAACAAAGTCGGGAGCGCTGCCCATGAACCTGTCCTGCCCCGCATGTCGCTACAGTCGTGAAGTTCCCGCCGGCAGGATACCGCCCGGGACCAAGCGCGTTGCTTGTCCGAAGTGCGGCGAAAAGTTCCAGCTTCCCCAGCCAGAACCTGAATCTCCGCCGGAAGAGGTTTCGCCTGCAATGGTTCCGGATTTGGCGCCGGCCGCTTCCGGGACAGTCACTCTGGCCTGTCCCCACTGCAATGCCAGGCGCAGCCTGCCCCGGGAGAAGGTTCCACAGCGCATGGTGCAGGTCACCTGTCGCCAGTGCCGGCAGAGTTTTACCTTTCAGGGCGGGCGGGCGCCGAGCCGGGAAGCGGTGCCCGGCAAGGATCTGCATCCGGTTCTGGTCGCGTCGTCGACGCCCGATTCGGAGCCGCCTCCTCGGTATGCCCTCTCCGGTCTGGGAGAACTGTTCGGCAAGAGCTGGCGAACCTTCCTGAAGAGGTTTCCGGTATTCATAGGCATCAGCCTGTTGACATTCGGTCTGGCAGGACTCGGTTATTTCCTTCTGACCGGAGTGACCGAGAGGTTGACCAGACTCGCCGGCGGCAGCCCCCTGGTGCATGCGTCGGGCAGCGCTGTCACCATAATTTTCGTCATGGGGGTCATGACTTGGATCAATGCCGCCATGACCTATGCGATCGTCGATGAGGATCTCGGCGTTCGTCAGTCCCTGGGCTACGGCCTGCAGCGATTGGGCTCCTTTCTCTGGGTCTCCCTGCTGGTCTGGTTCATGATTGCCGGCGGCAGTCTGCTGCTGCTGATCCCGGGACTGGTGTTCAGCGTCTGGTTCCTGTTCGCCCAGTTCATCCTCGCCCGGGAGGATGCCCGGGGCATGGACGCCCTGCTGAAAAGCAGGGCTTACGTGGCCGGACGCGGCTGGCCGGTGTTCGGCAGACTTTTGCTCGGCGGACTCCTCGTCGCGGGAATCTCCGTGGTCCTGGCGCCCATTCCTCTGCTGGGCAGCCTGGTCGGGCTGTTGCTCGGCTTCTTCCTGCTGGTCTATTACGCCGAAATCCAGAAGCAGCTGGCCGAGATCAAGGGCGATATCAGCTTTGACTGTTCCCGCGGCGTCAAGCTGCGCTGGCTGCTGGCCGGTTGCTGCGGTTTCGTGCTGGCCGCCGGTTTGGGTTTGACTCTCGGCGGATTAGGCTAACCCGCATTATTCATGAAATCTTCTGCTGCAACCGACATTTGACCATCATCTCCCGCCGTGCTCGCGTCTGGCGCTTCGACGGACCGTCCAGTCCGCCTCCAGGGCCAGTCGCTGTGCTTGCCGAGATCTGACGGCCACCTGCCGGTTTCGCGACAAAGACTCATGAATAATGCGGGGTAAGGGCCGCAGCGGGCCTTTCAGAGATAGGACCTGCCGCCCACATAGGTTCTGGCAAAGAAAGCATTCGACAATTTTTCCTCCCGGACTTTCTGGCCCGTGCGCGGTGCATGAATGAAGCGGTCTTTGCCGGTATACATGCCGACATGGGTCACCCGCCGGCCGCCTTTGGTTGCGAAAAACACCAGGTCGCCCGGACGGAGGTCGTTTTTGGCGACCTGCCGCCCGGCCGCGAACTGGCTGCGCGAGACCCGCGGCAGGTCCAGACCGTTGAGCCGGTAGCTGACCATGGTCAAGCCGCTGCAGTCGAAGCCGTCCTTCACTGTCGTCCCTCCCCAGCGATAGGGGATGCCGATGAACCTGCGCGCCGTGTCGACCAGTTCCGCACGCAGATTGCCGCGACCGGTGTGCCAGATGCGGGCAGCGGCATAATCTCCGGGCCTGACAATGAAAAATGCATCGATCCGGCCACGGGCCTGCAGTCTTTGCGCTTCAGTGCGGGCCGCTTGGTATCTGGCGTGATTGCCGAAGCGCACTTTGTAAAGTCCCGATTCATGACGGAAATGATAGGCGTCGATGCCGTCGGCTTGGAGGCGCTGCCTGAGGCCGACAGCGTTGTCCAGCCTGGCGAAGGCGCCGACCTGGATGCTGTAACCCATGGCGGGAAGGCGGACCGCGGCAGCGGATCCCAGCGGCTGGGGGGCGATCAGGCCGGCGATCGGGTCCGTTCCAGATTTGGAAGGGTTTTGTGGGCCTGGTCGGTAGTCCGGGTGTGCACAGCCCCAGACCAGCAGGGACAGGCAGAAAAGGGTCAATGGCAGACGTTGTAATTTCACCGCGGTTATCAAGCCTCTCATGCCCTGAGCTTCCGGTGTCAGGCTGGGACAGAATAGCATAATTCCAACCGGCCATTAAACAGGCATCCCTTTTGCTCCCCTGTTTTGCCCTTGTCCCGGGCGCTGCCGACGTATAGAATTCCTTCATGGCCGGGTCGGTCCATCCCCCCGGACCGGCAGATTGATTGGGAATAGCCGCTACCAGAAACAGACGGCCAGTTGTGCCCCTGCCAGGGAGCGTCGACCGGAGCTGTCGACAGGACAACGGTTTTTTTTGCAATGAGCGATTTTGACACCAACCTGCCGCTGGGCAAGCCGACCTCTTATGCCGCGGCCTACGACCCCGGTCTGCTCTGTCCGGTCCCCCGTCGCCTGAAGCGGGAGGAAATCGGCCTCTACGGCGGACTGCCTTTTCACGGCTTCGACCTCTGGAACGCTTTCGAACTGTCCTGGCTGACGCCTAAAGGCAAGCCGGTGGTCGCCATAGGCGAGTTCCGGTTCCCCTGCGAATCACCGAATCTGGTTGAATCAAAATCCTTCAAGCTCTACCTGAATTCCTTCAACCAGACCCGGTGTCCGGATATCGGCTCTGTTGCAACCTTGCTGAAGCGGGATCTCGGTCAGGCCGTCGGCGCGCCGATCGATGTTCGCCTGCTGCTTCCTGAGGATTTCGGACAGCTGCAGATCAGTGAATGGCAAGGGCGCTGCATCGATCACCAGGACCTGGATTTTTCCCGCTACGCCCTCGACCCGGGCCTGCTCGAAGCCGCCGCCGATGAGGAGTGCGTGGTCGAGGAGAGCCTCTTCAGCCACCTGCTGAAGAGCAACTGCCTGGTGACTCGCCAGCCGGATTGGGGCAGCCTGATGATTCGTTACCATGGCCCGAAGATCAATGAGGCGGCGCTGCTACGTTACCTGGTTTCCTTCCGCCAGCATAATGAGTTTCACGAGCAGTGCGTGGAACGGGTGTTTGTCGACCTGCTGCGCTTTTGTCGTCCCCGGCAGTTGACGGTTTACGCCCGCTACACCCGTCGGGGTGGCTTGGACATCAACCCCTTCCGCAGCAACTTCGAGGATGACATCGCCAATACCCGGCTGGCCAGACAGTAAATCAGCATTGAACCCAATGCTTTACGTCAATTTTTCAGCAACGAGAGGAGGCATGATGGAAAAGACGATCCTGATCACCGGTGCGACGTCCGGTTTCGGCGAGGCCTGCGCCCGCCGGTTCGCCGCGGAAGGCTGGCAGCTCATATTGACCGGTCGGCGCACAGAGCGATTGACCGCCCTGCAGGACGAACTCGGCGAGCCCGTTCGGCAGGTCCTGACTCTGGATGTCCGCGACCGCCAGGCCGTTCACGATAAGCTCTCCGGACTTGACGGCATCGATGTCCTGCTGAACAATGCCGGGCTGGCCCTCGGCCTGGAACCGGCTTGGGAGGTCGATCTGGAAGACTGGGAAACCATGGTGGATACCAACGTCAAGGGTCTGATGTACTGCACGCGCGCGGTGCTGCCGGCCATGGTGGCCCGCAATCGCGGCCACGTCGTCAACATCGGCTCCACCGCCGGCAGCTGGCCTTATCCGGGCGGCAATGTCTATGGCGGCACCAAAGCCTTCGTCCAGCAATTCAGCCGCAATCTGCGCGCCGACCTGCTCGGCACGCGGGTGCGGGTGACCGAAGTGGATCCGGGCATGGCGGAAAGCGAGTTTTCCAAAGTCAGGTTCAAAGGGGACGACCAGGCCGCGGACAAGGTCTATACGGGTACGGAGGCTCTGCAGCCCCAGGATATCGCTGAAGTCGTTTTTTACGTGGTCAGCTTGCCGGGGCACGTCAATGTCAATGCCCTCGAGCTGATGTGCATCGACCAGGCGTGGGGGCCGCTGGCGGTCCATCGCAAGGAGTGAGGCCGTGGAAACCATCAAGACCGCCAGCTTCGAATACCTGATCGATCTGGCCCGAAAGAACCCCGACGGCGGCTACACCTTCGTTCTGGACGGCGAGACCTACCAGATCGAGGATGTGCTGGAAATCTCGAAAATTGCCACGGATCACGGCTATATCGTCATCTATTAGTCATTCCGGGAAGTGCGACGGGACCGGTGATGTGGTCCCGTCGAAACACCTGATCGTCGGCTCTGGCCGCCGGGGAAATTTATTCTTTCAGCAGCACCCGGAGGCGTTCCTCCTCGATTTCGATCTCCTCGATGCCGTCGGCGAAAGCCTGCCAGAATCCCGGTTGTCCGCCGAACTCATCGACCAGGTCGATGTTCTTCAGGTTGCCGACCCAGGCATTGGGCAAGGGCACCCCCCACAGGCTGATACCCTTGAAGACGACGCGCGGCCGGCCCTCGGTATAGGCCATTTCCAGGCCGGCATTGACCCTGAGCGTCTGGCCGCCGAGCACGGGGAAATCTTTGTCGAGCGGAATGAGCAGTCTGGCGCTGGCCAGGTCCGCGGACAGATCGATGGCCAGGCGCTCCGCCAGGTTGGTGTTTTTGGCCAACAGGGCATTCAGTTCCCGTTCGGTCAAAATAATTTCACGATCCGCACCGGCTTCACTGTAGGGTTCGGGCGCCAGGGTGGTTCCGGCGTCTGCCGGCGGCAGCTTCGGGCCGAGAACCGATGCCCCCCTGCCGGGCGTCAGGTCTTCCAGTTTGACGGCCAGCTGCCGTTCCTCCTGAGGTTTCAACACGACCGGTGTGAAGCGGTCCGGGAACAGGAAGGTTTTTATAATCAGGACGGCGAGCAGGGTAGAGACCAGGCTGGCTAAAACGACGATGCCAAAGACTTTCAGCCAACTCATGCTGGAAGGTCTGACCGGAGGCGGGGGTTCGGGGTTCTGATTTTCCATGACACATCTCCTTGCCGTCAATCCTACCAGATTACGCCTGCTCCAGCACTGGATTTCGCAGTGGGAATGTGGCGCTTAAGACTTGAAACCAAGCCTAAGTTCAGGCCTAATAGGACTCCGCAAAAAAATGAAAAGATGACGCATCCCGGAGAGCTTCCATGACCAGTCAAACTGAAAAATTACCTCGCTCTGTTTCCGCCGAACTCGACGCCATGCTTGGTGCCACCATTCCGGTCCTGGATGACGGTTTCATCCGGGTCATCGACTATATGGGCAACGACAGTTCCATCGTCCAGGCCGCCCGGGTCTCCTATGGTGCCGGCACCAAGCAGGTCAGCGAGGATCGCGGCCTGATTCGCTACCTGCTGCGCCACCGGCACAGCACGCCCTTCGAGATGTGCGAGATCAAGCTGCATGTCCGGGTGCCGATGGACTGCTGGCGCCAGTGGATCCGCCACCGCACAGCCAGCGTCAATGAATATTCGACCCGCTATTCGGTGGCCATCGATGCGGCGCGGCGGACTGCAGACGACGAGTGGCGATCCCAGTCCGAGGTCAACAAGCAGGGCAGCGGTAATGGCATCGATCCGGCGACCGGCGCGAGTCTGAGCACCGAGGAGGCGGAACTGCACGAGCGCTGCCAGCAGGTCTACCGCAATCGGCTCGAGCAGGGGGTGGCGCGGGAACAGGCCCGCAAGGACCTGCCGCTTTCGACCTATACCGAGGCCTACTGGAAGATCGATCTGCACAACCTCCTGCACTTTCTCGCCTTGCGCATGGATCAGCACGCCCAGTATGAAATCCGCGAGTATGCCCGCCTGATCGGTGAAAAAGTCGTCAGCAGATGGGTCCCCTATACCTGGGAGGCATTTCTCGACTACCGTTTCAACAGTCTCTACCTGTCCGAGATCGAGACCCGGATGCTGGCCCTGGTCGCCGGCGGCCAGGTGACCGAAGCCAAGCAGCTGGCATTCGAAATCGGTTGGCTTCAGCAGGAGCAGGCCGGCATCAGGTTGTCCCGGGAGGCTCGGGAATTCAAGGCTAAACTCGAGCGGCTGGACCTTGCTTCACCTTGGTGAATCTGCTCGAACTGCCGGAAGATTTTCAGGCCCCCTGATCAGATATGGGGGCCTTTTCTAATCGCCCCAGGGAGCAGAAAATACCGGCAATGCACAGCCCGCAGAAAACCAGCAGGGCGGTCTGCATGCTGGTCAAAAAAGCCGGCAGGGTCTCCTGGCTGACAACTTGTCCACCCATGAAAACTGAAAAGACGATCGTGATGATGGTCATGCTGATCATCATGCCCAGGGTTCGCACGCTGCCGTTCAAACCGGCGGCAACGCCGAGGAAACTGGACGGTACGCTGCCCATGATGACGCTGACGTTGGGCGACGAGAACAGGGCGAAGCCGAAGCCGAGCACCGTCAGCATCGCAATGATCAGGCCCACCGGGCTGGCGGCGTTGACGGTCGCGGCAATGCCGAGTCCTGCCGCACACAGCGCCATGCCGATGGTGGCGACCTTGGCTGCCGGGAAGCGGTCGGCGAGGCGACCGCACAGCGGCGAAAAGAGGGCCTGAACCACCGGCTGGATCATCAGCAGCGCCCCTGCTTCATGCGGGTTCATCCCTTTGACGTACTGCAGGTACAGGCTGAAGAAAAAGGTGATGCCGAAGGTTGCCGCGTAGCTGAGCAGGGCGGCGAGGTTGGAGAGAGCGAACACCCGGTTGCTGCGCAACAGGGCGATGTTGAGGATCGGGTAGGCGGTGCGGGCCTCGATCAGCACAAACAGGCCCAGGCCGCAGGTGCCTGCTGCGCCGAGAACCCAGGCCCAGACACCGCTGTCCAGATTGGAGGCCCCGGTGATCAGCAACGCCAGGCTGCAGGCATAGACCAGGCTGCCGAACCAGTCGAAAGGTTCGCCCCGGGCTTCGGCCCATTCCCCGCGCAGTTTTGCCAGGGAGATCAGAAAGGTCAGGGCGCCGAGAGGCACACTCAGATAAAAAAGGGAGCGCCAGCCCCAACTGTTGACCAGCAGGCCGCCGAAAAACGGTCCGCAGGAGATGCCGGCGTAGACGCTGGCAATGGCGATGCCCAGGGCTTTGCCGCGCTCTTCGCGCGGGAAGACCGCAACCACGATGGCGAGTGTGGTTGCCATGACCATCGAACCACCCATGCCCTGCAGAAAGCGCAAGCCGATCATCACCTCGATCGACCAGGCCTGCGACAGCAGTCCGCCGACCAGGGTGAAGACCACGATGCCGATCTGGAAAACCCGTCGCCGGCCATGAATGTCGGCCATGCGCCCCATGGCCAGCAGGAAGATCGAAGCGGAAAGCACGTAGATGGTTTCGACCAGGCCGAGCTGGATGGCGCTGGGCTGGAACTCGCGGCCGATCGCCGGCAAGGCCACAGCCACGGCCGACATCATGAAGGGCATGAGGAAGTGGGCGATACAGACCACGAACAGGGTGGCTGAACGGGAGACGACTGGGGGCATCAAGGGACCTCTG
Organism: Desulfuromonadales bacterium; assembly: GCA_035269105.1. Lineage (GTDB taxonomy): Bacteria > Desulfobacterota > Desulfuromonadia > Desulfuromonadales > BM103 > JAQYVZ01. The sequence continues at coordinate 23,115 of DATFJP010000203.1, forward strand.
GCAACATTTTCCGTGCCGGGCACCATAGCCGATTTCTGCTGAATTCGAAAGGGATAAACCTGCCGCTGACCGGAACTCCGGCCACGCCGGGAAGTTGCGGCGGGAGCCGGCCGGAGGACCCGGTCTGCAGATTAATCTCAGGCCTTACCCATTCCCTGGGCCGGTCTTGGTCAACGCCTGCCGGTAGGTCCGCAGGAGGTTTTTAATGCGTTCGGCATTGTCCGGTCCGGTCCGGATCAGGATCTTGCGGCCGGCTGAAAAAGCCTCGAGTGCGGGATCGGCAAAAAGGTAGAGGGTCTTGGGACGGATGACCCTGACCGGGTCATGCACCACGGGAGTCGCCAGCAGGTGGTCGATCACTTCGACCAGGCGGTCGTTGAAGTACCCCTCCGGGTATCCCAGCTTTTCATAGGTTTGCTGGAAGAGAGGGTAAAGTTTGACGTAAACGGCGACGACCTGTCGGACATCAGCTTTTTCGAGCAGCCCGATCACGGGAGCATAGCGCCTGTAGTTGGCCGGCGCGATCACCATGGCGTCTGACGGGCCCTCGACCTCGAAACTGCCGGGGATCTTCTTCAGAGGTCGGTGAGTGACCGGCAAGCTCTGACGCGGCAGGTTGTCAACCATGACCACGAACCGTTCGATAATATGTTCCAGCAGAAAAAAACGGCCCAGGTTCTGTTCGGCAAACAGCCGGCCGAGAATCTCTTTCATCTGGTCATCGCTCTGCTGGAGTTGCGGGAGGGGCCGCTCGGGGTCAAGGACCGGTTCGGCGTCCGCAGATCCCTCAGCGGCCTGCTCGATGGGGTGCTCAATGGCGGGCGGCGAAATCGGCTGGTCAGGGGCCGGGACGGGATCCAGAACCGGTTCCGGCGGTCCGCCGCGAAAGAACAGCAGATAAACGATAATGATGACAGCAGCTGCCAGGCAGCCAACCCAGAACGGCCAGTTTCTCATGGTCTCGGACTCCTTCCCGATCGGTCTTCGGCGTCTTGCTTATACCAAAACTAGCTGAAAATGCTTGGGCGTCAAGGATTTCGCGGCAGGCAACGGTATTCTTCAGCCGCCGAACCTGATCGCAGCGGACCAGGCACCGATTACGGTCGCCGCACTGACTGCCCCCAGCAGAACATTCAATCGAGCTCGGGGCCGGCCAAAACGTTCAATCAGCCCTTCTGCACCGGCACCGAGGACCAGTCCGGCCAAAAACCCGAACAGGTGGGCGCCCAGGTCGGTGCGCGCGCCGCCGACGCCCAGCATGGCGAGCAGGCCCAGGGCCCCGGCGATGGGCAGCATCCAGCGTTTCTGCAGGCGCAGGTTGAGTCGGTAGCGAACCAGGCTGATCGCAGCCAGCAGGCCGACGGCACCGAAAACGGCGGTCGAGGCACCGACCGCCCGATGCTCCGGTGCCTGCAGCCAGGCATTGATCAGATTGCCGAGCATCCCGCCGGCCAGCAGCAGGCTCCAGCCCAAGCCGGAGCCCAGGTCGCGACAGAGCCGGACGATGAAAACCCCGCCGATCAGCAGGTTGCCGAGCAGGTGCAGCCAATTCGTGTGCAGCGTCAGGGCCGTACAGGTTCGCCACAACTCGCCGGCCATGATTTTCCCCGCGTGGGCGTTGCCGCGTTCCAGCCAGGCTACGGAATCCTGGCCGAAGGGGCCGAAATCGATCAGGGTCACATTATGGAAAACTGCCAGGGCCGCCAAAAGCCACAGCGTCAAGACCGTGTTGTCCCTGGTGGGGACGTTGCCCGGGGCAGCCGGCGGCCAGCCACGATTCTCCCGTTCATATTGACGCAATTCCCGAATGGCGTCCGCAAAGCAGTCGGCCGGCACCAGCAGCTGCCAGCGACGCCGGTCCCGGTCGGTCCGACAAGGGATCAGGCGGGCGCTGAGCACCAGAGACCAGGTATGCGCCTTCTGCCGAGGGAGCACCGGCGCTGAGTCCGGGTGGTCCAGGCGGGAGGGAAGAGGCCGCCAGTGGTCGTCGAACGATACCGAGTCATCATTTTGCGCCGGCCTATGAGAGGACGTAGGGGGCATGATCTTATCATCGCAGATAAATGCTTTTGAGTCATCTCCTCTGTTTTGCGGATTTGGCGGGGCTGTTGGCCATTTGTCGATTGACCAAGGCGCCCCGTCCGGATATTCTCTCCCGTTGGGTGTCTTTTCCATTCATTTTCATCCGGCTTTCGGTTTCGCCGCGAGCCACGGAGAAGGAGGCTGGCGTGGCTGTTTTCGAGGTCGTTCATCCCCTGGTCAAGCATAAACTCGGGCTGATGCGCAAGGCGGATATCAGCACCAAGGATTTTCGCGAACTGGCTTCTGAAGTTGCCCGGCTTCTGACCTACGAGGCAACCAAGGACCTGGAAACCGAAAAAGCCGAGATCGAAGGATGGGCCGGTTCTGTCCTGGTCGACCAGATCAAAGGCAAAAAAATCACCGTGGTGCCGATCCTGCGCGCCGGCCTGGGCATGATGGACGGCGTGCTTGACCTGATTCCCAGCGCCCGGGTCAGCGTGGTCGGCCTGTACCGTAATGAAGAGACCCTGGAGCCGGTTCCCTACTTCAGGAAGCTGACCAGCGACATGGCAAGCCGTATCGCTCTGATTCTCGATCCCATGCTGGCGACCGGCGGCAGTCTGATCGCAACCATCGATATGTTGAAGGAAACCGGTTGTTCGCAGATTCGCGGCCTGTTCCTGGTCGCGGCTCCCGAGGGGCTCGAGCGGCTGCAGCAGGCGCATCCCGATGTCGATGTCTACGTCGCAGCCATTGACGACAAACTCAACGATAAAGGGTATATCCTGCCGGGTCTTGGTGATGCCGGCGATAGAATTTTCGGTACCAAATAAACTTTTGATCGCAGAGGAGGTTGCCCGTGAGCCTATTTGATTCATCGGATGAGACGGTGTTCAGTCCCAAACTGGCCCTGGTCGGTGCGCAGATGTTGTTCGTCGCTTTCGGCGCCCTGGTCCTGGTTCCTCTTCTGACCGGCCTCGATCCCAATGTCGCCCTGTTTACCGCCGGAGCCGGCACCTTGGTCTTCCAAGTGGTCACCCGGCGTCAGGTGCCGGTATTTCTGGCCTCTTCCTTTGCTTTTATCGCGCCGATCATCTACGGGGTTCAGACCTGGGGTATTCCCGGCACCCTCTGCGGCCTGGCTGCCGCCGGCCTGTTCTACATCCTGCTGGGCGGTGTGGTCAAGCTGCGCGGGGTTGGGTTTATCTCCCATATTTTCCCGCCGGTGGTCACCGGGCCGGTCATCATGGTGATCGGCCTGATCCTTGCTCCGGTCGCCGTGCACATGGCCATGGGCCGCACCGGCGACGGGGCAGCCCAACTGGTGCCGCAGGGCACGGCGCTGGTTGTTTCCGGGATCGCTCTCGCCGTAACGGTCCTGGTTGCCCTCAGGGGGCACGGCCTGCTGCGGCTGATCCCCATTCTCTGTGGCTTGGGCGCCGGCTACCTGGTGGCCCTGCCTCTTGGCCTGGTCGACTTTTCCCCGGTTCGCGAAGCGCCCTGGCTGGCCGTCCCCAACTTTGTCCTTCCGGAGTGGAATTTCGAGGCGATTCTCTTCATGCTACCGGTGGCCATTGCGCCGGCTATCGAGCATTTCGGCGATGTCCTGGCGATCAGTTCGGTTTCCGGGAAAAATTATCTGGAAAAACCCGGAATTCATCGGACTCTGCTGGGAGACGGCCTCGCCTCCTCGCTGGCCGCTTTGCTGGGTGGTCCACCGAACACCACCTACAGCGAAGTAACCGGAGCGGTTGCCCTGACCAAGATGTTCAATCCGGTGGTCATGACTTATGCAGCCGTCACGGCCCTGATTCTCGCCTTTGTCGGCAAGCTCGGCGCTCTTCTGCAGACCATCCCGGTGCCGGTCATGGGCGGCATTCTGTTCCTGTTGTTCGGGACCATCGCCGTTGTTGGTCTGAATACCCTGGTTCGGTCGGGGGAGGACTTGATGGAGGCGCGCAACATGGTGATTGTTGCCCTGACCATTGTCGCCGGCATGGGGGGCATGACCCTTGAACTTGGCGCCGTGACTCTGCACGGCATCGGTCTGGCCGGCATTGTTGCGGTTCTTCTCAACCTGCTTTTGCCCCGTAAAAACAAGCCTGTGAAAGCGGTCGCCGGCGAGGCTGCAACAGAAGCCGAATGAAAATTCTACAGCAGTGGCCAGGTTGAAGATCAAGGAAAAAAGTAAGGGCGCCCGGGATGTCAGGCGCCCTTGCTTTTGGCCTGGTTCGCCGCGGAAGGGGATTTTGTTCGGCAACGGGAAATCTGTTGCACAAAAGCATGATTTGTGCAAGGATAGCGCAATTTTGTAATTGCCCCGTGACCCATCCCCTCCGGTGTTGCGGGGTTTTTTTGTGCGGGGGAAGCGCTAGCACCCTGTACTAGAAGCTGAGCCAGTCAAGAAAAGAGATGCTGAGCAACAGCATGGCGCTGACGGTCACAACATAGAGCAGAGTGTCAATTGCCCTGGTGCTCGGGGAATAGCTGCGTGTCTCCTGGTATTCCTGCATGCCATAGACTCCGTGAAGTTAGCGGTGCTTTTGCTTGATTGGTGAAGAAATTAAAGCGAATTGCAAAGCAATTTGCATACCAGAAAATTTTCCTGAAGAATCATGCCGATCTCGGGGGGAATGCCTCTTTTGCAGGCCGCCGACGGAAGCCCGGTTCGGGAATTCCGCCGATTCCTGTTTGGCGAAATGACCAGAATTCAGAGTTTCTGAAGTTTGTGGCAGAACAGACAGCGGGCTTTTCCGGGATGTTCATCGGAAAAAGGGATGTCGTTTTCATTGTGACAGTCGGCGCAGAATTTTTCTGCAGCTTTTTTTCCTTCCTCGCCTGCCAGCTCATAGTAGGGACGGTGAGTCTCATCGTCAGGTACCCGGCTGGTGGACTCGGGCGGAGCCTGCCAGAGAAAAGCCAGAATGATGACCGCAAGGCCGATCAGGATCAGATCACGCTTTTTAATTGGATTTGCCATGTCTCCTCTTTACGGGGGAAGATGTCGGCCTTTTGCAGGCCGGGTTGGCGGCCTTTACTCTATTCGCCGCGGATGAAAAGCAGGTAGATGACCAGAAACACGATCAGGGTGCCGCCGGCGATGAAGACCATGAGCGTATCGCTGGCCGCGCCGCCCTCCAGGGAGGTGCCCTGCTCCATAGTATAGGAAAACAGCCAGACGAAGCCGGCAATGGTCAGGATCACCACCAGCAGAAGTCGCCAGCGCATCAGGAAGGCAATGACCGCCAGGGTCCCGGTGCCGCCGAGAAAGTAGGGGTTGTGAATCAGCTCCTGGAGGTTGAGCTTTTCCAGGGTGGCAATGACCTTTGTGGTTTCGAAGTTTGCGAAAAAGTCCATGATCGCGCTGAGGTCCAAGTTGTCGTCCTTTTTGCAATCGGAAATTGCCAACTGTTTTCATCCTGCCTCCGGCAGTGAATGATAACAGTTTTCATGACAGTAACAAAGTGGAAAAACCCGGGTCGCTCAAACCCATAATTCTTGACTTTTGAGGATGCGGTCTCTACAGTGGTGACCCCCTTAACTTCCTGGTAAAGCGAGGGTTTTATCTTGGCGGAGCGTGCAATCGGCGTCTTTGATTCGGGAATCGGCGGCTTGACGGTTTTTCGTGAACTGCGGCGCTGGCTTCCCGGTGAGGAGCTCGTCTACCTTGGTGATACAGCCCGGGTCCCCTATGGGACCAAAAGTGCTCCAACCGTCTGTCGCTATGCCATCGAAGCGGCGAATTTCCTGCTTCAGCAGCAGGTCAAGCTGATTGTGGTCGCATGCAATACGGCTTCAGCCGTCGCTCTCGATCTGCTGGCCGGACAGTTTGATGTGCCGATCGTCGGGGTGATCGAGCCGGGTTCCCGGCGTGCTCTCGAGGTGTCCCGCCACGGGCGGATCGGGGTTATCGGTACCGAGGGAACCATTCGCAGCCAGGCTTATGAACGGGTGATCCGGGCCGGACGGGCCGATGTTTCGGTGACAGTGGCCGCCTGCCCGTTATTTGTGCCATTGGCCGAGGAAGGCTGGGCTGATCATCCGATTGCCGCAATGGCGGCCCGGGAATATCTCGGCCCTCTTCTGGAGCAGAAGATTGATACTCTGGTTCTCGGCTGCACCCATTATCCCCTGCTCAAAGAGACACTTCAAAAAACCATCGGCGATGGAGTAACATTAATCGATTCCGCGGAGGAGACGGCCAAAACGGTTGCGGCCCTTCTGAAACAGAAAAATCTGCGGCGAGGAAAGCCGTCCCAGGCGGCGCCCAGGTATTTCGTGACCGACATTCCTGACCGCTTCAGGAAGGTCGGCGGCACCTTTCTCGGTGACTCCCTGGAAGAGGTCAGCACAGTTTCCATCGATTAGAGGTTGGTGGCATGGACTCCAGGCAAGCAGGAAAGACCGGGCTCAAATTACGCAATGCTCTTCTGATAGGCAGCCTCGTCGGTTTTCTGCTGGTCAGCGGCTGGTGGCTGTTTGAGGCCCGTCAGCGGCCGCTTTCGTCATCGGAGGCCAAGGCGCCAGTCGCTGAGGACGCCCTGCAACGTGAAATCATTCTGTATTTCGCCAGCCCCGACGGCAGTCGACTGCTTGCGGAAAACGGCTTCATCGCCGATTGCAGCGAGGATGAAATTTGTCTGCGCGGGGTAGTCGAAGCTCTCATCGCGGGTCCGCGGCAAGACAGCGTCGCAGTGCTGCCGGCCGATAGCCGTCTGCACGATCTGGAACTCCAGGATTCGCTGGTCGTTCTCAATTTCGACGCCACATTCATCAACGGCCATCCGGGTGGGACCCAGAGTGAACTGCTGTCCGTTTATGCTCTGGCCAACACGCTGGCCGTCAACTTTCCACATGTCAGGCAGGTTGCTTTCCAGGTCGCCGGCCAGCCGATCGAAACCATTAAAGGTCACATCGACCTGAGGCAGCCGATTGCGCCGGATTTCAGCCTGGTCGATGAAGCCGAGACCGCAGTCGGTGACCTGCCGACTCTTTCCGCAGGGAGCGAATAAGGTGAGCAGGTTTCTCGAGGCGGTTCGCCAGCGGATCCTGATTTTTGACGGTGCCATGGGCACCATGCTGCAGGAGCGCGGCCTGGCTGCCGGCGGCTGCCCCGAAGAAATGAATCTGCAGCAGCCGGAGGTGGTGACCGGTATCCATGGTGAATACGTCGCTGCCGGGGCTGACATCATTGAAGCCAACACTTTCGGCGGCTCCCGGTCCAAGCTCGCCCACTACGGTCTGGAAGACAGGGTCGCCGAGATCAACCGGCGCGGGGTGGAACTGGCGCGCGCCGCGGCAGGACCCGAAACCTTCGTGGCCGGCTCGGTGGGGCCGACCGGGCGCTTCATGGAACCGGTGGGAGATGCCGCGTTCCACGAGATGACCGAAATATTCGCGGAACAGATCGCAGCCCTGGCGGGGGCCGGAGCCGACCTCATAAACTTCGAGACCTTTCTCGATATCCGGGAACTGCGGGCTGCCGTCATTGCCTGCCGGGACGTCTGCCGTCTGCCGATCAGCGCCCAGATGACTTTCGACGATGCCGGGCGGACGGTTCTCGGCACCCCGCCGGAAGCTGCGGCCGTGACCCTCGATGCCCTGCAGGTGGATCTGCTCGGTTCCAATTGCGGTCTCGGCTTCGAAGGTCTTTTCAAGATTCTGCAGGCCATGCGTTCAGTCTCGTCCCGCCCGCTGATAGCCCAGGCCAATGCCGGTCTGCCGGTACTTAAGAACGGAGCGACCATCTTTCCGGCGACGCCGGAGGATATGACGATCTATCACTCCCGGCTGGCCGAACTGGGAGTGCGCGTCATCGGCGGTTGCTGCGGAACGACACCTCAGCATATTCGGGCGATGCGCGAGGCTTTGAGCGACCTGGATTTGGGTTGGGCGCCGCCCTCCCGGCGCGGCTGCCTGTCCAGTCGCACCGCCTGGCTGGAAATCGGCGACGAAGCGCCCTGCGCACTGATCGGCGAGCGCATCAACCCGACCGGGAAAAAGGCCTACAGCGCAGAGTTGCGCGCCGGGCAGACCGCCTATATCCGCAATGAGGCCCGCGCCCAGACGGACGCCGGCGCTGATCTGCTGGACTTGAACTGCGGGCTGCCCGGAATTGATGAAAGCGCTGCCCTGGAACGGGCCGTTTTTGCGGTCAGCGGCACGGTTTCCACACCGCTGGTGCTGGATACGGCCGACCCTTCGGCACTGGAACGCGGCCTGCAGGCCGCCGAGGGCAAAGTGCTGATCAACTCAGTGACCGGCGAAGCAAGCAGCCTGGAGCGCATTCTGCCGCTGGCGCGTCGCTATGGGGCCGCCCTTATCGGTCTGACCCTGGATGAAGAGGGTATTCCCGAAACCGCTGAAGGCCGTCTTGCCATTGCCCGCCGGATCAGGGATGCTGTCCGGCAGGCCGGTCTGCCGGACCAGGACCTGGTGATCGACTGCCTGACCCTGACCGTGTCGGCCGAGCAGCAGCGGGCATTGGAGACTTTGCGAGCCCTGCGCATGGTCCGCGAGGAACTCGGCCTGGCCACGGTGCTCGGCGTCAGCAACATTTCCTTCGGCTTGCCGGCACGGCCGGTACTGTCTGCCGCTTTTTTCGCCATGGCCCTGGAGGCCGGTCTCAAGCTGGCCATCATCAATCCGCGCGACCAGCGAATGATGGACGCATTTCGTGCGGCGCGGGTGCTGCTCTGCCAGGACCTGCAGGCTGAAAAATACATCGCTCATTACTCGGCAGCACAGGCTGACCAGGACTCAGCCTCCGTTCCCGCCCTGGACGCCGACATTTGGCAGCGGCTGGCGGCTGCAGTTGTGGTGGGCGAACGCGAGGGGGTAATTTTGCTGGTCGATGAGGCTTTGCGGGAAGGGAACGAGCCGCTGCGGGTCGGCAACCAGGGGCTGCTTCCCGGGCTGGAGGAGGTCGGCCGCCGGTTCGCCGACAATCGGATGTTCCTGCCGCAGGTCATGCAGTCGGCGGAAACCATGCAGGCCGCCTTTAACCATCTCAAGACTTATATGGGAGGCGAGCGAGGGCCGGCTTTAGGCAGAATCCTGATGGCGACGGTGGAAGGGGACATTCACGATATCGGCAAGAACATCGTCTGCATGTTGTTGGAAAATCATGGTTTCGAGGTCATCGACCTCGGCAAAAACGTCCCCGCGCGGAAAATCCTGGAAACCGCTTTGGCTGAAAAAGTGGACGCAGTGGGACTTTCGGCGCTGATGACGACCACTCTGCAACAGATGGAAGTGACTCTGGACGCGTTGCGGGAGGGGGGTATCAAGGTCTTTACCCTGGTCGGTGGCGCCGTGGTCTCCCAGGAGTACGCCGACAGTATCGGAGCCGACCTGTATGCGGACGACGCCATGGAGGCCGTGGCCAAAATCAAGGCCCTGTTTGCGCAAAAGGTTCCGGACGCCTGAGGCTTTCTCTTGTGCGAGGCCCTGGCGCTGTGCAACAATTCCCGGATAATCCCGAAACTTTGAGGGACAGCGATGGTTGTCGGTTTTAATCACAACTTCAAGTACCAAGGCGTTGTTTACCATATCCAGACGGAAGATGGCGGACTGAACAGCCCCAATATCGTCACCCTGTTGTATCATGGCGGTACGATCCTCGCTTCGCGCAAAACCTCCTATGCCGACATCACGCGGGCAGACCATTTGGGAAAAGTCGTCGAAGATCTCATGAAGGAACAGCACAAGGACATGCTGCACAGCCTGCGCAACGGTGATTTCGATGACCTTATCGCCCGTTATGCCGGTGGTCGGAAACTGAGCGGACAGCAGGGCAAAGTTGAGACCGGCTCTCCCTCTGCAGGGCCCATTGCCGGGTCAATGCAGGCAAAGGACGCCGGCAAAGCCACGGCAAAGGCCGCGGACAAGGCTCAAAAACCGGCCGACAAACAGCCGCCTCCTCCTCAAAGACAGCCGGATGTAGCAGCCAGCCTGGATGAGATCGTTCTTTCCTACCTGATGGGTGATGATAAGCGATAATTTCAACACATTGCCTGCCCAAGTCGCCGGCCGCGGCCAGCGCGGCGCAGCCCTGTTGATGGTCCTGGTGGCGGTGGTGGTCATCGGTTTGACGGCCGGCATCGCCGGTCAAAGCTGGCAAAGTGTGGTTCAGCGGGCCAAGGAGGCCGACCTGCTCTGGCGCGGGAACCAGTACCGCAAAGCCATTGAAAGCTATTACCGGACGCGGCAGGGCGTCCGGACCATGTACCCCCGTCGTCTGGAAGACCTGGTCAGGGACAATCGCTTTCCCGAACCGGTCAGGCATATTCGGCGTCTTTACCAGGACCCTATGACGGGCCGGGAATGGGCGCTCATCAAGGCGCCGGATGGTGGCATCGCCGGCGTTCACAGCACCAGCAAACTGCGGCCCTTTCGACAGGAGGGCTTCCCCGAGGGAATGGATGCTCTCGAAAACAGCGCGCATTACCGGGACTGGGAGTTCGTCTACGTTCCGGCACAAACCAGAACCCAGGGAAAAAGCCCGGCAGCCGGAGCACCGGGAAACCTGACCACTCCCGGCAACCTGGCGAGGCCGGGAAATCCGAGTCTTCCGGCAAGGCGGACTGCGGCCCCGGCCCCAACGGACGTCCTGCCCCCGAACTGAATAAACTTTGCCCGCAGAGCGAGGTGGTTCTTTGTTTTTCAACAGCCTGATCGGCCGTGTTGTCACCTTTTCTTTCCTGTTGTTTACCGCCGCCATCGGTGCGGTGACGGTTGTTCATATCCATCGCGAGCATCAACATATTACCAGCAGCAGCCGGACAGCGGCCGAACTGATGCTGTCGGTTATCGAACGTTCGATCGTCAATGCCATGAGTAGCGGCGACAGCCGGGAGGTTCAGGCCATTTTCGAACAGGTGGTCCTCGATCCGCTTTTGCTGGGCGTGCGCATCTTTCATCCTGAAGGTCGCATTCTCAATTCGGCAAATCCCCGGGAAATCGGCCGCCCGGTCAACGTCCATGACCTGACCACCTTTCGCCGGGGAGAGACCTATACCGTTTTCCCGGGAGAGCAGGGAGAGGTTCTCGGCGTCGTCAGGCCGATCCATTTCGAAGAACGGTGCAGCGGCTGCCATAGTCCTGATGAAGAGGTTATCGGTGTCCTCAACATCGATTATTCCCTGGCCGCCATGAACGACCAGATGATCAATTCCTCGCAGTTCTTTGCTGGGTCCATGATGGCCGTCATTATTCTTCTAACCGGGGGGATCTCGATTATTATCTATCGCTTTGTTTCCCACCCCGTGCAAACGATCGCCGACAAGATGGCTCAGGTGGAGGAGGGTGACCTGACCGCCCAGTTCATGACCAGCAGGACAGACGAGGTCGGCCAGTTGATGCTCAGCTTCAACTCGATGGTGGGACGGCTCCGGGAGGCCAACGAAGAACTCAAGTCATGGCATAATCAGCAGATGGAACGTGTAGACCGCCTGGCATCGGTGGGCGAGATGGCGGCCGGGATCGCCCATGAAATCAAAAACCCCCTGGCCGGGATCAATGGTGCGATCTCTGTGCTGGCCTCCGATTTTGCCAAGGACGATCCGAGGCGCGAGGTGGTCAGCCAGGTTCTGGACCAGATCGCCCGGCTGGACAAGGCAGCCACCGATCTGCTCTATTTCGGCAAGCCAGGCAAGCCCAGTTTCGACCTGGTGGACGCCAATGAACTTCTGAAAAAGACCTTGTTCTTCGTGGCCCAGCATCCCGAAGCCGGCAAAGTTCACCAGATCAAGGAATTTACCCGCAATCTGCCGCCGGTAAGGGTTGACGAAAAACAGCTGCAGCAGGTATTTTTTAATGTCATCATCAATGCTATTCAAGCCATGAAGGGCGGCGGCGGGACGCTGCTGCTCCAGACCGATATCGTCACTCGGGACGACAGGCAATATGTCCGGGTCCTGGTCGGCGACACCGGGCCGGGGATCCCGGCGGAGACACTGCAAAAAATCTTTACCCCATTTTTCACGACCAAGACCCAAGGGACCGGACTCGGATTGGCGATCTGTCGTCAGTTGATGGAACAGCAGGGCGGGACCATTCATGTTGCCAGCCGGACCGGCAACGGTACCCGGGTGAGCATCGAGCTGCCGGTGCAGGAGCAGCCGCCTGCCGAACAGAAAGGGAGTTGACTGTGCGTAAGCCAAAAATCCTTGTCGTCGATGACGAGCATCTGATCCGCTGGTCTCTGGAGCAGTCCCTGCTCAAGCAGGGCTATGAAGTGCTGACGGCCGCCAGCGGCGAAGATGCTCTCAAGATGATCCAGGACGATGCTCCGGAACTGATTCTGCTCGATATCCAGCTTCCCGGTCTGGACGGTCTCGAGGTCCTGGAAAAGACCAAGGAGATCGACGAAGATATCCTGGTGATCATGGTGACCGCTCTCGGGGTTCTGGAAACGGCGGTCAAAGCGATGCGCATGGGGGCTTACGACTACATCAACAAACCCTTCAACCTCGATGAACTGTCGATCATTATCAGGAAAGCCCTGGAAACCAAGGAACTGCGCAAAGAAGTCGCGCACCTGCGTTCCGCTCAAACCAGCAAGTACGGCATCGACAAAATCATCGGCAACAGCGGGCACATGCAGCAGGTCCTGGAAATGGTGCGCAAAGTCGCCAAAAGCGATGCCAGTACGGTATTGATCCAGGGGGAAAGCGGCACGGGCAAGGAACTCATCGCCCGGGCCATCCATTACGAAAGCTCACGCCATGAAAAGCCGTTCATGGCCATCAATTGCGCAGCCATGCCCGAGACTTTGCTGGAAAGCGAACTGATGGGTCATGAAAAGGGCGCCTTTACGGACGCCAAAACCATGAAAAAGGGTTTATTCGAAATTGCCGACGGCGGCACCCTGTTCCTGGACGAAATCGGCGATATGGCTGTGGGCATGCAGGCCAAGCTGCTGCGAGTGCTCGAGGAACGCACCTTCCGCAGGATCGGCGGCAACAAGGAAATCCCGGTCGATGTCCGCATCGTGTCGGCCACCAATCAGGAGTTGCTCAAAAAAATCGAAGAGAAAAGCTTCCGCAACGACCTCTACTACCGGCTGCAGGTCATCCCCATCTATCTGCCGCCTTTGCGGGAGCGGGTCGACGACATCATGCCGCTGGTCGAGTTTTTCATCGGCCACTACAACCGCGAATTCGGCAAGAGCGTCAAAGGCGTCTCCAAAATGGCCACCAAGTTCATCATGGAATACGAATGGCCCGGCAATGTCCGGGAACTGCGCAACATCATCGAGCGGGCGATCATCCTGGAAAGTGAAGAGACTCTGATGCTGGAACACCTTCCCAGTGAACTGGTCTCCCGTGCTACCGGCAGCGGCAGCGGCCCGATGAACCTGCGCATTCCTCCGGAAGGGATCGATATCGAGGATGTGGAAAGGGAATTGATTCGCCAGGCCCTGGAAATGGCCGAGGGCAATCAGTCCAAGGCCGCCAAAAAACTCAATCTTGGAATCGATGCCTTCCGCTACCGGATGAAGAAGTTCGGCTACCTGACCTGAAGCACAAATGACGGATCAGTCGGGCCGGATCGGGGATATGCGCCCATCGCCACCCGGTCCTCAGATGCCCCGGCGCCCTCCGCATTTACGGAGCGCGGCATGGGCGGAGCGCAGCATGTCTTCGGTTGTTTCCCAGTCGACGCATTTGTCGGTGATCGACACCCCGTAAGCCAGCTGATCGGGGGAAGCGGCCAGTTTCTGATTGCCTTCCTCGAGAAAACTTTCGATCATCAGGCCGCTGATGGCGGATTGCCCGGCTGCAACCTGGTCCAGCACCTCAGTCAGAACCCTTGCCTGGCGCCTGTGGTCCTTGCAGGAATTGGCATGGCTGCAGTCCACCATGATGCTGGTCCGGATGCCCGCCTTCGTCAGCATGCTGCAGGTTCGTTCGATGTCATCAGCAGCGTAATTCGGCTGGTCATTGCCGCCTCGCAAAACGATGTGGCCGTCCGGATTGCCGGTGGTCCGGACGATGGAGATTCGGCCTTCCCGGTTAAGGCCGAGAAAGCTGTGCGCATGGCACGCCGCACCCATGGCGTCAATGGCAATCTGCAGGTTGCCGTCGGTGCCGTTTTTGAAGCCGACCGGAAAGGACAGGCCGCTCGCCATTTCCCGGTGCGTCTGGGATTCCGTGGTGCGTGCGCCGATCGCGCCCCAACTGATCATGTCGGCAAAATACTGGACCGTAAACG
>DATFJP010000204.1:0-14592 GCA_035269105.1 Desulfuromonadales bacterium
ACATAGGCCAGCACCTTGCGGTTGCGCGGATAGAGAAGTTCGACCTCGCCACGCCCGAAGACGGTGTGGCGCCCGCGCACGGCGATCATCCGCTTCATCCAGTTGAGCATCGAGGTTGGCGAATTCTGCTGTGCCTCGACATTGACCGCTTCGTAGCCGTGCACAGGATCCTGGATCGTCGGAAGATAAAGCCGTTGGGGATCGGCGCGGGAAAATCCGGCATTCCTGTCGGCGGACCATTGCATCGGGGTGCGCACGCCGTCGCGGTCACCGAGGTAGTAATTGTCGCCCATGCCGATTTCGTCGCCGTAATAGATGATCGGCGAGCCGGGCATGGTCAGCAGCAGCACGTTCATCAGCTCGATCTTGCGCCGGTCGTTGTCGAGCAGCGGCGCCAGCCGCCGCCGGATGCCGAGGTTGACCCGGGCCCGGGGGTCCTGGACATAGATCCGGTACATGTAGTCCCGCTCTTCATCGGTGACCATCTCCAGCGTCAGTTCGTCGTGGTTGCGCAGGAACAGGGCCCACTGGCACGATTCGGGAATCTCCGGGGTTTGCTCGAGGATATCAGTGATCGGATAGAGGTTTTCCATTTCCAGGGCCATGTACATGCGCGGCATCAGTGGGAAATGGAAACACATGTGACAGGAATCGCCGTCGCCGAAATACTTGGCGGCATCCTCGGGCCACTGGTTGGCTTCGGCGAGCAGCATGCGGTCGGGGAACTTCCGCTCCACGTGGCGCCGCAGTTTTTTGAGGAATTCGTAGGTTTCGGGAAGGTTCTCGCAATTGGTCCCCTCCCGTTCATACAGGTAGGGGATGGCGTCGAGACGGACGCCGTCCACACCCCGGCTGAACCAGAAATCGAGAACCTTGAACAGGGCATCGTGAACCTTGGGGTTGTCGAAGTTCAGGTCCGGCTGGTGACTGTAGAAGCGGTGCCAGAAATAGGCGCCGGCAACCGGGTCCCAGGTCCAGTTGGAAAGCTCGAAATCCTGGAAGATGATGCGGGCGTCGGCATACTCTTCCGAAGTCTCGCTCCAGACGTAGAAATCGCGGTATCTGGAGCCCGGCTTGGCGTTCCTGGCACGCTGGAACCAGGCATGCTGGTCCGAAGTGTGGTTGAGGACCAGCTCGGTGATCACGCGCATGCCGCGGGCATGGGCTTCGTTCAGGAAACGCTGGAAATCGTTGAGGGTCCCGAAATCCGGGTTGACCTTGGTGTAATCGGCGATATCGTAGCCGTCGTCCCGCAGCGGCGAGGGGTAGAAAGGCAGCAGCCAGATGGCGGTCACGCCCAGTCTTTCCAGATAATCGAGCCTGGAGAGCAGTCCCTTGAAATCACCGATACCGTCACCGTTGCCGTCGCAGAAACTCTTGACGTGCAGCTGATAGATAATAACATCCTTGTACCAGTCAGGGGCCTCGGTCTGTTGTTCCGGTTGCACTGTCGGCATCGTTTGCCATACTCCTTGCTGCGGGTTACATGAAATAATCGAAATCGGTTTCCCGCTTCAGACGCTTCTTCAGATGGAAGATGCGGGCCGGCAGGATCTGCGGGTCGAACTCCATAAGGTTGCGGGTGCCCTGCCAGATGAATTTATCGTCGCCCAGCAGATCATGCACCATGTAAGGTTGCCGGCTGTCGACCCCGAACTCCTCCAGGGGCAGATTCAGCCAGGCCGACTGACGATGGTGCGGGTCAAGATTGACCGCCACCAGGACCACGTCCTGCTGGTTGTCGTCGTACTTGGCAAAAAACAGGACGAAGTCGTTCTCAGCCTGCAAAAACTCGACATTCCAGGTCTGCTGCAGGGCCGGATGCTGCCGGCGGACGGCATTGACCCGCTTGATGAACGACTGCAGGTTGCCGGGCCGGTTCAGGTCCCAATCCCTGATCTCGTATTTCTCTGAATCGAAATATTCCTCCTTGCCTTCGATCGCCGCATTTTCGCAGAGTTCGTAGGCCGGCCCGTAGATGCCGTAATTGGATGACAAAGTGGCGGCGAGAACCAGGCGCACGATGAATGCGGGGCGGCCGCCATACTGCAGATATTCAGGCAGGATATCCGGGGTGTTGGGCCAGAAGTTGGGTCGGAAGAAATCCCGGGGCGCATTCCGAGACAGCTCCGTCACGTACTGGGTCAATTCGTACTTGGAGTTGCGCCAGGTGAAGTAGGTATACGACTGGGTGAAGCCGGCCTTGGCCAGCCGGTACATGACCTTGGGGCGGCTGAATGCCTCCGAGAGGAAGATCGCCTCGGGGCAGGCCTTGCGCACCTCCTCCAGACACCATGACCAGAAAGCGAAGGGTTTGGTGTGCGGATTGTCGACCCGGAAAATTTTGACGCCGCGGTCGATCCAGAACAGAAAGACATCGCGCAGGGCATTCCACAGATTCTTCCAGTCGGCACATTCGAAGCTGAAGGGGTAGACATCCTGGTATTTTTTCGGCGGGTTCTCGGCGTACTGGATGCTGCCGTCGGCCCGGGTCTGGAACCAGCCGGGATGTTCGCCCACCCAGGGATGGTCCGGAGAACACTGGAAAGCGATATCCAGGGCGATGGCGATGTCTTTTGCTTCGGCGGCGGCCACCAGGTCGGCGAAATCCTGCATGGTCCCCAGGTCAGGGTGCACCGCCGTGTGGCCGCCGGCGGCGCTGCCGATCGCCCAGGGGCTGCCGACGTCGCCCGGCTCAGCCTGCGGGGAATTGTTGGGGCCCTTGCGATATGTCTCGCCGATCGGATGGATGGGCGGCAGGTAGAGGATGTCGAAGCCCATCTCCCTGATCCGGGGCAGTTCCGCGATCACGTCGCGAAACGTACCGTGCTGGCCATTCGGTCCGATCGAGCGGGGAAACAGTTCATACCAGGCGCTGCAGGAAGCCAGGCGCGGCTCGATTTGTACATGCAGCTCTTCCGGGTAGACGGAGGCCAGGTTACGGTCGACATGCTTGTTCATCAGCGCCGCCAGCAGCGAATCGTCGACCACAACCAGTGCTTTGCCGGCCGGCAGGGTGGTCAATTGCTCGACAAATCCCTGGAGTCTTTCGGCATCCTCGCTTTGTCCGGCCGCCGCAGCGCGTTCCGCGGTCGCCTGGATCATTTCGGCCCCGTCGAGCAGTTCGACGGCGATGTCCTGCTCGGCGGCAAATTTTTTCTTGACCTTGTCCAGCCAGCTGGAAAAGTGATCAACCCAGGCCGCGATGGTAAAATAGATATCGCGGGCTTCCTCGATCTTGATGGTGGCGCTCCAGCGGTCATTGACCTCGTGCACCATATAGGTTTCCAGGTATTCCTTGCTTTCGTCCAGACGGTGCTGCAAAACGGCCAGCAGAGCGTCATGGCCGTCGACAAAAATATCGGCGGTCACGGTCAGCAATTCGCCCACGGCGCGCTTGGCCGGAAATTGCCCCCCTTCGACCTGCGGCGACAGATTTTCAATGACGACTCTGCGGCGTCCATCCTTCATGCCGACTTCCTCCTTGTAAAAAAATTCGGCCCCGCCGCTTCTCTGCCCGAAAGCATGGCGGCAGCGCCGGTTGCACATACAATTATACAAATCTGCCAGCAATCTCAAGTTGCCCGCCGGCAATGAGTCCTGTGCGGGGTAAGCATTCCTCCCGAATATTTGTGGTGAGATCTCAGGTTCTCGAGGTTCCGGACAAGGCTTCCAGGTCGGCGATCAAGGTTCGGTGACGGGCAATAAAACCTTCGCCCCGGGCACGCAGGGCCAGCGCCAGGGCGGCGGGCAGGTTGAGGGCCAGTCCGCGAGGCATGCGTTCCGCGTAGACCCGCCGGTAATCGGCGGGAACCCGCAGCGACCAGTTTTCCTCGTTGACCGAGCCGGGCCGGTTGTAAGCCTCGGTCATGCCGAACAGGTCGGTAAAGAAAACCATGATATTCCTGGCCGGGCCGACCAGCAGGTCGGCGAATTTCGCCTGGACCAGAAGACCGGAATCCGCGGCAGCAGCATCGACCCAGCCAGGCCGCCGCTCAGCGGGGATGCCCAGACGATCGGCCAGATAGGCAGCTTGTGGCCGGGCCCGGCCCTGTTCGAGCCAATCCCGGGTCACTTGCCAGATCGACGGTGTGTCGTGGTTGCCCAGCATCAACCAATCCTCGGGCCGGGAATTTTCGCTGCGATAGACATCGTCGGGATTGGTGAGGTCGGCTTTCTGGGTCACCCGGAAACGCCCCAGCCCATACCTCGCCATGACCTGCTGGATTGGATAGGGCTGGGTGCTGAGAATTTCGCAGGCGACCTTGTCGCGGCCGCGGTTCTTTTCCCGAAAGGCCGCCATGACCACTTCGAACAGGGACGCATAGCGCTGCACCTGGTCCGTTTCCAGTTCGACCACCCAATCATCGGCATAACGTTCGGCCTCTCGGTGGAGCTGCCCGGGACGGGCAATGGCGAAGGCCGCCAGTTCGGGATGGTCGCCGAGGTCAGGCGAAGCAAAGAGCCGCGCTCCGGATTGAACCGCCTGCACAGGATCGGCCTGCCCGGCCCGGTAGACCCAGGGGCAGATCAGGCCGTGAGGATGATCGATGCGCAGACCGTCGAATTCGGCCAGCAGTTTGTCGACCCGGCGGCGCAGGAAACGGGCGGCGGGCCCTGATTGCTGGCCCTCTCCTTCGCCCGCAAAGTAAAGCCTGGGATCGAGCAGCGGATAGTTCCAGGGCTGCCCGCACGGATTGGTGCGGCTGGGCGGTGCGCCAAGCAGGTAGCCCGGCAGCAGAAAGGCCTGCGCGGCCCAGGCGTCGCGCTCGGAAAAGCCGATCTGGAAGTCGCCGAACAGCTTCAGCCCGAGCGACCGGCAGGCGGCCTGCAGCCCGGCATGCTGCGCGGCGAGCAGAAACTGGATGAAAGCGAAATCGTCGAGAAAGTCGGCATGCTTTTGCTGCAGTTCCATAATCCGCTGCCGCGCGCGCGTCTCGCTGCCGGATGGCGGCGCCGGCAGTTGCCGGTCGAGACAGGCGGTCGACCCGCCCTGCCAATGCTGCCAGGAGGCTCCCTGGTAGGCCAGGCGCAGAATTTCGTAAAGCGCGTCCTGCTCGAGCCATTCGGCATTGCGCCGGCGAAAGGCGGCGAAGGCCCGGACCACGGCGCCCGCTACGGGGTTGCTGGTTTCCTTCAGCATCTGCCGATACCGCCGACAGGCGGCTGTGGTGAGGCGACGACTGGCCCCGGCTGCGTAAAACCGCTCGACGTGAGCTCTCTGTTCAGGACCAGGGCCGATCAGGCCGGTGAGGTCGGCAGGATCGAAAAACGGCAGTTCGCCGCTGGTCAGGCCGTGGGGAGCCAGAGACAGGGGATTCCGGGAAAAAAAGGTGCCGTCGTAGGGAGAAGGGTTGTCCGGCGACGTCAGCCCCTGGGGTCCGAACTGGATACCGTCGAAACCGAGCTCCCGGACAAATCGGAAAAATTCGGCGCTGCCGGCTGAATAAGGCGAGCCGCGCCCGGTCTCCTCTTCGGCCCGGCTGGGCAGGGCCGCATCGTGAACACCAAGCAGCAGGTTCTCGATGCCGAGCAGCTGCAGAGCTTTGCTGATCGACGTCGGGGGAGCCGGGGCAGAAAGGGTCATATCAAGTGCGGGCGATGCGCCGGCCGGGATAGTCGCCGGGCCGGAAACAGGTTGGGGGCCGCACGGTTGACTGCATCACAACTCCTCGAGGTGCTCGCCGTAATGCTTTTTCAGGCATTCCGCGCAGAGCCCATGACTGAAGCGGATCTCGCGGGTGTCCTGAAAATACTTTTCCAGGGGCACCCATTGCTCCTGGTCGGCACTGCCCCCTCCTCCTTTTTCGCTGCGGATTTTCTTGCAGAAGGAGCAGATCGGCAGCAGTGCTTCCAGCATATCCTTTTCATGGGAGAGGGCATTCAACCGTTTCAGAAGATAGCCGATCGCGGCAAAAGAAGCGATCGCCATCAGACCCAGGAAGGTCCCGGTCCTCCAGAGCGCCGCCTGAATCGCTTCCTGCATCGGGTCGAAATCCTGGTAGACCTCCACAGCATAGCGGATGTCGCCGCTGTTGTCCCTGACCGGCATGTAGGTCTCGATCAGCGAACTTTCCTGTTGCACGCCGTAGGCGTCTTCGTACTCCCCGGTGTCGACGACCTTGGAACCGGTCTGTCCCTGCAGAGCCTGCTGGAGCAGGGCCTTGCCGGAATGGTCCTGGCCGACCAGACCCGGCTTCTCGGCGTAAACCAGAATACCCCGGGTATTGTAGAACTTGATTTTCTTCAGGGTGTTATGACGCAGATTGTGGCGGACCATTTCATCGAGATGCCGATAATTCCGGGGATCGTCTATCGCATCGAGCAGGCTCGGCAGAGTCCGGTATTCCTCGATATCCTGCTTGAGCAGCTGAGCCACGACCCGGGCGACATTCTCGGCGAGTTCGACGCTCTGCTGCCGGTGGCCGCGCAATTCGACCAGCATGGCGCCGCCGAAAAACAGCAGAAGCACCATGATTATGCCGATAACCAGCAAGGATGACCGACGTTGCACAAAAGACTCCGCGAGTTGTCCGGAAAGACCAGGCCTTCCGGACTGAAAAAATCAATCAAAAAAACAAAAAAGCTGAGCAAAAGCCGACTTAAAGGCACCATAACACGCGCTCCGGATATGCAAAAGACTGCCCGGATTGAATAAAGCCGCCACCTGAGCCGCTTAGAACTGCCAGCCAGCGTCATCCACGTCAAGCCACAAATAATCGGCAAGCTGGGCATTGACGTTGCGGCGGTCGATGCGGCCGACAACCTCCGGCAGCACCACCCGATAGTCAATCTCGGCCAGTTGCAGCATCCGGGTGGGAATGCCGTGCTTCCAGGCGTGGGCACTGCCGGCCAGGACCACCATGCGCGCTTCCGGATTCTGTTCGAGGTATTCGACGATATGGCGGGCCATCACGGTGTCCCAGAGGATCTGCGCCTCGCAGAAATAGAGGAACTGCTGGCCATGACCGCCGTGACCGCCCAGGGCCTGGCGGATATACTTTTCATAAAGCGGGCTGACCTCGCATTCGACGTTGCCGAGTTCCCGCTGCTGCTCCGCGGGCAGGCGGGCAAAGCCGCGGCGGGAGACCTGAGCGGTGACCCGGCGTGGAATGTTAAGACCGACCATCGGCACGTCTTCCTGCCGGGCGTAATTGAAGATCTGCCGGTAGGCCTCCCACATGCTCCAGTTGTCGTTGTAGACCTCGATAAAATCCAAAAAGGACATGTCGCCGCTGGTCCAGCGATCCAGAGCTTCCTGACTGTCCCGACGGAACATTTCCAGGCCGATCACCAGGGGGCGATCATCATCGGCGAGGGCTTCGATGATCGCCAACTGGGCGGCATGATGGCCGACATGGTCGTGCAGTTCACCGACAAAAACGACCCGGGTTTGCCGCAGGTCCTCGAGGAATTCGGCGATCGACACCTCCTGGCGGGTGTCGGCATCGAGGATGTGCGGGTGGGCCAGGGCAGCGGCAGGCCGGCCGAGGCTCCAGAGCAATAATGTGACAGAGAATATTCCGAATAGCAAAGCGCGCTTCATAACTCGTCCTCGTTCTTGAAATGGTGAATCAGGGCTGACCCGCTGGGCTCCCAGGTCCTCTTGACCTGGTTTTGGCCGGCGGCAAAGGCCAGATAGCTGTAGCGGCCGTAATGGGGGATCTTGCCGGCGACCTGCCCGGCGGCTTCCGGCGACAAGGGCAGAAAGTAACCTGCCGCCCGCTGCTTATCACCCGGGTTGGGCAGAACCAGAAACAGGGCGTCCCGGGGATTGCTGAAAGTGCGGCCTTCGACCGCGAAGCGGTCCGCTGCCAGGGAGATAACGGACGGCCACTCCGGCTGCAGCAGGTTTCCCTGCGGGCGGCCGAGCACCAGCAGGTCTTTCCCCTCGAGATCGCCCGACCGCAAATCCTGTTCGTTGACCCGGCGCGCCTGCCGCCACTGCAGGCCGCGCAGCAGGTGATCAGAGGCCTGCAGCAGGGCCGGAGAGGCGCCGGCGGCCAGAACCACCAGCGGCTCTCCCGAGGCACGCAGGGCATTGACCGTCACCGGAATTTCCGCCGGCTCGAGCTGCCGGAAGACATCGGCTGCTGGATCGGCGGCCAGAGTCACCGGTGCTGAAGCAGCAGACAGCTGAAAGCCGGTTGCCTCTTTTTCGATGCGCACTGTTTTTTCGACCGGCTCACCGGTGGTCTCCAAGCGCAGCGGAATCTCCAGCCGGTAGGTCGGCACCTGTTGAACGATCTTCCCCGTAATCCGCCAGCCATCGCCGCTGCGGTCTGCCGTCACTTCGGTCAGGGCCAGGCGCGGCGCTCCCCGGCGCTCGGTCCATTGGCCGAAGAAATCATCCAGCGGTTGTCCGGATGTGGCGGCAAAATGTTTTTCCAGATCGGCCCAGCCCAGACGCTGGCCCATCTCTTGCCGGGCGATGCGTCGCAAACCCGCCCAGAAGGCTTGGTCGCCGATCTTCTGCCGCAGGACGTGAAAGACCATGGCACCCTTACCGTAGCCCACCGCCTGTTCGACCTTGCTGGTCCGGCCCCGAAAATCCTGCAGGGGGAAATCCTCGCCGGGTGCGACCAGGGTGGCGTAGTCCCGCAGGATCTTGAGCCGGTATTCCCTGGCTTCGGCTGGTGTCGAGCGTTCCTTGAGCAGATAGTCGGCGACATAAGTCGCCAGGCCTTCGACCCAGTTGCCGCCCCCGTAGTCGACCATAACGGCATTGCCCCACCAGGCGTGGGCGATTTCATGGGGCAAGCTGGAGGTCAGGATGAACGGCAGAGGCACGACCCGGCTGCCGAGCAGGGTCCAGCCAGGCAGGCCGTAGCCGCTGGGGAAGAAATTTTCCACCACGGCGAACTTGGCGAAAGGATATGGTCCGAACAGTTCCTGATACAAGGCCAGATACTCCCGGCAGGCCGCCAGGTAGTCGGCAGCCAGGCGCTGGTTTCCGTCGCTCAGGAACGTCAAAATCTGGATGTCGCCCAGTGTTTCACGGCTGATCCGATACCGGCCGGCGGCCAGGGCCAGACCGGCCTGCGGGAAAGTGCTTTCCCAGACCAGGGTCTTGCTATCCTCTGTCTGCCTTTCCGCCAACAGTCTGCCGGCCGTAACGCCCACCAGACCACTGGGCGTCGTGATCCGCACCCGATGGGTAGCACTCCAGCCGATCGGGACCGGATGCCAGAAGGCGCTCTCAGCCAGGAAGATCCCTGCCGGGGAGATGGTGCCGCGAATGCCGAAAGAGGGATCCTCGATGCCGGCGGTGACTTGCGGCACGGGATCATTGAAACGGCCCTGGTAGGTGATAGAGACCTGGGCGACCGACGGGCCCACCGGGGGAATGCTGAGTACCCCGTTGCTGAAGTTGAAATCGAGGGGCTCCCCATCCGCTGTGACAATGGAGATCTTCGCCTGGGGGGCCAGCTGGAACGCTGTCGGCCAAGCCGAGCTGCCGTCCGGCAGGGTCAAAATATCGGTGCCGGTAAGGATCTGCTCCTCAACCTGGAAACCGATTTCCAGGTCATGGTGAACATGGGCTTCCATTGCGCCCTCCGCCCCCCACGGAGCAATCAGAGCCAGGCCCAGAAAAATCGCAAGCGACAGGATGTTACCGGTAGAAGTCCACATGGGATTATTATAACCAATTCCCCAGCGGTGCGTAACCCTTGCAGGGAAACTCGCCTACAGGATCAGCGCTGGCGGAGAAACCGTCGCCGGGAGGATTGTTTATTGCGGGTGAATCATATCTTTTCCTGTTCATTTGCTTTTCTGCCTCATCTGATATTCTTTGCAGAAGGAATGTTGGCCCGCGTCGGCGGTTGGAATCGAAGCACAGTCCGACGCTTCGGCCTTAGTTAACGCCGAGTTTATCTCCCAGTCAACGCCAGGAGGAAACACCGTGAAAGATCCGGTCTGTGGCATGAGCGTCGAACCGGAAGAAGCCGCCGGCAAGACTGAGCACAAAGGCGAAACTTACTATTTCTGCTCGGAGAAGTGCCTGCAGAAATTCGAGAAGGAGCCGACGGCCTACCCGGACAAGAAAAAATCAGAAAAAAAAGCGGCGAAAAACGATCAACGCCTCTACACCTGTCCCATGCACCCGGAAGTCGAACAGGTCGGTCCCGGCGACTGCCCGGAATGCGGCATGGACCTCGAACCGAAGGAGGTCAGCGCCGAGGAAGAAGAGAACCCCGAGCTCAAGTCGATGACCCGGCGCTTCTGGGTCTGCCTGGTTCTGACCCTGCCGGTCTTCGTGATCGCCATGTCGGAGGCGATCCCCGGCGTCAACCTGAATCAGCTCCTCTCCAAGCAGGCTCAGGTCTGGATTCAGCTGGTCCTGGCCACGCCGGTGGTGCTCTGGGGCGGCAAGCCGTTCTTCGTGCGCGGTTGGAAGTCGCTGGTCACCCGCAAGCTCAACATGTTCACCCTGATCGCTATCGGTACCGGCGTCGCCTACCTCTACAGCCTGTTCGCAACCTTCTTTCCGGATCTGTTCCCCGCTTCCTTCCGGGGACCCGACGGCAACGTCGCGGTCTACTTCGAGGCCGCGGCGGTGATCATCACCCTGGTCCTGCTCGGCCAGATGCTCGAGCAGCGGGCCCGCCAGCGCACCAGCGGCGCGATTCGCGCCCTGCTCAACCTGGCGCCGAAAACCGCCCGCATCGTTCGCGAGGACGGCAGCGAGGAGGACATCCCGCTCGAGGACGTGCAGGAAGGCGACCGGCTGCGCGTCCGGCCCGGCGAGAAGGTGCCGGTCGACGGCGTTATCGACGAAGGCTCGAGCACCCTCGACGAGTCGATGGTCACCGGCGAACCTTTGCCGGTCGAGAAAGGCCAAGAGGATGAAGTGACCGGCGGCACCCTGAACAAGAGCGGCAGCTTCATCATGCAGGCCGAACGGGTCGGTCGCGACACCATGCTGGCGCAGATTGTCCAGATGGTCCGCGAGGCCCAGCGCAGCCGGGCGCCGATCCAGGGCCTGGCCGACAAGGTCGCCGCCTACTTCGTGCCGGCCGTGGTCGGGGTCAGCATCATCACCTTTGTCGTCTGGGCGCTGGTCGGGCCCGAGCCGCGCCTGACCCACGCCCTGGTCAACGCCGTGGCGGTGCTGATTATCGCCTGCCCCTGCGCCCTGGGGCTGGCCACGCCCATGTCGATCATGGTCGGCACCGGCAAGGGCGCGACCTCCGGCGTCCTGATCAAGAACGCCGAATCCCTGGAAACGATGGAGAAGATCGACACCCTGGTGGTGGACAAGACCGGCACCCTGACCGAGGGCAAACCGAAACTGACCACGGTCGAGGCCGTCGGGGACCTCGCCGAGGACGACCTGCTGCGCCTGGCGGCCAGCCTGGAACAAGGCAGTGAGCATCCCCTGGCCGAGGCGATCGTTGCCGCCGCCAAGGAAAAGGACCTGAAATTATCCGGGACCGATGAGTTCGAGGCCATAACCGGCCAAGGCGTGGTCGGCAAGACCGACGGCCGCAAGGTGGCGGTCGGTAATCGGAAACTGTTCGAAGAGCTCTCGATCGACGCGGAAGAGCTGATCGACCAGGCCGAGGATCTGCGCAAGGAAGGCGCCACCGCCATGTTCGTCGCCATCGACGGCAAGCCGGCTGGTGTTTTAGGCGTTTCCGACCCGATCAAGGAATCGACGCCCGAAGCGATCGAGGCCCTGCACGAGATGGGCCTGCGGATCGTGATGCTGACCGGTGACAACGAGACCACTGCACGGGCGGTGGCCGAACAACTGAACATCGACGAGGTTGAAGCCGAGGTCTCCCCGGACCGCAAGAACGAAATCGTCAAGCAGCTGCGCGATGAGGGCAGCACCGTGGCCATGGCGGGCGACGGCATCAACGATGCGCCGGCGCTGGCTCAGGCGCACGTCGGCATCGCCATGGGATCCGGGACGGAAGTGGCCATGGAAAGTGCCGGCATCACCCTGGTCAAAGGCGAACTGACCGGCATCGTCAAGGCGGTACGGCTCAGCCGCGCCACCATGCGCAACATCCGTCAGAACCTGTTCTTCGCCTTCGTCTATAACAGCCTCGGGGTGCCGATCGCCGCCGGTATCCTCTATCCCTTTTTCGGCCTGCTGCTCAGCCCGATGATCGCTGCAGCGGCCATGAGCATGAGTTCCGTTTCGGTGGTCGGCAATGCGCTGCGGCTGCGTCAGACGGAGCTTTAGCTCTGCAGAGGAAGCGCACCGGGAAGGAATCAGGGCAAAGAGACAGAGTAGGGGTCGGTTTTGTGCCCTTCCGGGTTGATCACCGTCAATTCCAGTTCCTTCTCCTGCGAGATATTGGGATAGCGATAATAGATCAGGGTCCGGCAGTCGACGTAGACCAGCCGGTCCCGCTGCGGCGCAATGGTATTGCCGCCGCCGAAGCCGCCGCGGTCGGGCCGGGCAGCGAAGGAGAACTGCCGCCAGGCCTGGCCGATGGTGCTGTCCTCCGGTTCCCTCACCACCAGGCTGGAGCCGGCCAGGAAATTCTTGCCGTGGATCACCACCTCGTAGTAATTGACGAATTCCGCTCCCTGTTCGACGCTGATGATTTCCGGAATGCTGTCCACCCAGAGCGAATGCGGCAAAGAGGCCGCGCCATCCGGATTGCGCACCTTCACGCCGTAGACTCCGGGCTGCCGGAGACCCTGCAGGCGGGCCTCGAGACGGGTGTCGTCAACGACCGTGGTCGGCACGACCACGTCATCGATCAAGACCACCGCTCCCGCCAGAAAGTTGCGCCCTGCAACCTGCAGCGGAACCTCGGGTCCGGGACGGCAGACATCGAGGTTTTGGGGATCGAGGCCGCTGATCTGCGGGGTCGGTGCCATAACTTCGAAGCTGTAGTTCTGCGCTGCAATTTCCGTCCCGTCCTGAACGGTGAGCAGATAGTTGCCCGGCGTCAGGTAGGGCACGGTGAATTCCAGGCTGCCTTCAGCAACCCGCAGTGGGGGGACATATTGTTCCCCCAGGAAAACTTCAGTCGCCATCGAGAAAGGTCCGCCGCCCACTTCCACCAGAGTCCCGGGCGCTCCCCGGGTCGGGGCCAGAGAGACCACTTCGAGCGCCAGAGAGGGACCGGCCGCCAGCAGCATAGCGAACACGTTCAGCCACCAGATCATTTTCATACCTTCACCTCCGCCTGAAATACCGATCTTTATTTTACCAGACTGCACAAGGATCAGTTCGTCGCCCCGGTCAATTTTGGCGAACCTGGGGATTTGCCTTTATACTGGGAGGGTCAGAAGGGACGCGACGAGAAAACACCTATGGTCAAGCCAGCGAAAACCGCCATTTCATCGCTTCGCCACCAGCTGATGCGGCTGGTCAGGGTCGAGCCCGCGGAAATCCGCCCCCTGCTCTGGGCCTTCAGTTATTTTTTCGCCCTGCTCTGCTCCTACTACATCGTCCGGCCGATGCGCGACGAGATGGGCATTGCCGGCGGCGTGGATAATCTGCAGTGGCTGTTCACCGGGACTTTCCTGGTCATGTTGTGTGCCATTCCCCTGTTCGGCTGGGTCACCTCCCGCTATGCCCGACAAAGGTTTCTGCCGCTGGTCTATTTTTTCTTCATCGTCAATCTGCTGATTTTCTTCGTCCTGTTCCGGTCCGGACTGACCCATGTCTGGGTAGCGCGGGCTTTTTTCATCTGGACCAGCGTTTTCAACCTGTTCATCGTTTCCGTTTTCTGGAGCTTCATGGCCGATATTTTCAGCAATGCCCAGGCCAAGCGCCTGTTCGGCTTCATCGCCGCCGGCGGCACGGCGGGCGCTCTGGCGGGCCCCGCCGTGACCGCGGTCCTGGCGATTCCGCTGGGCCCGACCAATCTCCTGCCGATTTCCGCCGCCGGCCTCGGCTGGGCGGTTTTTTGCATCTACCGACTGATCGCCTGGCGGCAGGAGCAGGATTGGCAACCGGCCGGCGGAGCAACCGGAGAAGCGCCGGACCGGCAAGCCGGCCTGGGCGGCACCGCCCTGGCCGGCCTTCGCCTGCTGGGAAAATCTCCCTACCTGCTGGGCATCTGCCTGCTGATCCTGCTCTACACGACTTTGTCCACCTTCCTGTATTTCCAGCAGGCGCATATCATCGAGACCAATTTCAATGATCCGGCCAAGCGCACAACCCTGTTCGCCGCCATGGACTTTGCGACCAACGCCTTGACGATCGTCATCCAGGTGTTTCTGACCGGCCGAATCGTCAAAGCGCTCGGCCTTGGCTGGTCTCTGGCCCTGATCCCGCTGCTGCTGGCCGGCGGTTTTCTGCTGCTGGGGATGGCGCCCCTGCTCGGGGTGCTGGTGATGGTTCAGGTCGTCCGCCGGGCCGGCAATTACGCCATCATGAAGCCCTCGCGGGAGATGCTGTTCGTGGTGCTCGACGAAGAGGAGAAATACAAATCCAAGAACGTCATCGACACGGCCGTCTACCGCAGCGGCGACGTCATCAGCGCCTGGGCCTACACCGGATTGCAGGCATTGGGATTCGGTCTGTCCGGTATCGCTTACCTCGCCGTTCCACTCGCGGCCATCTGGGCGGCCCTTTGCTACCGGCTCGGTAAAATGCAGGAAGCCCGGGCCACTTCC
>DATFJP010000205.1:0-2703 GCA_035269105.1 Desulfuromonadales bacterium
TGGGCGGCAGTACGGAACAGGTCGCCCGCTACCGTCTGGGTAAAGGCCTGGCCGGGTCGGCACCCTACCTCCTGCTGCTTTCTGCCACGCCGCACCAGGGCAAGACTGATGCTTTCCATCGGCTTATGAGTCTGCTCGACGAGGAGGCCTTTCCCGAACCGGAGAGCATTTCTCGGGAGCGGGTGGCGCCCTACGTGATCCGGACCGAAAAGCGGGATGCCATCGATGCTAACGGGCAGCCGTTGTTCAAACCGCGCAAGACCGAAACTGCGCCCGTCGCCTGGACCTCCCGCCATGAACTTCAGCGGCAGCTGTATGAAGGCGTAACGGAATACGCCCGCGAAGGCTATAACCAGGCGATGCGCGAGAAAAAGCGCCATATAGGCTTCCTGATGATCCTGATGCAGCGGCTGATGGTTTCCAGTACAAGCGCCATCAGGACAACCCTGAACCGGCGCCTGAACGCGCTGACGGAAGGCCAGATACAGGCCAGCCGACACCTGGAAAGCCTGGACGCCGGGCTGGAAGATGCCGAGGATTTCGAAGAATTATATGATCTGGACGGTCAGGCACTTCTGGATGAACTGATCGGGTCGCACGCGGCGGCTCTAGAGTCCGAGGCGGGCGAGGTCGAGGCGTTGTTAAGTTTGGCGGAGAAATGCGAACAGGCCGGAACCGATGCCAAGGCCGAGGCGCTGATCGACTGGATTTATCGGTTGCAGGCCGAAGAGAGCGATCCGGACCTGAAGGTGCTGATTTTCACGGAATTCGTACCAACCCAGGGAATGCTCAGGGTGTTCCTTGAAGCGCGGGGGATATCCGTGGCCATTCTGAATGGCAGCATGGGTATGGATGAACGAAAACAGGCGCAGGAGAGCTTTCGCAATGAATGCCGTGTACTGATTTCCACGGATGCCGGCGGCGAGGGTTTGAATCTCCAATTCGCCCATGTGGTTATTAATTACGACATTCCCTGGAATCCCATGCGGCTGGAGCAGCGAATCGGTCGCGTCGATCGGATCGGCCAGCCGAAAGTGGTGCGAGCGATCAATTTTGTGTTTGAGGATTCGGTGGAGTTTAGGGTCCGAGAGGTTCTTGAGCAAAAACTGGGCATTATTTTCAAAGAATTCGGGATCGACAAGACCGGCGATGTGCTGGATTCCGCGAACGCGGGTGAGATGTTCGAGGGCATGTTCACCAGCGCTCTTCTCAACCCCGATGAAATCGAGCACTCCGTGGAACAGACCATGAAACAGCTGCGGGAAGAGATACACCATGCTCGGGAATCCTCCGCCATCTACGGTCTTGCCGAACACCCCGACGCCAAGCTGGCTGAGGCCCTGCGATCCCACCCCCTACCGGACTGGATAGAGCGAATGACGGTAGCCTACATTGCCGGGAATGGCGGAACTGCGACTCACAAGCGGTCCTGGTGGGATCTGGAGTGGCCGGATGGGACTGTTCAGCGCAAGTGCGTTTTCCGTGCGAAGGATGCCGTGCGCCTGGCCGACGCGACCCTGTTGAATCTGGAGAACAGAAAAATTCGGGAACTGGTGCTGAAGTTGCCGCTGATCGTTCCCGGTCAGCCCATTCCGCGCATCAGCCTGGACGGTTTGCCTGCTGGGCTTCAGGGTTCGTTCGGGTTATTCGAGATTCGGGTGCAGTGCGGACTGGCGGGGGAGACGGAAAAAATCCGATTGCCGGCTATTCGTCGTGGATTCCTGAGTGTTTTTGTCAGCACGGATGGCAAGCTTTTTCTGCCGACAGCACGACATGTCTGGAATACGCTGCAGAGCACCGACCCGAAGATCGAGGGCACGCTGGACAACGAGATCTCCCACAACGTGCTGCATGGGCTCACCACCGCGGCCGAAACGGCTGGGCAGAAAGTATTCGATGCACTCAAGAGCCGGCATCTGGAAGCCATCCAGCAGGAACAGGAACGCGGGCAACGTTCCTTCGAGGCGCGCCAACGAGCTATCGAGCAGATCGGCCTGCCGGAGGTCCGCAACTATCGCCGGCGGCAGTGTGAGGCCGAAAAGGGTCTCTGGGAGTCCGAACTTGAACAAGTGCGCGGGATTCTTCCCGAGATCAGGCCGTTACTGGCTCTTCAGATCGGCATGGAGCGACAGCAATGAGCAGCTGGCGTGATCCCATCCTGGCCGAATTCATCCCGGGGGTGAGTCGGCTGACTCTGGCATCCGATCCGGACGGTCTGCTTGCCGAGGAGCAGTTGGCCCTGGCGCTGCGGCAGCGGGGTTTCGATTTGATCGATTTTGACGATCCAGTCGAGTTTAGGTTTGCCTATGAATCTCGGTATCGAGAAGCCTGGGATCGAGGCGAGCAGACCGAGCTGTCCGTCATTCTAAGGCTGCCAAGCCCTGACCTCGAGAGTTTGCCGTACGACCTGCTGAACGCTGGTCGTCAGCTTTCGTTCAGCCTGGGCCGGATCTTCCCAGACCTGAGCTATCCGGTCCTGGAGCAAATGGACCCCGGCCTGCTGGACGCCGTCTACCAGGCGCAGCAACTCACCGCAACCGAGCCGATGGGCGATAACGGCACCCGGGATTTCATTCTGCGGGCGGTCTATCGCATCGCGCCTGACCTGATATCCAACGACGTTGAGCTGCTGCGTGCGCTGCTTCGGATTCACTACGCCCGCATGAAGATGCCAAGGGACATCGCGACGCGCCTGGTGACCGT
>DATFJP010000206.1:0-11577 GCA_035269105.1 Desulfuromonadales bacterium
ATGCATGCCCACAAGCGTGAGCGGCTGGATTTCGCCCGGGCGGGAGACATCGTGGCGGCGACCGGCCTGAAACAGGCTCTGACCGGCGATGCGTTGACCGATCCGGACCATCCGCTCCAGCTGGAAGGCCTGACGGTCGCCGAGCCTGTGGTGTCCCTGGCGGTAGAGCCCCGGAAAGTCCAGGACCGTGACAAGCTGATGCATTCCCTGGAAAAGCTGCAATGGGAAGATCCGACCTTCCGGGTGCGCGAGGACGAAAGCACCGGCCAGACGGTACTGACCGGTATGGGAGAACTGCACCTCGACGTCGTCCTGACCAGGCTCAAGCGGGATTTCGGGGTAGAAGTCAATGCCGGCCAGCCGCAGGTCGTCTACCGGGAAACGGTGACGGCTCCGGTGACCCACCGGGAGATTTTTGAACGGGACCTGGAGAATCGTTCTCACAAAGGCGAGGTGACGCTGCATCTCAAACCATTGCCGCGCGGCGAGGGGGTGCGTTACCGCTGGCCCGAGCATTTCGCGGCCGGCCTGCCGGAGGAGATCCGGCTGGCTCTGGAAGAGACTCTTCAGCAGGCCACCCAGTCAGGTGTCCTGGCCGGATATCCGCTGGTCGACCTGGAAATTGCTGTCAAGGATCTGCCCTATGAAGCCGGCGCCACTTCGGCCATGGGCATCAGGGCCGCTGCCCAGCGCGGCATGATGGAAGCGGCCAGACGGGCCAAGCCGACCCTGCTCGAACCGGTCATGGGCCTTGAAATAACCGTGCCGAATGAATGTTCCGGGAAGGTCCTCGGCGGCCTGCAGCAGAAACGCGGACGGGTCGAAGGGCACGCCGCGCAAGGCGCTATCGACATCATCAAGGCCAGCGTACCGTTATCGGAAATGTTCGGCTACATGACCGAACTGCGCAGCGCCAGCCAGGGCCGGGGCACCTTTACCATGGAGTTCAGCCATTACGATCTGGCGCCGCCGGCCACCCTGGCCCGCTTCGGACTCTGAGACCGGCAAGGTCTCTTTCGTCAACGAATTTTCGCACCGGTCCGGACCGCCTTTGCCTTGCCAATCAGCAGCATATTGGGATGCCTGTCCACCTCAGCACCTCCCGCCAGAAGGTCACCAGTCTCTAGCCATATTCCCCAAAATGGTCGATTTCACAATGTTTTAATGGCAAGCAGGCTTTACAGGCGACTGCTGTGTAAAGTATATTCTATGAGTAGGAAATTTACACAAAACGTTGAGGGAAACATCTGCCAAAAGGTTGACTGATGGATCGTACCGAGCAGGTTCTGGCTGAACAGGTCGACAAGATCCTCGGTTTCAACAAGGAAAATCTTGCTGACATCCTCCATGTCATCGGCGAATCGGTGCCGCTTCTGACCGGCCTGTCGCGCTGCCGCCTATACCTTGAGGACTTGACCAGCGGCACATTGACCTGCAGCCTGGCCACGGGCCATGTCCGCGCAACGGTTCGCGAACGGGCTTTTCCGCTGACCGGGCCCGATTTTCTGGTGTCCCAGGTTTATATCGAAGGCCGTGAAAACGAAATTGAGAGCGTGGAAGCCCTGCCGCCGCCGGTCCGACGCATCGCTGAAGAATTCCGGATCCAATCCACCTATCAGATTCCCCTGCTGCATGGCGGCCGATCAATCGGCGTGCTCTGCATTGATAGCGAGCGTGCCGGCATCCTGCCCGGGATTCGGGAGCGGGAGCGTTTGCGGAGTTTCCTGTCGCAAGTGGTTTCCATCCTTGATCAGGCGCGCAAACATCACCAGCAGATGGTTCTGGCCAGACGGGTGGATGAAGCGCGCAAGACCGAAGCGGCGCGCACCATGATGAAGTCAGCTGTCCGCCTGATCGACAAGCTGACTCTGGCTTCGGTTCTGGTTCCGGTGCGTTTTCCGGAAGAGAGCCAGGGCCAGGGTCTGCAGATCCTGGCCGCCTATTCGCAGGACCGGGAGATGAAGCGATTGTATGAACGGGAAGGCATGATCGACCTGCGGGAGGGGAGCTCGCTGCTGGCCCGCTACATCAGCCAGGAAGGCAAGATCATTGACGACCGCCTGCTCACCCCCCTTTACTTTGCGGACCTGCAGAGCCAGGCCCTGCAAAAACAGTATTTGACCGATCAGATCGGCCTGAATTCTCTCTACATGGTGCCCCGGTACGATCCGCAGACCCGCAGGGTGGTCTGCGTGGTTAACTATTTTACCCGTGAGCCTTACCAGTTCACTCCCTTCGAGCGGGGCCTGCTGGAATCTCATGCCGAGATGGCGCAGCGCGTGGTGCAGGAGATCGGCGATGAGCATATGGAAATCCAGGTGCTTTCGGAAATCAATGATCTGCTGCAGGAGGGCTTCGAAGGGCCGCAGGCTTTTCTCAACCGGGTTCTGGCCAAGGCGACGGAGCTGATCGGTGCCGATACCGGCAGTATTGCCCTGGTTCAGGAGCGGGAAGGCGAGTCCCTGCTGATCGTCGAAGAAGCAGATGGTACCCTGGTCGGCGCCAAGAGCAAAGAGTGGCTGAAGCGCAATATCCCACCTCTGCGGATCGGCGGCAGTGAACTGCCCGGCGATGAGCGCAGCCTGACGGGTTTAGCCGCCCATCTTCGGCAGCCCGGCATCGTCGGCGATACGCTGCAGGAGAAGGCCGAGGGCGAATTTTATTTTCAGGTGACGGAAGTTATCCGCAGTGAAATCGCCGTACCGATCAGCCTTGAAGATCAGGTCCTGGCAGTTATCTGCCTGAACAGTCTGAACCCCTATTATTTTACCGAGGAGCACCTGCGCATTTTGCAGATCATCGTGCAGATGATCGCCCGCCATCTGGCCGGACTGCTGCAGATCGAGCGTCTGACGACGGAAATCCAGCAGCTGCGCAGCGACGTCACCTATCGGGACCCGAAGATATCATCCTACCGCCTGGGCAACCTGATCGGCAATTCGCCCCGGGCACGCGAGGTGGTGGCGACCATTGAAACCATCAGCCCTTCCCTGTTCAGCCGCATTACCCGCTGGCGGCAGATGGACCTGCGGGAGGCGACTTTCGGTCTGCCGACCATCCTGATCACCGGCGAAACGGGCAGCGGCAAGGAATTTCTGTTCAATAACCTGTATTCCCGTCTGAACGAAATGTTTCAACAGGAAGTTGGCAAGCATCAGCAGCTGCCCATGACCAAAAGCAATATCGCAGCCTACAGTGGGGAACTCACCTATTCCGAACTCTTCGGCCACAAGCGTGGCGCTTTCACGGGGGCTCACACCGACCGGCGTGGCATTCTGGAGGAGGCCAACGGCGGCGTGGTCTTTCTGGATGAAATCGGCGATGCCGACCCGAAGACCCAGGTGCAGCTGCTCCGCTTTCTGGACAACGGCAGCTTCGTGCGGCTGGGCGAAAATCGTACCCGCTACGGGCGGGTGCTCTTGGTCGCCGCCACCAATCAGGATCTGCGCACCCTGATTGACCAGGGCCGTTTCCGGGAGGACCTGTACTACCGCCTTTCCGAATTGACCATCGAGGTCCCCAGCCTGAACGAGCGGCGGGAGGATATCCCGGATCTGGCGATTCACCTGCTCGGCCAGCTGCACCGCCTTTACTGCCGGCCCGCAGAAGCTGCAACGGAGGTTCCCGGTATTGAGCAAAAGGCGCTGCGCTTTTTGTCTGAACACGACTATTCGGGCAATATCAGGGAGTTGCGTTCGTTGCTGCTGCGCTCCCTGCTGTTCCGGACCGGGTCGACGATCAGCGTTCGGGACCTCGAAAAGGCTGCCGGGGAGGAAAACCGCCGGCGGCAGGCTGCAGGAACTGCCGAACATTCCCTGGCCGAGCGGATCCTGAACCGGATCGAGGCCGAGGAGGGTGATTTCTGGTCCCTGATTCACCAGCCGTTCTCCGAGAAACAGATGACCCGGGATGCCGTTCGCCAGATCATCGAGACCGTACGGCGCCGGGGGGCTCATTCCATGCCGGAAGTCGCCCGGCGGCTCAGGGCCTGCGATCCGGGCAGCACCGACGAAAAGGAGCAGAGGCGCTTTTACAAATTCAAGAATTTCCTCTATAAGACCGTGAAAATTTAGCGGTCGCAAGAAGGCTGTTGCGCTCGGGTTCCCGCTCGGCGTATAGTATCTAAATCAGTCATCATTAGTTTTTTGTAACGATTCCCTGCCGGCAACAGGCCTTGGCCTGCCCGGTTCAACCGCTGCTTTCGTTTTCGGGTGCGGATTTTTCATGGCGCGCTTCAATACCTTTCGGCAGAGTCTGATCAGCAAATTCAGTATCAGTACCGGCATTGTGCTGGTGCTGGCCATCACACTGTTTGCCCTGGTTAACCTCAGCACTCTCAAAGAGGCCTTCTTTCAGGAAGCGATGAACGAGGTGGAGAGCGTCAGCGAGATTTTGCTGTATACCACGCATAACCACATGCTCGAGGACAACCGCGACCGCGTCTACCAGATGATGGAGGAGGTCAGCAAGCACGAAAAGATCGAGCGCATTCGTCTGTTCAGTATGCAGGGCATGGTCTATTTTTCAACCCAGCCGAATGAGAATGGGAAAAACCTCGATGAACTGGCTGCCCGCTGCCGGCAATGTCATGCCGAGGGCATGCCGCAGGCGATCCCGGTATTGCGCAATGACCGGAAGGTCTTTCAGGATTGCAACCGGAAAGAGATCCTGAGCGTTACCACGGAAATCTACAATGAGCCTTCCTGCTATACGGCGGCCTGCCATGTTCATTCCAAAGAAGAGCGGATTCTCGGTATCCTGGAAGTTCAAAGTTCATTGCAGAATATGGTGGCGCAGGCCGGCAGCTACCGCAACAACATCATTGCCTTTGCCATCTTCCTTTTATTCCTGACCGTCGTCTGTCTGACCTGGCTGACCCAGCATCTGGTCATCATGCCGGTCGATACCCTGCTGCTGCATGCACGCAAGGTTTCCAAAATGGAACTGGACAGCCAGGTCGACCTGGATGCGAAAGACGAGATGGGTGAATTGGCCGATGCCTTCAACGAAATGACGGTCAAGCTCAAAAATTCGCGGGACGAATATCTGCAGCTTACAGGAACCCTGGAGACCAAGGTGCAGGAACGCACTGCTGAGATTGCTGAAGTCCATGCGCAGCTGGTGCGCTCGGAGAAACTTGCTTCCCTTGGCCAGCTGGTTGCCGGCATTGCCCATGAAATCAACAACCCGCTTTCCGGTATCCTGATGTACGGGACCCTGTTCCTCAACAATAAGCAGCTTGATCAGCAATTGCGAGAGGATGCCGCCGTTGTCGTCCGCGAGACGGAGCGCTGCGCCGAAATCGTCAAGCGGCTGCTGGAATTTTCCCGAACTTCCATACCAGACAAGCAGCCCCGTTCCATCACCGAAATCATGGGGAATACCCTGGCGTTGTTCGAACACCAGGCAAGTATGAACAATATCGAGATCGTCAGAGACTATCAGGCTGATCTGCCCGAGATTGCCGTGGACCCGACCCAGATCGAGCAGGTCTTCATCAACATGCTGGTCAATGCCAGTCAGGCCATGCCGGATGGGGGGACCCTGAGCATCGGGATCGGTTATGATCGCAGTCAGGACTGTATCAGGACCTCGATCACCGATACGGGTTACGGCATCGCCGAACAGGACCTGCCGAAGATTTTCGATCCATTTTTTACGACCAAAGGGGCCAACGAGGAGGGAATCGGCGGGACCGGTCTCGGTTTGTCGGTTTCTTACGGCATCATCCAGAATCACGGCGGACGCATCAATGTCAGGAGCATGGTCGGCGAAGGCACCACTTTTACCATTGATCTGCCTGTTTCGACACCCCTGCGATCCCAGCTGGTAGAATTTGAAGAGGCAGATCTGAATGAAGGTCCGTATCGGCAGGAAATTTAATGCTTGGTAATCAGTCTGAAAATATTATAATGTCTAGATTTAAAGAAAGCCTTTTCTCCTTTCCTTCACTCGGGTAGCAGCATGAAGCAAGAGCGCGTCCTGGTTGTCGACGACGACAAAGTCATTCGGGAAGGCCTGCAGCGTATTCTCAACGCCGAAGGCTACCTGGTGGAGACCCTGAGCAGTGGACGCCAGGCTCTCGACTGCCTGGAGACAAGGGATTTCGACCTGATCATAACCGATCTCAAAATGCCCGGGATGAGCGGCCTGGAAGTGCTGCAGGCCATCAAGTCCGAACACCCGGATCTGCCGGTTATTCTGATTACCGGTTACGCCGCCATTGACAACGCGGTCGAGGTCATGAAAAGCGGTGCCGCCGATTATCTGGCCAAACCCTTTGCCAACGAAGAAATCCTGCAGAAGGTGGGCAAGGCCCTGGAGACCAGGGCCATCCTGCTCGACGAAGTCTATCTTCGTCGGGAACTCAATGAATCCCATGGTTTCGGAGCATTGATCGGCGAGAGCCGGGAGATGCAGAAAGTCTATCAGCGAATCCTGCAGGTGGCACAGTCGGACAGCACGGTTCTGGTCACCGGCGAGAGCGGAACCGGCAAGGAACTGGTCGCCCGCGCCATTCATGAACACAGCCTGCGGCGGGAACAGCCCTTTGTCGCCGTCGACTGTACGGCTCTGGCGGAAAGTCTGCTGGAGAGCGAACTGTTCGGCCACGTCAAGGGGTCATTCACCGGTGCGGTCCAGACCAAGCGGGGCCTGTTCGAAATCGCCGACGGCGGCACCCTGATGCTTGACGAGATCGGCAACCTCAGCCTGGCCACCCAGGCCAAACTGCTGCGCGTGCTGCAGCAGCGGGAAGTGACCCCGATCGGCGGGACCAAGTCGATTTCCATCAATATCAGACTGGTGGCCGCAACCAACGCCAATCTGAAGGTCATGGTCGATGAAGGAAGTTTTCGGGACGATCTGTTTTTCCGGCTCAATATCATCCCGGTGGAACTGCCGGCACTGCGCGATCGCAAGGGCGACCTGACGCGGCTGGCCGGCTATTTCCTCAGAAAATTCGCCGAAAAGAACAATAAGGAAGTGCGTGGTTTCAGTCCCGAGGTCCTGGAACTGTTGGAGGCTTACAACTTTCCCGGCAATGTGCGGGAACTGGAAAATCTCATCGAACGCGCCGTTGTTCTCACCCAGAGTGATTTCCTGCAGCGGAGCGACCTCGAAATGTCGGCCGAAGATCTTGGCAGCATTGACACTTCAGATATGGAAGTCCCCCGCAATGCCGACGAACTGAAGGAGCGCAAACGCATTCTGCGCGAGCAGGCGGTTGATCCACTGGAAAAAGCCTTTCTGCTGAAAGCTCTTGAGCGCAATAGCTGGAATATCACAAGAGCCGCCGAGGACGTTGGCATGCAACGGCCCAATTTCCAGGCTTTGCTGAAAAA
The DNA here is from genome assembly GCA_035269105.1 of Desulfuromonadales bacterium. Classification (GTDB taxonomy): domain Bacteria; phylum Desulfobacterota; class Desulfuromonadia; order Desulfuromonadales; family BM103; genus JAQYVZ01. The sequence continues at coordinate 7,344 of DATFJP010000206.1, forward strand.
GCAAGGCATCAATACCAGGCAGCGGGTTGTCGAATGAAGGCCTGAAAATGGTTCGCGCCAGCTAAAATGGCCAGTTTTTGAAGAAAAAAACGGCGTCCGAATGAAAAAGATATGCATCCTCTTACGGGTGCATATCTTTTTTGTTTTTGGCAAAAGTCTTTATGATTTTAATGGCTTGTCATTTGTAAACAGTCTTCTTGGCAGACTGTTGGCATAGACTGTATATTTCCCATATACAGTGAGGGAATATCGATTTTCCTGATTGATTTCAATCCTTTGTTCAGATTCCGTTCAAGCTTCCCCACCTTAATGTTACCCAGACGTATATCCCGGCTATACATTGCCAGCTTGGTCGTACCTTTTCCAACCGTCTTCGTCAAGCCTGCCCTTACAAAATAAACCTTCTGATTCAGTAGCTTACAAATAAACATTACTGATTCTTAAGATTTGGTACGCTGATTGCTCTTCTAAAGAGACAAACGCCAAAACCAATGAGCGGGAACCCTCCCGACAACTTGCGATCCATGGAGGTCGTCATGAAAACCATCCTGAAAACCGTTGCCCTGATGCTCTTCACCAATGCTTCTGCCGCCTACGCCGCCGCCGGTGCCACTGGCCAGGAGGCTGGTCTTCTGGTCTACCTGTTTGCCGGCTTCTTTGCCGTGATCATCATCACCCAGCTGGTGCCGGCCGCCATCCTGCTGTTCGGTATGCTCAAAGGCGTCTTCTCCAGCGAAACCAGGTCGTCCACGGTCAAGTCCGACTAGGTCACCTGCAAACTTCTGCTGCCGTACGAGGAGATTCGATCATGACCAGCCACGGAATACTCATTGCCGACGACGATCAGGCCGCCCGCCAGAAAATGGCCGAGCAGCTCAGTCGCGAGGGCTATCAGGTAACGGCGACCGGCTCAGCGGCGGCGGTTCTGTACGGCACCCTGAAGAAAACCGCCCGGGTGGTCTTGCTCGGCACCCGCCTCGACGAGTTCTCGGCCACCGACCTGATCCCGATCCTCAAACAATGCAACCGCCACCTCAAGATCATTCTGGTCGCCAGTGAACTGCCGCTTTCCCTGGTCCGCCGGGCGCGCAGCGAAGGCATCTTTTACCACGCCCTCAGGACCGGACAGCCGGAAGACGAAGTGGAACTGAGCGAGGCGGTGCGCTGCGCCATTGAACAGGACGAACATCAATCGTAACCGGCTGTCACCGATAACCCGAAACCGGCTTTTGCCTCAAGGAGGACATCATGAAACATCTCAAGACCACCTGCACCGCAGCGATTGCGACTCTGTTTGCCAGCAGCCCCGTCTGGGCGGCGAGCGGCTACGTGGACACCAGCCGGACCTACTCGAGCGGCCTGTTGATCGGCCTGTTCCTCGGCTTCTGCGCCCTGATCGTGGTCATGCAGCTGATCCCGTCGCTGATCATGCTCTACGGCTTCATCAAGGGTGCCTTGAGCAAGGAAGCCAAACCGCGCCGCCAGGGAGTCGGCGTCCGCTAGGCGCCCTCTGTCAGAGCGGGCAACCCCAACGACGGCGCGCCGGACACGACGCGCCGCCCTTAACCGAACCAGACAGAAAGCGAGCAAGATCATGAAAACCCTGAAAGCCCTGATCACAGTCCCGATGATTCTATTTCTGGCCCAGGCCCAGGCCCTTGCGGCGAGCGGTTATGTGGACACCAGCCGGACCTACTCGAGCGGCCTGCTGATTGGCCTGTTCCTTGGTTTCTGCGCCCTGATCGTCGTCGTGCAGCTGGTGCCCAGCGTCATGATGCTGACCGCCTTCATCAAGGAATCCCTGGCCAAACGCAAGCCCAGGCGCCAGGGCGTCGGCGTTCGCTAAAAGCCGGGTCCGGCAGAAACCCAGCCGGGAACAGGGCACCTGAAAAAAAACGCCTCATGTTCTGCAAAGCGGAGCACGGGGCGTCTCATTGTCTGTACCGGGATAAAAAGGCCGAGTTTCGATGGCAATTGTTCGCAAAGCGGGTGTATGAATAAAATATACAGCCAAAATATGGTTAATTATATAATAAAAACAAGTGTTTGGGGGTCTAGTCTTGGTCAATCGGCAAATTGTATACACCAAAACGTATACAACTTTTATACGGTTGGACCGACTCTGTCCGGAAATCGAGTCGCAACCTTTCTGTAAAACTCCATAGATTCAATGACTTGAGAAGGAAAATAAAGAAAATCAAATTTTGGTACGTTCAGTGCAATCTCATTATTTCAAAACCGACAGGACCCCGGCAGATATGCACTCGACTGGCTGCCGCATTTTGACAGGCCCGGGATGAAACTGAAGACGAGCGATTCATGACGGATATGGCATGGATTCGCTGAGATCAAGCAGAGGAGAAACAGTCGCATGGCGGTCCAGGGGGTTCTGATAGCTGACGAGAATGTCGTCACCAGGAAACGGATGGCGGAATTGTTCATCAAAGCTGGCTACCAGGTTACGGTTCCCAATTCGGCGGCAGGCGCCCTTTATGGAATTCTGAAAAAAACGGCGCAGGTTGTTCTGCTGAGCCCGAAATTCGATGAATTGCTGGCCACCGAACTGATTCCCATCCTTAAGCAGTGTGATAAAAACCTGGGCATTATCCTGGTCGCCAGCGAGCTGCCTTTATCCCTGATCCGCAGGGCGCGTTGTGAAGGGATCTTTTACCACGCCCTTCGCACCGGACGCGCGGGAGATGAGGAGGAACTGCGGGAAGCCGTGCGCTGCGCGTTCGAAAAAATCGCTCGCCAGGGAGAGGATCTGGGGCGGAATTTTCAGAAGGATTGGCAAAAGTTTTTAATTGAAAAACATGGCCAATCCCCGGGGGACAAAATCGTAGCAGTTCGCGACCCTTTTGAAGTCGAGCCGGGTGGCGAATAGATTTTTGATGAAATCGAGCAAGGAGAGCAGAGATGAAAAACCTAGCAATTTTTTTTGGCGGATCGGCCTGGATTCTGCCGGTTCCGACGGAGGCCCTGGCTGCTGATGCAGCCGGCAGTTATGCCGCTGATGCACTTGGCGGAATTTTCATGGGGTTCTGCGTATTGCTGGTGACGGTACAGCTGGTTCCAACCTTGCTGCTCCTGGTCGGAACCGTCAAAAGTTTTGTGAAAAAAGGCCCGGTTGCGGTACTGAACCGGGGCGTCTGGGTCCGGGAGCGCTGAGCTGCCGGAAGAATTCAAAACAGCTAGCATAAGGGAGATGAGATCATGTTGGGACAATTCCTAAACCAGATAGGCGAGTATAAGACCGTTTATACGATGGTCGACTTCTACCAGTACATCAAAGGCTTCGAGTACCTGATCTGCCTGGCTCTGTTTATCAGTTTTCCGATGTTCTACAAATACATCAACCGGACGCCGAAAGAGGATCAGGAATAATTCATCCGAGCATGGGCAGATCTGCCAACGTCAAGGAGAGATATCATCATGAAGAACTGGAATGCTGCCACAATGAACCTGCTGGTCCTCGTTCTGTTGTTCGGCCTGGCCGGCTTTGCCGGTGCGACCGATATGCCGGAAACGGTCGTCCTCGATACGCTGGGCGAACTCTATGAACCGGTCGAATTCGATCACACCCTGCACACCGAGTTGGGGGAAGACTGTTCGATCTGCCATCACCACACCACAGGGACCGGCCCCGAAAGCGCCAACTGCGCCCGTTGTCATGCCGACAGTCCCGAAAGCGAAGTCGTGGCCTGCAGCGACTGTCACGAAGCCGAGCCGTTTGCCGCCGGGGTTCTGCAGGCCAAGGCGGAGGACCGGATGCGCTACCACAAGGACAAGCCCGGTTTGAAGGCGGTCTACCACCTCAGTTGCATGGGTTGTCATGAAGCCTGGGGGGCGCCGGTCGGCTGTCAGGAATGTCATGCCCGGACCCCGGCCGGCGATGATTACTATCATGCCGATGCCAAAGGTGATGCGGTCACTCACTGAACCATGCGATCAGTCAACTGGAAACGGAACGATTGTTTAACCAATAAGGAGAGCAGCAATGAGTGGAATTAGTCGACGGAGATTTCTCGCTGCCAGCGCAGCCGGCTGTGTCGCTACGACTTTCGCCGGAAGTAAAAAAGCCCTGGCTGCCGGCACCTTCGGCGGATACCCCGAGGGCATGGGGGTGCTGGTGGATATCACCCGCTGCGTCGGGTGCCGCACCTGCGAAGCCGCCTGCAACAAGGAACAGAACCTGCCCGATCCTGAGCGGCCCTTCGATGATATGTCGGTTTTC
>DATFJP010000207.1:0-7055 GCA_035269105.1 Desulfuromonadales bacterium
CCACGGCCGCGGCCAGAGGAATTCCGGCGGTCTGAACGAAAGTCTGCCGATCAAGATCCATGGGCTCTGGAACGACATCAAGACCCTGGTGAAGATGATAATCGACATGCTCGCCGGCCGCTACCGCGGCGTGCCGCTGAAAACCATCGCCGCCCTGGTCATCGCCATTCTCTACATTGCCTCGCCGATCGATCTGCTGCCTGATTTCATTCCCTTTGTCGGCTACCTGGACGATGCCTTCATCTTCATTCTGACCATCGACCTGGTCCGCGACGATCTGAATAACTACCGGGCCTGGCGGGAGGACGGCGACCAATGGCTGTAGTCGGTACCGAAAAAGGCGGCGCGGGCAAGCCGTTTGGCCGTGACGTGGAGCCGGACTGCCCGTTCTGCCAGCTCGCCGGACAGGACCGTTTCATCGCCGAGTACGGCCAGGTGTTTGCCGTTCGCGACAAATTCCCGGTGACCCGCGGCCACCGCTTGGTGATCACCAAACGCCACGTCCGCGACTGGTTCGAAATGACCTTCGCGGAACGCCGCGACGCCGAAGCCCTGTTGCTGGAACTGAAGCGCCAGGTGCTCCAGGAGCACCCGGAAGTAACCGGCTTCAACATCGGTATGAACTGCGGCGCCGCCGCCGGGCAGACCGTGATGCATGCCCACATCCACCTGATCCCGCGGCGGGACAACGACGTCAAGAACCCGCGCGGCGGGGTCCGCGGCTGCGTGCCGGAACGGATGGGGTACTGATACCGAAGCCATGCCCAGGGACCTGACCGTTTCCACCCGCATAACCGGCCGCGAGGCGGGCCGGGCGCTGCTCGAGCTGCTGGTCGAGCGGTTCCCCTATCATGACCGCGCGCAATGGCAGGCCGCGATTGCCGCCGGCCATCTGCTGCTGAACGGCGAACCGGCAGAGCCGGAGCAGCAGCTCAGTCGCGGCGACCTGCTCGCCTACCGGGCGGCCGGGTACGGAGAGCCCGAGGTCCCCGAACAGATCGAAGAGATTTTTGCCGGCCCCGATCTGCTGCTGGTGGGCAAGCCCGCCGATGTGCCGCTGCAGCGGACCGGGCAGATCATCGCCAATACCTTCATCAACCAGCTCCGGCGTCACTACCACCAGAAGATCCATCCCCTGCACCGGCTCGACCGGGAGACCTCTGGTCTGCTGCTTTGCGCCCGCAGTGCAGAGGCCAACCGCCTCTACCATTCCCGCCGGGAGAAAATTCTGCGGGGCAAGTTTTATCTGGCCGTCGTCCAGGGCTGTTTCCCGCAGCAGGAAGTGAGGATCGATCAGCCTCTGGCTCCTGATGCCGGCAGCCCGATCCGCTGCCAGATGTGGCCAGTCGCCACGGGGAAAAGCTGTAGCAGCCGGATTTTCCGGATTGCTGCCGATGAGGACCTGTCCCTGCTGCTGGTCGAACCGCTGACCGGTCGCCGCCACCAGATTCGCGCCCATCTCGCCCATCTGGGTTATCCGCTGCTGGGCGACAAGATCTACGCTCATGACGGCCGCTATTACCTGCAGCGGCTGCAGGCCCCGTTGACTATCGATGATTTCGCCAGACTGGGTGCTCGCCAGCATCTCCTGCATGCCTGGGCGCAGTTTGTGCAGCTGCCCGGCGAAAGAGAACCCCGCCTTTTCTTCTCACGCCAGCTGTCGGAAGACTTCGGTACCCATTTGCAGAGGTTTGCCGATTGGCAGCCCCGCGCCTTAAAAGTCCTGGAAGATTGGATTTCGGCTGCCTGAAATACTTCTTTTCTTCCCTGCATCCTGTCCTGAAAGCTCCTTTTTCCCGTCACTAATCCAACTTTTTGTGCTTTGCAGACAAGGATTCTGCTGATTTTCGGCTAAAATTATTCTGATGGACAGGGAGAAGAATCGGTTTCCTGTCAGGGATTTGGGGTTTCAGGTCTGGAGATGATTGTGGGGTTGCCGATATTCCGCAGAGACCAGCGGTCACTCAAAGGTTTTCTTTCGAGGCTGCGGCCGGGCAGGTCTATGCTTCTGCTGGTCATCCTGCTGGCCGGGTTGAGCGGGATGGTCGCTGCCGCCGAAAATGCCCGCCTGTATTTCTTTTCCGCGACCAACTGTCCCCATTGCAAGGAACTGCGGCCCGAAATCGAGAAACTGGCCGAACGCTATCCCGAACTCGAGGTGATCGAGCACGATATCTGGGCGGACCGCGAATCTTTCCAGACCCTGCAAGCCCTGCTGGAGACCCACGGCGACCAGCCGATTTCGACGCCCACGCTGTTTCTCGGCGACCAGTTGTGGGTCGGCATGAACGAAGAGAATCTGGATGAGTTGGAGGAGGCCGTCCGCCAATGCATCGCCGGCGGCTGTCCAGATGCCATGGCGCGCCTGGCGGGAGAGGATCAGGCGCCAGCGGAGTCCGTCCAGACCGAGACCGACGTGAAACTGCCCTTGCTCGGCAAGCTGGACCCGCGCCAGGTCTCGCTGCCGCTGGTGACGGTGGTGCTCGGCCTGGTCGACAGCGTCAACCCCTGCGCCTTCTTCGTGCTGCTGTTCCTGCTCAGCCTGATGGTCCATGCCCATTCCCATACGCGAATGCTGACCGTGGGCCTGGTCTTCGTCTTCTTTTCCGGGCTGATCTATTTCCTGTTCATGGCGGCCTGGCTCAACCTTTTCCTGGCGCTCGGCGGATTGCAGTATGTGACGCTGGTCGCCGGTCTGGTTGCGGTTGCGGTCGGGGCCATCAACATCAAGGATTTCGTCCGGTTCCGCGGGGGCATCAGCCTCTCGATGTCAGAGCAGTCGAAATCCCGCCTCTACCAGAAAACCCGCGACCTGCTGCAGGCCGGCAGCTATCCGGCGCTGCTCGGCGGCACCGTCCTGCTGGCGATTGCCGCGAATTCCTATGAGCTGCTCTGTACCGCGGGTTTCCCCATGGTCTTCACCCGGATCCTGACCATGAATGAGCTGTCGGGGTGGCAGTATTACGGCTTTCTGGCGCTGTACAACGTCGTCTACATCCTGCCCCTGCTGGCGGTGGTCACCGTATTCGCCCTGACCCTGGGCGCCCACAAGTTGAGCGAGCGGGAAGGACGCTACCTCAAACTGGTCTCGGGAATCATGATGGTTATTCTCGGCGGCAGTCTGATTTTCGTTCCCGAATTGCTCAACGACCTGCTCGGTGCCATGGGCCTTCTGTTGACGGCTCTGGCCGTCAGCGGGTTGCTGATTGCCTGGGACAGCGTGCGGCGCAAGCGGGCAGCAGGGAAATAGAGGTTTATTCGGTATTTCCCGGTGCAAGAGAGCTTTCCTGCCAGGCCTGTATCTTTTCTGCTTCTAAACCGATGGCGCGCCCCCGGTTCGAAGTATGATTTGTTGCAGGTCGACAAACAAAAAAACCTGGTGGGCCTCCCGCAATTCCCGGATGAATCAAAATAAAGCCCCCGACCCGAACTCTCCAAGACGTCAGGGCTTTTCCTTGGCGGCGGAATCAAACAGCGGGCTCCGGATCTCCCGAAGCCCGCTGTTCCAGTCGTGAAAAACGCCAGCTCAATCAGTCATGATAGCGCTTGCCGTAGCCGGGGCAGTCGCCGCCGTGACCGCCTTTGTGGCCACCCATTTTCGGGCAATCTTCACAGCCGCCATGCATGCCTTTACCGTGCATGCCCATGCCTTTGCCGTGCATGCCTTGACCCTGGCTGCCCATGCCGCACATGCCGTGCCTGCCGCCCATTCCCAGCGCCATCAGCTTTTCGGCCTTGGCTTGCTGTTCGGCGTTCAGCACGGCCATGAAATTCTCTTGCATGGCATCGCGACCGGCATGCATCTCGGTTTTCAATTCGGCCTGCTCGATAGCCTTGGCCCGGAAAGCATCCGTGTCGAAGTCGTCGGCATGAGCCAGCTCCCGCATCTCTTCCCGCAGCGCCTGCATCTTTTCACGCATGGCCTGGCGCTGCTCCCAGTGATTTTCGGCCATCTCTTCGAGTTTCTCCCGCTGGTCCTCGCTCAGATCGAGGGCGATTTCCATGAACTCCAGGCGATGTTCCATGTGGGCCTCGTGCATCTCTTCGCTCATGCCTGCTCCGTGGCCCTTGCGGGGACCGTCGCAGTAGCCGCCGCCGTGGCCGCCCATGCGGGCGAAGGCGGTGCCGCCAACCAGCAGGGTTCCGATCAAAAGCGTACTTACCAGAAAAGTTTTTTTCATAAGGTGTCTCCTTTGGGTGATGTGTTTTTTTGTGTGTTTTTTTATTTCAGTTGCGGAAACTATAACGCAAAGCCCGGCGGATTTGGGTTAAGAGCTGTCAGCTTTTTGTAAAGTTATGTAAAATTCCGTGATTGGCGGCGGGTCTTTACAATTCTTAACATCCCGGCCGATTGCGCATCGCTATGATAAACAGAAGAAAGGCGCGGGAGTATTCATGGACAGAATTCTGGTGATTGACGACGATATCGAACTGGGCGAGCTGCTGACCGACTATCTGACAGGACAGGGTTTCCAGGTGACAACGGTTCACGAAGGCCGCCGGGGGGCCGAACAGGCTTTGGCCGGCGCCTGGGACCTGATCGTCCTCGATGTCATGCTGCCCGGGATGGACGGCTTTGATGTCCTGCGCCGAATCCGGGGCGGCAGCCGGGTTCCGGTGATTATGCTTACCGCCCGGGGGGATGATATCGACCGGATCGTCGGCCTCGAACTGGGCGCCGACGACTACCTGCCCAAGCCCTTCAACCCGCGCGAACTGGTCGCCAGAATCCGCGCGATTCAGCGGCGGACGGAAGCAGGTCTGCAGGTTGCCGCCGATCCCCCGGCGGAGCTCACAATCGGCGACATCACGCTCTGCCCCAGCAGTCGCCAGGTCCGGCGCCATGGCGAAAACCTGGAACTGACCTCGGTTGAATTCACCTTGCTGGAAGTTCTCATGGCTCGGGCCGGCCAGGTGGTGGACCGCGAAACCCTGGTCGAAAAAGTTCTGGGGCGTCGGCTGTCTGCCTATGACCGCAGCATCGATGTCCATGTCAGCGCCTTGCGCCGGAAGCTGGGGCAGCATGTCGACGGCAACGAAAGAATCCGCACCATCCGCGGGGTCGGCTACCTTTACGCCCGGCGGGAAGACTGAATCGGACCAAGCAACATGCACAGCCTGTTCTGGAAAATCTTTCTGGCGTTTCTGCTGACCATCCTGCTGGTGGGGTCGGCGGTGCTCGGCCTGACCTTGCTTCGCGATCGCGAATTTCCGCCGCTGGCGCACCAGGATTTCATGCGGCAGGCCATCGCCGAGTACGGCCGGCAGGCCATTCGGGCCTATGAACGGGAGGGGATTGGTGAGGCCGACGAACTGGTCGCGGAGCTGTACCGGGACCATGGCATTCGCCTGCTGCTGTTCGATGCCGAGGGCCGGGCGCTGACCGAGCAGCATGTGCCGAGGCGCATGACGCACATGGTGTATCGCGCCATGCGCAGCGGCGAAGTGGTGTTTCCCATGATGGGCGGGCGCAACAGCCTGGCCAGCGTGGTCCGATCGGAAAGCGGCCATGCCTACGTGGTGGCGATCGTGCTGCCCCACCGTCCTCCGCCGGGCGAGTTGCTGCGCAACGTCACCCACGGTTTCCTGGGCTGGCATCTGCTGCTTCTGCTGCTGGTCACCGCGGCGGCCTGCTGGATCCTGGCCCGTTCGCTTTCAGCCCCGATCAGCCGCCTGCGGCACGCCACCCGCCAGTTTGCATCCGGCGAACTGGCCACCAGGATCGGCACAGACATCCGGGGACAAAACGAAATCGCCGGACTGGCCCGGGATTTTGACGACATGGCCGGCAAAATCCAGGGCCTGGTCGATTCCCAGCAGCGCCTTTTGCGCGACATCTCCCATGAGCTTCGTTCGCCCCTGGCCAGGCTCGGCGTCGCCCTGGAACTGGCCCGCCAGGAAAACGACCCGGCCAGGCGAAGCAGGGCGCTGGCCAGGATCGAACGGGAATCGGAACGGATGAACGACATGATCGGCCAGCTGCTCAGCCTGACCCGGCTCGACAGCGCCGATGTCGAGCTGCAGAGCGAGCCATTCGACCTGACCGAACTGCTGCGCAGACTGGTGCAGGATGCCGACTTCGAAGCCGGGGCCCGTCAGTGCGAAATCGTCTGCAAGGCTTCCGGGCAGGTGTTGTTCCGCGGCTCGCGCGAGCTTCTGGCCAGGGCTTTTGAAAATGTGATCCGCAACGCCCTGCACTATACGCCGGAAGGGGGACGGGTCACCGTTGACCTGCGGGCTGCGGAATTTTCAGCGGTGGTGCGCATCGCCGACCAGGGCCCGGGTGTGCCGGATGCTGCGCTGGAGAAATTGTTCGACCCCTTTTTCCGGGTTGCCGATGCCCGGGACCGGCAGAGCGGGGGGACCGGCATCGGGCTGGCCATCGCCGAACGGGCGGTGCGGCTGCACGGCGGCACGATCAGAGCCCGCAACCGGGAGCAAGGGGGCCTTTTGGTCGAGATTGTTCTCCCTTTCCAGAAATCATCCTGAACCGTCCCTCTTTTGCCGCGACCTCCGGCGCCATTGCTGAAGTTTCCGGCAGCGATCTTTTGCGGCAGCTGCGCTGCAGCGATGCAAGCCTGCCTTCCGCCTCGGCACTGCCAGGCAGCAGGCCTCTCCAGGATGGTCGGTTCACAAACCTGTCCGGCTTTTTTGTCAGCCGCGGCAAACATGCTATAGTCGACCGGTTTGCGGAATCGCTCTCTCTCACCTCGCTCAGGAGCCGGTATGAAACACAGGATCAAAAACAGCCAGAACATCTCCCGGAACTGCCTGGTCTGCGGCGCGGAAAATGAATTCGGCCTGAAGACCCGTTTCTATGAAACCGAGGACAACCAGGTCGTTGCCCTGTTTCAGGCTCTTCCCCAGCATCAAAGCTATCCGAACGTTACCCATGGCGGCATCTCGGCGGCCATCCTCGATGAGGTCGTCGGCCGGGCGATCATGGCTTTTCACGATGCCGAGTCTTTCGGGGTGACCGTGGAATTGAAACTCCGCTACCAAAAGCCCGTGCCGATCGGCGTCGAACTCAAGGCCATCGGCAGGATCACCGTCGA
>DATFJP010000208.1:0-5137 GCA_035269105.1 Desulfuromonadales bacterium
CTGGGAGGTCATCGGCGAGAGATTTCCGGCCGGCACCGTCATCGAGGGCCAGGTCAAGAACATCACCGATTTCGGTATTTTCGTCGGCGTCGACGAGGGCATCGACGGGCTGGTGCATATTTCCGACCTGTCCTGGACCAAGCGTGTCAAGCACCCGTCGGAACTCTATAAGAAGGGTGATACCGTCAAGGCCGTGGTGCTGAACATCGATCAGGAGAACGAGCGGTTTTCCCTCGGTATCAAGCAGCTGGCCACCGATCCCTGGGATTCCATCCCCAAAATTTATACGCCAGGCACCGTCGTGCGCGGCAAGGTGACTTCGGTCACCGACTTCGGCGTCTTTCTCGAAGTCGAAGAAGGCATCGAGGGCCTGATTCACGTTTCCGAGCTGAGTCAGGAGAAGGTCGAGTCGCCCAAGGACTTTGCCAAGGTCGGCGATGAACTGGAAGCCGTGGTGCTCAATGTCGATACGGTGGATCGCAAGATCGCCCTGTCGATCAAGCAGATCGATTCTCTCAAGGAAAAAGCCCAGGTTCAGGAATTCCTCGGTGCCCAGAAGGAGGCAACCTCCAATCTCGGCGATCTGATGAAGGGCTTTGTCGGACGCAGCGACGAAGAAGAGCCGAAAGAGTAAAACGTCACTCCGCAGACAGGTACGCCTCCGCTTTTCGGCGGAGGCGTTTTTTTGGAGAATGACCGTGAAAAAACGTCCGCTGGTTATCTCCCTGCTTTTGCTGGGCGGGATTTTCGTATTTTTTCTCGCCCTGGCGCTGACCGTTGCCGGTTTGACCGGCGGCCGCAGTCGGCAATTTGCGCTCGGCGAAAAAGTCGCCGTCGTCGAAGTTCTCGGCGTGATCGCTTCAGCGCAGCGGACTGTTCAGCATCTCCAGGATTTCGGCGACGACGATGCCGTCAAGGCTGTCGTGCTGCGGGTCGATTCTCCCGGCGGCGGGGTTGGCCCTTCCCAGGAGATACACGACGAAGTCCTCAGGTTGGCTGCCACCAAGCCGGTCGTGGTGTCGATGGGCTCTGCGGCAGCCTCGGGCGGCTATTATGTATCCGCACCCGCCGACCTGATTTTCGCCAATCCCGGCACCATAACCGGCAGTATTGGCGTGATCATGGAGTTTACCAATATTCAGGAACTGCTCGACAAGATCGGTTTGCGGTCCCAGGTTGTCAAAAGCGGCGAGCATAAGGATATTGGGTCGCCGGTCAGGCCGATGTCGGCAGAGGATCGGGCCATCTTGCAGGCCTTGATCGACGATGTGCATAGCCAGTTTGTCACCGCTGTTGCCCAGGGCCGGAAACTCCCGACCGAGGAGGTCCGTGAGTTTGCCGACGGCCGGATTTTCAGTGGCAGGCAGGCCAAGCAGTTGGGACTGGTCGATGAACTGGGCGGCCTGCAGGCCGCCATTCGCAAAGCAGCGGAACTCGGCGGCATCGACGGCGAGCCGGCGATCGTCTATCCCCCGCGGGAGAAACCTCGGCTGATCGATTTTGTGATTGAACAATCCATTAAAAAACTGCACCATGCGCTTCAGCAGGAGGGAGCCGGTCTGCAATATCTCTGGCCCGGCATGGAATAGACTAGGAGGAGCAGATGACCAAGAGTGAATTGATCGAAGAACTGACCACCCGCAACGAAATACTGAGCAAGCGCGAAGCCGAGTTGATCGTCAATACCATATTCGACGGCATCGGACAGGCCCTGATGAACGGCGATCGGGTTGAAATCCGCGGCTTCGGCTCATTTACCGTCCGCGAGCGCGATGCCCGCGAAGCCCGCAACCCGAAAAGCGGGGAGGTGGTCCAGATCCCGTCCAAAAAAACCCCCTTTTTCAAAACCGGCAAGGAACTTCGGGAACGCGTCAATGTCTGAACCGGGTTGCCGATAAGGGTCGTTCAGGCACAGGGTCAAACTTATCCGGTGGCGGCACACAAAAAAAGCCCCGCTCTTGCAAAAGAGCGGGGCTATCTATTTTGAACCACTCCGGAATGCCGCCACGCACCTGAAGAGAAGACCTCTCAAGTTCACGAGGTGCCGAGGATGGCCGCTTCAGGCGTCCCGCTCGGGGGCGGGCTTGCTCACCACGTCCATACACTCAAGGCTTTGGCGATGATCAGTTGGTCAAAGCTTCGGGCCGCGTGCGGTCATTCCAGAGGATGTCAAAGACCTGTTTGCTCGGTTAACTTCATGCTAGCATAATCACCTGTGGAGTCAATATGAATCTGGCGATTTTTTAAAAAAATTTAAAGAGAGAAATTTAAACTCAATGTGGTAACGCAGCCAGAAGTAGGTGCCCGGAGGCAAGGTGCAAAGCACGCAGAGAAAGAGTGCATTTCCGGTTTTTGAGTTTTAAAATACGACATGCCTTTATTTTAAGTCATCGTTTTTTAAGGATTTTCTCAGCGGTCTCGGCGCCTTGCCTCCGGGCACCTATTTCTGGCTGTGTTAAATTCAGCATTGCGCCTTTGCGTTAAATCGAGCCTTTAAATTCATTTTATGACCAACTCCGTTTACAGACTGACCGTCACCCCCGATGCCGCCGGCCAGCGTCTCGACCAGTTTCTGGCCGCCAACTGCGATGCTCTGAGTCGGACCAGGGCCCGCAAGGTCATTGACCTCGGCGGGGTCCATCTCGACGGCCGGCGCTTGCGGCGCTGCGCAGAGGTGGTCAAGGCCGGCCAGCAGGCGGAAGTTTTTCTGGACGGCCGCCCGCTCGAACCTTACCGCCTGACCACGGAGAGGATTCTGTTCCGGGACGCTTATCTTCTGGTCCTCGACAAGCCGCCTGGCGTGGCGACGCAGCCAACCCCGGCTCGCTACAAGGGGACTCTTTACGATGCCCTGCAGGCTTTTCTTGGCGCTGACCAGGGCGGACGCCGCCAGCCGAGCATCGGTATGGTACAGCGCCTGGATCGGGATACCAGCGGCACCATCGTTTTCTCGATCCACCCCAGGTCCCATAAAGAGCTGACCCGTTGTTTCCGCGACCGGCAGGTGCGCAAAGTCTACCTGGCGCTGGTGCAGGGAGAAGTGGCTCAGCCGGAGGGCGTCATCCGCTCACAACTGGCCCGCCGCCGCGCCACCAACCTGACGGTCAGCGTCGGCAAAGGGGGGAAATACGCCGAAACCCGCTACCGGGTTTTAAGCAATCTGCCGGGTGCCAGCCTGCTGGAAGTGGACATCCCGACCGGCCGCTCCCACCAGATCCGTGCCCATTTCGCCGAGCAGGGGCATCCGCTGCTCGGCGATACCGCCTACGGCGGGCCGGCTGAGATCAACGGCCGGCCGGTGCCGCGCCAGATGCTGCACGCCCAGCGGCTTGAACTGCTGCATCCGGTCACCGGGGAGCCTCTGGTGTTCACAGCGGAAATGCCTGAAGATCTGCGTATGGTTTTGGAATGCCTGCGTCAACAAAAAACATGATGTAACGCAGAGACGCCAAGGCGCAGAGAAAATCGCAACGGCTTTTTTTTAGGTTTTACAAAAATCACTAAATTGTGTTCGGTTGCTTTGCGGCTTTGCGGCTTTGCGTTAATTTTGATTTTTGCCTTGTGGTTCCGAAATCCGAAAGATAAATCCGATTCTGTGTAACGCAAAAACGCTGAGGCGCAGAAAGAGATAACGCAGATCTTTGGCTTATTTGGAAAATTCAAGAGACACGTGCCGATGCAGGAATTTCCCTCGCCCAGGATTTCCTGAATCTTGTGGATTCTCTTTGCGTTCTCCGCGGCTTTGCGTTAAAAATCTGATGGTGTCGCAAAAACTCACCAACTGCTGCGTTGCTGCAATCGTCTCACTGCTTCGACGTACGTCAGTACGCCTCATTGCTCGACAATTGCGCGCCTTGCATTTGGCGCTTTTTGCTTAACCATCCGATCTGAGACTTTCTGCGAAAGCATCAACTCTGATTTTGCCTGTAGCGGAACCCGACGGATAAGCCATGTATTTCCCCCAGATCGACCCGGTCATCTTTGAAATCGGCCCGCTCGCCATCCGCTGGTACGGCATGATGTACCTGCTCGGCTTCGCCGCCGCCTTTTTTCTGATCCGGCACCTGGTGGGCCTGCGGGAACTGCCGCTGGCCAGGGACAAGGTCGCCGACCTGATGTTCTATGGCATTCTCGGGGTCATCGTCGGCGGCCGGCTCGGCTACGTGCTCTTCTACAATCCGGGCTATTACCTGGCGCACCCCCTGGAATCCTTTGCCATCTGGCAGGGGGGCATGAGCTTCCACGGCGGCCTGCTCGGCGTGATCGTCGCGATCGTGATCTACTGCCGGCGTTATCACTTGTCAATCCTGCTCACCGGCGACATCGTGACCGCCTCGGCGCCGATCGGCCTGGGCCTCGGCCGGCTCGGCAATTTCATCAACGCCGAACTCTGGGGACGGGTGACTGACCAGCCCTGGGGTGTTATCTTCCCGGGCGCCGGTCCTTATCCCCGCCACCCCAGCCAGCTGTACGAGGCCGCTCTGGAAGGGCCGGTGCTGTTTGCGATCCTCTATGTCCTGCACCGCCGCCGGGCCGCTAAAGGCGTCCCTTTCTTTACCTTCTTTCTCGGTTACGGCTGCTTCCGCTTCTTCGTCGAGTTTTTCCGGCAGCCGGATGCCCATCTCGGCTTCCTGTGGGGAGGCGCGACCATGGGCCAGCTGCTCTCCCTGCCGATGATTTTGTTCGGGCTGGGAGGACTGATGATATTAAATAAGCGAAAAGAAAAGATTTAACGCAGAGGCGCAGAGGGCGCAAAGAAGATCTGAAACATAATGTTCATGGGGTGAAACCCTGAATATAAAGCGTTTAATCCGGGTTAAATGTTTATATCGAAAAGAAATTGTTTTCTCCTGTGCTTTCTCTGCGTCCTCAGCGCCACTGCGTTAAAAGCCCCAAAGCCTGACATGAAAAGAGATTGTGTTTTCTCGGCGCTCTTTGCGCCTTGCCTCCGGGCACCTACTTCTGGCAGCGTTAAAGCCCAAAAGGTTCTGTATGAAATCTCCCAAGGGAATCATCTTCGACTGCGACGGCGTGCTGTTCGAGAGTCGTGCGGCCAATCTGGCCTACTACAACGCGATCCTTGACGAGTTCGGCGAGCCGCCGGTCGATGCCGACGATCATGAGCGGGCCCACCTCT
>DATFJP010000209.1:0-4070 GCA_035269105.1 Desulfuromonadales bacterium
ACCTTTTCAACGTCCACGCCGACCCGATCACAGAGGTTGGCTACCTCGTTCATGAACGAAATCTTGGTGGCCAGCATGGCGTTGCTGGCGTACTTGGTCATTTCCGCATCCCGGATGCCCATGAACAGGATCCGGTCATGGTTTCGGCAAAAGTCCTTGTAAAGGTCGCGCATGCATTCCCTGGCCCGATCGGTGTTTGCCCCGACCACGATCCGGTCCGGCTTCATGAAATCATCGACGGCTGCCCCCTCTTTCAGGAATTCGGGGTTGCTGACCACATCGAATTCAAGGTTTTCCCCCCGGGCCGAAAGCGCCTGCGCGACAGCGGCCCTGACCTTGTCGGCCGTCCCGACCGGGACAGTCGATTTGGTCACCACAACCGTGTATCGATTCAGGTTGGCGCCGACGTCCCGGGCCACCGCCAGTACATGGGCGAGGTTCGCCGAGCCGTCTTCCCCGGGGGGCGTGCCGACGGCAATAAAGACCACCTCCGCTTCCTGCATGGCCTCTGTCAGCGAAATGGTGAAAGCCAACCGCTTGTCGGCGATGTTGCGCAGCACGATCTGCCGAAGGCCCGGCTCATAAATGGGGATAACGCCTTCGCGCAGGCTGAGCACCTTCTGCTGGTCGATGTCGACGCAGGTCACATGGTGGCCCATCTCGGCAAAGCACGCACCGGTAACGAGGCCGACATAGCCGGTTCCAACGATTGTTAGCTTCATAACCACTCCGTCAAGGAATTCACCGATGGCGAACCCCGTTTTTTTACTCCACAGTCAAGTTTCCAGTCCTGTTTTCAGCCCTTGCCTCGGCTCTGGCGGCCAGCTTTTTTTCCCATTCCCAGGCCGTACGGAGGATGAATTCGAGATCATCATGCCGGGGCTGCCAGCCAAGCTCGGACCGGATAAGGCCGCTGCCGGCGACAAGTTCGGCAGGGTCGCCTTGCCGCCGCGGAGCATCCTCGACCCTGAAATCGATGCCGGTGACTCGCCTTGCAGCCTCGATGACCTCCCTCACCGAGAAACCGTGCCCATACCCGCAGTTGTATATCCGGCTGGCACCGCCGCCGTTCAGGAAACCCAGGGCGTCAAGATGGGCCCGGGCCAGGTCGGCAACATGGATGTAGTCGCGGATGCAGGTGCCATCAGGCGTTGGGTAATCGGTGCCGAACACCTGCAACTGCGGATAAATGCCCAGGGCGGTCTTCAAGGCGCGGGTAATCAGGTGGGTGGGGTTGGCGTAATCCTGGCCGAGCCGGATATCCGGGTCAGCGCCGGCCACATTGAAATAGCGCAGGGCCACGTACCGGAAAGAGCCCTCGGCGACAGCCAGGTCGGCCAGAAACCGTTCGCTGATCATTTTCGAGGTGCCGTAGGGATTGATCGGCTGCTGGGGGGCCTGTTCCATCACCGGCAGGGAAGCGGGCGTCCCGTAGACGGCGGCCGTCGAAGAAAAGATATACTTGCCGATGCCGGCCTCGCGGACCGTTTCGAGCAGATTGAGGGCATTGGCGGTATTGTTCCGATAATACTTGAGGGGCTTGGCGACGCTCTCGGCCACCTCGATGGAGGCGGCAAAATGCAACACGGCGTCCGGCCGGAACTCCCGGACCGTCCGGCGCAAATGTTCGCGATCGGCCAGGTCGCCGATCACCAGTTCGCCATGCAGGACAGCCTCGCGATGGCCGGTGGAAAGGTTATCGTAAGTCAACACCTCATGTCCCGCCTCACCCAGGGCCAGAACCACATGACTGCCGATATAACCCGCCCCGCCGGTCACAAATACTCTGCTCAAGACATCCACCTCGCGTAAATATGATCAGACATTATAATAGTCCCGATACCATTCGACAAACCTCTGCACGCCGACCCCAATAGGGGTCGCCGGCTTGAAGCCGACGTCACGGATCAGATCATCGACGTCCGCCCAGGTTGCAGGCACATCGCCAGGCTGAATCGGCAGCATGTTCTTCTCGGCCCTTTTGCCCAGAGCCTGTTCCAGGGTCGCGATCAGCGACATCAGTTCCACCGGACTGTTATTGCCGATATTGTAGACCCGGTAAGGGGCGGCGCTGGTGCCGGGGTCGGGATGGTCCGCCGACCAGTTCTGATCCGGCGAGGCCGGCTGGTCGGCAACCCGAATGACGCCTTCGACGATATCGTCGATGTAAGTAAAGTCGCGGCGCATCCGGCCGTGATTGAAGACATCGATCGGCTCCCCGGCGAGGATGGCCCGGGTGAACAAAAACAGAGCCATATCCGGCCTGCCCCAGGGACCGTAAACGGTGAAAAAACGCAGCCCGGTGGTCGGCAGTCCGTAAAGGTGACTGTAGGTATGGGCCATCAGTTCATTGGCTTTCTTGCTGGCCGCATACAGAGAAACCGGATGATCGATGTTGTCATGGACCGAAAAAGGCATCGAGGTGTTGGCCCCGTAAACGGAGGATGACGAGGCATAGACCAGATGGCCGACCCGCTGATGGCGACAGCCTTCCAGAATATTCATGAAGCCGACCAGGTTGGCATCGACGTAGGCATGCGGATTGGTCAGCGAATAGCGTACCCCGGCCTGCGCCGCCAGGTTGACGACCACATCGAATTTCTGTGCGGCGAACAGATCCTGCAGCCCCTGCCGAGCGGAGATATCCAGTTTGTAAAACTCAAAATTCGGCTTGCTTTCCAAAAGTTTAAGTCGCGACTCTTTAAGTGAAACATCATAATAATCATTCAAATTGTCCAAGCCGACAACCTGATCGCCCCGTTCCAGCAGGCGCCGGGCCAGGTGAAAGCCGATGAAGCCGGCGGCTCCTGTCACAAGAATCCGGGATGGACACCGTTGCGCGCCTTGTCCTGCATCCTGCGCCATATCAACCTCTTCACAGATTTTCAATTCCCGACACCGAATGCCGCCAGAAATGACAAAAGTTCTTCGGTCTTTTGTTCCATCAAAATCCGATCTCCCCGCGCTTCGACATTCAGCCTGACAACGGGCTCCGTGTTCGACATGCGCAGATTGAAACGCCAGTTCGAAAACTCGACGGACAAGCCGTCGGTATGATCGCTCAGCAGCGCATCTTCCGCATAGCGCTTTTCGACGGCGTTAAGAGCCGCCACGGGATCGGCCAGAATCCGGTTGATTTCACCACTGGCCGGGAATTTCGCCATGCGTTCATCAATGAGCTGGGAGAATCGCATCTGCTTGCGGCCCATCAGTTCAGCCACCAGCATCCAGGGCAGCATGCCGCTGTCGCAGTAAGCAAAATCCCGGAAGTAATGGTGGGCGCTCATTTCGCCGCCGTATACGGCATCTTCGGCCCGCATGCGCTCCTTGATGAAGGCGTGGCCGGTCTTGCTCATGACGGGCACGCCCCCTTTTTGCGCAACGATGTCGCAGGTATTCCAGGTCAGTCGAGGGTCATGGATAATCTTCGCCCCGGGATTCCGATCCAGGAAAACTTCGGCCAGCAGGCCGACGATGTAATAGCCTTCGATGAACCGTCCCTGTTCATCGAACAGAAAGCAGCGATCGAAATCACCGTCCCAGGCGATGCCGAGAGCGGCGCCGTGTTCAAGGACGGCGCTGGCCGTGATCTCGCGGTTCTCGGGCAGCAGGGGGTTAGGAATGCCATTGGGAAAGGATCCGTCCGGCCGATGACAGATCTTTATCAGCTCGAACGGCAGATGGTCCTCCAGCAGATCGACCACCGGGCCGGCGCAGCCGTTGCCGGCATTGACCACCAGCTTGCTGGGCATCATGGCGGCCGGGTCGACACTGTCCAACAGATGTTGAATGTAAGTTTTTTTCAGATCGAGATTCTCAACCCTGCCCTTGCGCCTGGTTTCGGCAAATTCGCCGCGCTCGGCAAGCGCCTGGATGCCCATCAGTCCGGTGTCGCCGCTGATCGGCCTGGCATCGGTGCGGACCAGCTTCATGCCGTTGTAGTCGGCGGGATTGTGACTGGCCGTGACCATGATGCCGCCGTCGGCTGCCGCATGGAAGGTGGCGAAATAGACCTCTTCCGTGCCGCAGAGACCGATATCGAGGACATCGACGCCGCCCGCAGTCAGGCC
>DATFJP010000210.1:0-3700 GCA_035269105.1 Desulfuromonadales bacterium
AATCCATGCAGGCAAAGCGCTCTTCTGAAAAAGAAAACCGTGCACTCAACGACGGCCAAGGGTCACGGGTGCCGAACATTCCGCTTGAATTCGGCATGTTTGCCTTTTATTCGGGCAAAGTATCCTATGCCGACCTGACGCGCGGACTTGCCTGGCAGCGCCGGCAGCGTCCGGCCGTCGGCGCCATTGCCATACAGTGGGGCTGGCTGACCGCTCCGCAGATCAGCTGCGTCCTGGACCACCCTGGCCCATCCAGACGGTTCTGCCGTAAGGCCGTCGAACTTCGATTTCTACAGCCCCGCCAGGCCGAGGCACTGCTTGCCTATCAACGCTCTCGCCAGCAGCCGCTGGGACGGTACTTCGTCATAAGGGGGCTGTTGAATCAAAGGGATGTAGACGATTTGGCCCGCCGGCTGGATCTCCACAATACCCGTCTGCGTCGTCAATCAGCCTGAAGTTTCCGCAGCCTGGTCAGAAGGTTTGCCAATCACCGAGGAACGACCCATGAAGCTGAAAAACCGCTTTCTACTGCTGCTTCTGCTGACCCTGATCGTCACCCTCGCCGCCGCCCTGCCTCTCTACACTTGGATCAAAACCGATATCATGTCCGGTCTCGGCACTCACTTCGCCGAGAAACAGGTTCTCTACAACCGGGCGCGCGTTCTCAGTCCCCTGACCCGGGAACTGGCCCTGGCCCGGAAACTCGCTCACTCAACCGAAATCCGGCAATGGGCCAGGAATGAAGAGGATCCGGAGCTGCGAGCCCGGGCTCTCCAGGAACTTGAAGAGTACCGTCAATTCTTCACCGATCACAGCTACTTCTTCGCGATCCACCGCTCCGGCAATTACTATCACAACAACGCCGAAAACAGCTATGCCGGCCAGGAGCTCCGCTATCAGGTGGAAGTCGGCGATCCAGAAGATTTCTGGTATTTCGCAACCATCGGCAGCAACAAGCCCTACACCATCAATGTCGATTACGACGAGCATTTGGGAGTTACCAAGATCTGGTTCAATATCGTGGTAGCGGATGCCAGCGGACCGCTCGGGGTGATCGGCACCGGCCTGGATCTGACAACTTTTCTGGAGACCGTTGTCGACTCGGGTCAGAATGGCATCACCAATACCTTCGTAGAAGCCAGCGGTGCTATCCAGGCGCATCGGGAAATCTCCCGGATCGACTTCCGGACCATGTCAAAGGCCCCGGAGGAGCGCCAGACGATTTACCAGTTTCTGGACGAGGAACGTGACCAAACGGCAGTCAAGAACGCGATGCGCAGTTTGCGGGCAGGAGAACAGGACGTTGCCGTGGTCCACTCCCAGGTCAATGGTGAGGATCACTTGATAGGCATGGCTTTCATCAGGGAAATCGGCTGGTACAACGTAACGCTGATGCAATACGACAAGCTGTTGGACCAGAAGCCGTTCGCTTCCTTCGGCATCCTGCTTACGGCAACCCTCCTGATGCTCACCCTGGCAATCCTGCTGTTGCTCAACCGCGTGGTTCTCAAACCTATCGCCAGGCTGAATCAGTCCATCCAGAGATTTGCCCACGGCACTCTGCCAACTCGGAAGCATGAGCCTGGACGAGACGAATTAGGCATGCTGGAAGAACAGTTCCAGCAGATGACCCGGGAAGTGAGTCTGACTACCCACGAACTCGAGGAGCGGGTTTTCCGGAGGACCTCGGAACTGACCGAGAAGAACCGTGAACTGCAGGCCGCAGTGGACGAAATAAAGAAGTTGCGGGGCCTGCTGCCGATCTGCATGAGCTGTAAGAAGATCCGGGACGAGGAAGGGGCCTGGAACCGCCTGGAAGAATATATCAGCCAGCACTCGGAAGCTGAATTCAGTCACAGCTACTGTCCCGAATGCCTGAACAAGGCCTACCGGGACGCCGGACTGGGCTCCGGTCCGCGGGGTTCTTGACCCGTTACTCCGTCGACATGACCCCTTCTCGGCCTGCCGCAATGGTGAGGTGCATTGCCTCCGCTTGCCTTTCCGGGCAACCGTCGGTCAGGACCCGTTTCCCTCTGCCATCCGGCGGATCAATCACATAGAGCGGAATCGCCAGCCCCGAAATCCGGCCGCGTAAACTTTCGACAATTTCCAGCCCACGCTCGATCGGCACCCGGAAATGCCCCGTGCCCCTGGCCATATCCATCTGATGCAGATAATAGGGGCGCACCCGCATGGCGAGCAGGCGGCGGCACAGCTCCACCATGGTCGCCGCATCGTCATTGACATCCTTCAGCAGCACCGTCTGGTTGCCCAGCGGGATCCCCGCATCGGCCAGGCGAGCACAGGCCGCAGCAGCTTCCGGAGTCAATTCGCGGGGGTGGTTGAAGTGGGTATTGATGAAAAGGGGATGAAACTGCGCCAGCTCTGTGCAAAGCGCCGGGGTGATCCGCGCGGGGAGCGTCACAGGCACCCGGGTGCCGATGCGCAGAACCTCCAGGTGCGGCAGTCGTTTGAGCCGATCGAGGTAACCCACCAGCCGATCGTCGTCCAGCAGCAGGGGCTCGCCGCCGGTCAGGATAACGTCCCGGATTTCCGGCCGTTCGGCAATATAATCGATCCCGGCCAGGATCTGCGCGTCAGAAAAGGCAAGAGCCGCCCCGCCGACGCGGCTCTTGCGGGTGCAGAACCGGCAGTAGCCGGCACAGTGTCCCGAAACCAGAAGCAGGGCCCGGTCCGGATAGCGGTGCACCACCGTCGCGACCGGACTTTGCGCCGCCTCGTTCAGGGGGTCGTCGAAAAGCTGATCCGCCTCGATTTCGCGGGGATCGGGGACGCATTGCCGCCAGATCGGGTCACCCGGCCGTTCGATCAGCCCCAAGGTCTGGGGCGTGATCGCCATGGGATAGCGTTCGGCGACCGCCTGCAGAGGAGCAGGATCGATGCCGAAACGTTCCGCCAGCAGTTCGGGACCGGTCACGCTGGCAGCCAATTGCTGCTTCCAGGTATCCACGAGCAGGAGGTCTCCCTTTGCCAGATCTACCGCAATCCGTTATCCGGAAAGGGCGTCTAAAACCAGCTGATTGCTGACCAGCAAGCCGAGCAGGCAACCGGCAGCGACTGGTGTTGCAGCGTGTTTAAAAAAGGTCGACAGGCTCGGCATCGCTTCACTCGTCGGGCGACGCGTCCAGCTGGGGAGCCAGGGAGCCGAGCATTTCGCGCAGCTGTCGAACTTCCCTGGCCAGGTCGTCGATCCGCCGGCTGGCCATTGTCAGCTCGTCGTTAAGTTCCTCGATCTGCCGGGTCTGGTGGGTATAGCGTGTCTCCATTTCGTTGAGACGCAGGGTCACATCGTCCATCTCTACCTCCTGAATTGTGGCTCATGCTAGCAGAAGGGCTGCTGCTGCGCAATTGCTACCGCGATTGCCAGTTGATTGCAAATTTTCCAAAAATTGCTATCATGAGCGGGCAGGTTTTCATTCCTTTTTCTCCCACGAGATGCTTTCTTATGCAGATGTCTTGCGGAGGTCGGCCAAGGATAGTGTCACCCCTGAAAAGCACGCTGTGGCTGGTTACCGTCTGCCTGCTGTCCTGCTCTCCTGCATGGGGGCAGGTACCTCGCCATGCTCATGAGGCCACCGGCAGCACTGGGCCGTCGCCGGATTCCGCTCCGGGCGATGCCGCAACCGGTCAGCAGGAGATGGATCATGCCGGCCATGACATGGACCAGGAGGATGCCGGC
>DATFJP010000211.1:0-4256 GCA_035269105.1 Desulfuromonadales bacterium
GAAGAAAAGAAGGCGATGCGGTTTCTTGCTAATCGGGGCGGGGCAGTTCCCAGAAAACGTCGGTGTCATCCTCGGCGGAATCCGCCGTACCGCTGTAGCCGAAAGAGATGGCTCTCGTCGCGGCTGGCAGTGATAGCGTCCGATCAAAGGGGATATCGTCTTCCGTGTCCAGCAGTCCGCCGGGATGCAGCTTGACGGTCTTCAAGACCCTGGATTCGCCGTCGAGCAGGAACAGGTAAAGATCGAAACGGCGTAATTCATGATAAAGAATGCGGTAGTGATCGGTCAGTTCGCCATGACCGGAAATTGCCAGATTATCCTGGCCCGCGTCGGCAGAGTAATGGACGATCATCTCGAAAGTCTGCCAGGTCCCGCTTCTGGATTCGCCTGGACCCAGGGGGATCTGCAGGTTCGGTTCGACGCGCGTCCCCGAAAAATAGTTGTTCGTGCTTTGACAAGCGGCCAGCAGCGGCAGCAGCATGAGCCCGAGCAAAACGGCCGGCCCGAAGAGAGTTTGACGTTTCATTGTTTGCCTCTTGGTTGAAATTGTTCTCGATCGCAGTTTCCGAAGCCTTCTGGGGGGGGAGGTGTTTGATCGGAATATCCGCTCCGCGCATGAACCTCCATCCTCGCCCCCGCTGCAAATAGCCGCATAAGGAAACGTAGATTCAAGTATAACATCTCACAGCTGGAGCGTTGATCACACGCGTGAGAAATGTTCGGTTCGGGGAAAAGGTTATCCGTGAATATCGGGGAAGTTTTCCCCGGAGTTCGACCTGCCGACCTGCGAACTATCAGGCTTCGAACCGGGGGCGAAACCCCGGATTGGTGGCAGAGATAGGTTCAGGGCCGGCAATCACGCATCATGGCTTCTCCGGATGAACCTGATCAGATCCGGACTCTGCCCTGGCTCGGCAGCTCCGCTTCGATGTCCCGGGTCAGTAAATGACATTGTTCGAGGATGCGGGACAGATAGTTTTCGATCAACTCCGTCTGGGCCCGGCTGGGCCGGTCGAAAACCAGGCCGAATGCGTGCTGGCGGCCGGCGTCGAAATTGTTGAGATTGTAGAGCACGGAGCCGTTCAGAGGCAGCGGACCCTGGTCGAGGTGCAGGGTCAGAGTCACCTGCATATCCGGCGCCAGCAGACGGTCATAGCCGATCAAGGCGCCGCCGCGGGAAAGGGTCAGGACTTTCAGGGGTTCCGGCGGTCGGCCGTCGATGCCGACCGCCGCGAAAAGATCCACTTTGCTGCGCAGGTTCAGGCGGCGCTCGGCAAAAGGAGAGAAGCAGGAATAAAGTGCATCCTGAAGCTGTTTCGGTTGGAGAGGTTTAACCAGGTAGGCCTGGCAGCCGGCAGCCAGGCAGGCCTGCTTTTCCTCCGGGGTGTCGTGGTCGCTGATGACGATGGTCGGCATTCGATCCCCCGGCGAGCTTCCGGCCAGTCTGCCGACCACGGCCGGGAGCGGTTCCGGGTCTTCCCGGCCGCCGACCACCAGGATGTCCGAAAAACCTCGGGAAACCACGAATTTCGCGGCCTCGGGCTGGCTGACCCGCAGAGACTTGAAGCCCAGCCTCTGCAGCAGCAGAGCCAGATACATGGAAAAAGTCTGGTTCTCCTCGACCACCAGGACGCTGATTCGATTTTTCATGAGATTCTCCCCCCGTTTGCAGGCCTGCCGGTCACCCCATCCGCACAGTTGTGGGAAGGTGCCGCCCAAAAAATCTCAGCCGGGTTAGTATACACTCAGGAACTCAAAATTTTCTCACAAGCCCCTGTTTGCAAAGGGCCTTGCCGGGGAAAGTTTCCGTAACAGACCGAGATAGCAAAGAAAACCATTGCTTGGAAAAAATCGGCAGCAGGACTGGCGGGCTGCGACAGAACTGCCGTGACTGTTAAGGCGAACTTCTTTCCTTTTGCGGTCAATTTCTCATACAATTAAATTTTCGAGTATTCGTTCAATCTTCATATGCTTTCACCGGGAAAGGAACAGCCGACCGATGTCGAAGGTTAGCAGCCGTTTTAAAATATCATTTCTGGCGATTCTGTTCGGCAGTGCC
This sequence comes from Desulfuromonadales bacterium, assembly GCA_035269105.1. GTDB lineage: Bacteria > Desulfobacterota > Desulfuromonadia > Desulfuromonadales > BM103 > JAQYVZ01. The sequence goes on from DATFJP010000211.1 coordinate 2,060, forward strand.
GCTGTCGCAACCTGGTTGTTTCTGTATCCCACTGCCGTTGACCGATCAGGAGCAAGTCGTCCCACCGGCCAGGTCCAGCCCGCACCTGTTGAAGTGATGCCGGTTGAACAGGGAACCATCGAACTGCACCGGACGTTCAGCGGCACGCTGGAAGCTCGCGCTGAATTCGTGGTCGCACCCAAGGTCGGCGGCCGGGTCGAAAGGCTGGTCGTGGATATTGCCGATCAGGTCGCTCGCGGCCAGATGGTCGCGGAACTGGACAGCGAAGAATACGTGCAGGAGGTGGCCCAGGCCAAAGCCGATCTTGCCGTGGCCAGGGCCAATTTGACTGAAGCCCGCAATGCCCTGGAAATCGCCCGCCGGGGACTTGATCGGGTCCAGACGTTGCGCCGGCGCGGCGTTGCTTCGGATTCTCAGCTGGACGCCGCCAAAGCGGAGGAGCTGACCAGACAGGCTGCCCTCGAAGTAGCGCAGGCCCAGGAGGTGAGGGCTGAATCAGCTCTGGAAACAGCCAAAATCCGCATGGGCTACACCCGGGTCACTGCAGGCTGGAGCGGCGGCAGCGAGCAACGGGTGGTTGCCGAGCGCTACGTGGATGAAGGCGAGACAGTCGGTGCCAATACTCCCCTGGTGAGGATTGTCGAACTCGACCCGATCACCGGTGTGATCTTCGTGACCGAACGGGACTATGCCCGGCTGCAGCCCGGTCAGGAGATTCTCCTGGCGACCGGTGCCTACCCCGGGGAAAAATTTCCCGGACGGATCGACCGTATCGCCCCGGTTTTTCGGGAAGCCACCCGGCAAGCCAGAGTCGAACTGACCATCGCCAATCCTGGGCAGCGTCTGAAACCCGGCATGTTCATCCGCACCACGGTGGTCCTCGATCGTCGGGCCGACGCAGTTATCCTTCCGGCCAGGGCGCTGGTTAAAAGAAACGGGCGCAGCGGTGTATTTCAGGTCGCCAAAGACAATCGAACCGTGCGCTGGCGCGAAGTGACCATCGGCATCCGGGATGATGACCGGGTGGAGATCCTCGATGGTGATTTCTCGGGGCGGGTTGTGACTCTCGGCCAGCAACTGCTGGACGACGGCTCCCTGATCACGATCCCCGCTGAACAGCAACCCTTTGCCGACAAGGGTGAGGCCGAGTCGCTATGAAACTGCCGCAAATCAGCGTCCGCCGGCCCGTGCTGACCACCATGGTCACCCTGATCGTCGTCCTGCTCGGCCTGTTCTCCCTGAGTCGCCTGCAGATCGACCTGCTGCCGAACATCGAACTGCCGACCCTGTCCATCCGGACCAATTACCAGGGCGCCAGCCCGGAGGTCATGGAGCGTCTGGTCACCCAGATCGTCGAAGAGATCGTCGCCACCATTCCCGGGGTCGAGGAAATGAGCTCCCAGTCATCGGAGGGCAGCAGCACGGTCCGGGTCAGCTTCGCCTGGGGGACCGACATCGACACCGCCGCCCTCGACGTCCAGGCCAAGCTCGAGGATGAAATCAACGAACTCCCCGATGACGTGCAGCGACCAAGGGTCAGTAAATTCGACATCGCCAGCTTCCCGGTCGTCCTTTTGGGGATTTCCAGCAACCTCGATCCGGTAGAGCTGACCGAACTGGTCGAAAATCAGGTGCGCTACCGGTTTGGACGGCTGCCCGGCGTTGCCCAGGTCGACCTCTGGGGCGGTTTCGATCGTGAAGTGCGGGTGGAACTCGACCCCGACCGTATCAAAGCCCAGAGGCTGCCGCTCGACCAGATCCTGGAGGCGATCCGCAATGCCAATCTCGATCTGCCGACCGGGCGGATCGAGCAGGGGCGCTACGAGGTCACCCTGCGGGCACCGGCGGAGTTCGCCAGCCTGGAGCAGATTCGCAATACCGTGATTCATCAGGAGGATGGCGCGGCGGTGACCCTCGGCCAGGTCGCCCGGGTGCGCGACACCTATGAGAAGCTGCGCCGAATCGTTCGGCTGAACGGCGAGCCCGGCCTGCGGGTGGCCATCCGCAAGCAGGCCGATGCCAACACCGTCGAGGTGGCCAAGGCGATCCTTGCCGAAATCGATGAGGTCAACCGGCTGTTTCCCCAGATCAACATCATCCCGGTCATCAACCAGGGCAACTTCATCGAGCGTTCGATCGCCAACGTCGCCCGCTCGGTTTTGTACGGCGGCGGCCTGTCGATTTTCGTGCTGTTGTT
>DATFJP010000212.1:0-3299 GCA_035269105.1 Desulfuromonadales bacterium
CGTATTTCCGGAGGAAGGGACACTTCTGAACGCAGCTGCCGCAATTGCTGCAATCCGTCGAAACTCGCGCCAGCTGAGTTGAAAGTTCGAAACGGTGCGGTCTGTTCAGGTCAGGTGCTGGCATGGACGATCGATGCATAAACTGAAATCAGACTCTTCGAAGTCGAGCCGCCTCCTGCGGAAAGTTCGCATAAAAAGTTCATACCAGGCCATCGGGTTTCCAGGTCATTGAATAAAGAATTCAGGGCGTTTCGTCAAACAGATAATTTCAATTTAACCAATCGTTGCTATCGGTTTCTTCGATAGTTCATTTTAAATGGGGAAGGCGACAGCAGGGATTTCGGAATAAAACAGAAAGGTGCGGCAGAGTGGCAGGGGAGAATAGTTTCTTTCATCCGCACACAAGGAGGCAGTGTTTTCCCGGGTCTTTCAAGGCTCCTCGTCGTTTTCGACCAGCCCCAGCTTCTTGGCCCGGGATTTCCAGAGTCTTCTGGCCAGAACCTGCATATCCTCGTTGGCATCGAACTCATCGACGATTTCCAGTCCGAGGAGAGTTTCCAGGACGTCCTCAAGGGTCAGGATTCCGGACATTCCGCCGTATTCATCCACAACCAGCATGATATGGACGCGCTGTTTAAGGAACCGGTCGAAAACCTGCGACAAATCAATCGATTCGAAGATCTTTTTGATGTCCCGGGAATAGCGGGAGACCGGCAGCTCGGATTGCCCGCTGGCTTGAGCCAGCAGCAGATCACTGCGTAAAACAAATCCGGTGACATTTTCAATGTCATCGCGGTAAATCGGAATCCGGGAAAAAGGCTGGTCTTCGTATCGCTGGTGAAACTCGCTGACGGTCAGCGTCTCCGGCAAGGAGAAAACCACGGTTCGCGGGGTCATCGCAGCCTTCGCGGGGGTGTCTTTGAGAAGCAGGAGGTTTTGCATGATCACGGACTCCTTGAAGGCGAGCACCCCCTCGCGGCCGCCCATTTCGGCCATTGCCCGCAGTTCATCGCGGTTGATGCCACGCAGGGTCGGCCCTTCCGTTAAGCTGCGGGTCAGGATTTTGGTCATGATCACAAAGGGATAAAGCACCCAGATCAGAATGCGGAGCGCATAGGCGGTCACCGGTGCCAGTTGACGCCAGTAGTGCGCCCCGAGCGTCTTGGGAATAATTTCCGAGAAAACCAGGATCAGGAAGGTAAGAATAGCGGAGATAATACCGACAAACTGGTTGCCGAAGACAAGCGCCGCCTGTGCTCCCGCTCCGGCGGCACCAATGGTATGAGCAATGGTGTTGAGGGTGAGGATCGCTGCCAGCGGACTGTTGAGATCGTTTTTGAGTTGGTGCAGCAGCTTTCCGGAAGGCTTGTTCTGCGACTCCAGAAGCGTCACGTACGGCAGGTTGACGCTTAACAGTACGGCTTCGGCAATCGAACAGAAAAAAGAGACGCCGAGCGCAATAAAAATATAAATGAAGAGCAGCAGCATGGGCCGGATCCTTCCGGGTGCAGCGGGGAGCGGGACCGCCCGCCGGGAGATTCAAAACGTGTCAAGGAGAACAGAAATCAACGTCCGGAAAGGCCCAGAACCCCCGAAACCGAAACCTTCCGGGCGATTGCCTCGCCCAGCAGGACATGTTGCTCCGCATCAAGGTGGATCCCGTCTACGGCACTGGCCTCGGTGGCACCTCCGCCGTCGAGAAAGAGAATTCCGGCTTCATCGGCGACCCTGGCCAGTTCAAGGGCAAACCCGGCCGACCGTTTGGCGGCTCCCGGAAATTTGGCGGCCATCGAGCCTCGAGGCTCGACGATTTCAGGCGGTGCGACAATCAGGATCTCCGGCTTGGCCATGCCGGGCTCAATGGGAGCCTGGCGCACAATGTTAACCAGCCTGGCGACGCCCTGGGCCGCCAGCAGAGCGTCGTTGTGATGGGTGCCCTGAAAATCGTTGGTGCCGAGCACCAGGATGACCAGCTGCAGGGGCGAATGCATCTCGATCGCCTGGGCAAGCCCCCGGGAGCCGTTCCTGCCCTCCTTGAAGGGGTCGTCCCAGACCGTTCGCCGGCCGTTCAGGCAGTTTTCGATCACGCGTACGGAGTGACCGGCCGCTTTCAGGATATTTTCCAAAACCCCGGGCCAGCGTTGATCGAAAACCAGACGTTGGCGGGTGTTGGGGATGATTCCCCAGCTCAGGCTGTCTCCATAAACCAGAATCTGTTGCATGGCGAACTCCTCGATCAGGCGCAGGTTTGCTTATGAATTCGCTTCATCCGCGATGATGGCAGCCGCTCTGACCGGGGCCCCGTCCGCATCGGCAATTTTCAGGGGCAGACAGGAGAACTCGAACCGGTGGCAGCCGATTTTATCCAGGTTCGCGAGGTTTTCAACCAGCAAGATCCCTTCACCCAGCAGAACCTTGTGCACCGGAAAATTCGCGGATTGGGCCGGGTCGACGGAAATGGCATCCACGCCGATGCCCTTCAGTTTGAACCCGCTCAGCCAGGATGCGGCCTTTTCGCAGAGAACCGGAAAATCGGAAAAATAGGCCTTGGTGCCCCAGTAGCGGCTCCAGCTGGTGCGGATCAGCAGGAAATCAACTTCGGCAAGATCCTTCCGGAACAATTCCAGATCGGCAACTTCAATGCTTGAACCGGGGCCTCCGGCATAATGGACCAGCAGGGCCTGCCCGTAAAAGCTCTGAATCGGCATCTGGTCGAGAGTTTTGCCGCCGGAGAGAAGATGGGCCGGGGCATCGACATGGGTTCCCGTGTGAGAGAATAACCTGATCTCCTTTTCCAGAAAACCGTCAGCTTCGAGCGTGCAGCCGATGCGGAAGACGGGGGGCGCGGTCCCCGGATAGACCGGCATGTCGGGGGCAATGGTCTGCGTCAGGTCGATCAGTTTCATCGCTTCATCTCAGATATCCCAGTGATCAGGGACAGGATAACCGCTCTCGACATGGTGTCAAACATGGACGCAGCGGGGCAGGCAGACAGGCCCTGCGATCACCCCGCAGTCTTTGCCATGTTTATCCGGCAATGAAAAAGGGACGGCATGCAAGCCCGTCCCCTATGTGCTTCTCTGCTTGCTTACTCCCACTCGATCGTCGCCGGCGGCTTGCTGGAAATGTCATAGGTGACCCGGTTGACGCCGCGGACCTCGTTGATAATGCGGTTGCTGATCCGCGCCAGGTCGGCATAAGGCATCGGATACCAGCCGGCGGTCATGAAGTCTTTGGTCTCCACGGCCCGCAGGGCAATCACATATTCGTAGGTCCGGCCATCGCCCATGACGCCCACG
>DATFJP010000213.1:0-22732 GCA_035269105.1 Desulfuromonadales bacterium
GGCAAGATCATGGACCAGATGCAGATTCCCCACGACCTGTTCCCCGCCTGGGCGCCCGGGCAGGCCTGAAAGGAGCCGCTGGCATGGATGCACTGATATCCCGGCTGCACGGCAAAATTCAGGCCGGGGAGCGGCTTGCCGACGAGGAGGCCCTGCAGCTTTTCGCCAGCCGGGACCTGTTGGCCATTGGCGAACTGGCGGCCGCAGCCAACCAGCGCCGGAATGGCGACAGAGTCTACTTCAACGTCAACCGGCATATCAACTACACCAATATCTGCGTCAATCAGTGCACCTTCTGCGCCTTCAGTCGGACCGGCGAGGCAGAGGACGGCTACACCCTGGCCCTCAATCACATCCTGGAACGGGTTGCCGAAGCCCGGGCCGGCGGCGCCACTGAAATCCACATGGTGGGCGGGCTGCATCCCGATCTGCCCTTTGATTTCTATCTGGAGATGCTGGCTGCTATCAAAGCCGACAGCCCGGATATCCATATCAAAGCCTTCACAGCGGTCGAAATCGATTATTTTTCCCGGCTCGCCGGCCAACCGGTGGAGGTGGTGATCGAGGAACTGAAAGAGGCCGGACTCGATTCCCTGCCTGGCGGCGGTGCGGAAATTTTCAACCCGAAAGTGCGCAAGCGGATCTGCCCGGAAAAAATTTCCGGCGAACGTTGGCTGGAAGTCACGGAAAAGGTGCACAAGGCGGGGCTCAAAACCAATGCCACCATGCTGTTCGGCCATGTCGAGACAGCCGCCGACCGCGTCGACCACATGGCCCGGCTCCGTCATCTGCAGGACCGGACCGGCGGTTTCCAGGCCTTTATCCCCCTGGCGTTCCAGCCCGACAACACCCGCATCCCGGCAGCGAAGGGGGTAGGCGGAGCAGATGCCCTGAAAACCCTGGCGATCAGCCGCCTTTATCTGGACAACTTCCGCCATGTCAAGGCGTATTGGATCATGCTCGGCCTGAAGGTTGCGCAGGTCGCGCTTTGTTTCGGGGTCAACGACCTTGACGGCACCGTCGTCGAGGAGCAGATCGGGCATGAAGCCGGGGCCGGCTCGCCGCAGGCCCTCAGCAAGACGCAATTGATCGATCAGATCCGCAAGGCCGGGCGGATGCCGGTCGAGCGGGACACCCTTTACCGTGAAGTGCGGCGGTACTGATGCCATGCTGACGGAAATAGCCCTGAAAACCGGTCGCGGTGAGACACTGAGCCGCGAGGAGGCGCTCTTCCTGTTGACGGAAGCCGAGCTGCTCGATCTCGGCCAGTTGGCCGCCGCCGTCAGGAACCGCCTGCACCCCGGGGCAGAGGTCTCCTTCGTCATTGATCGCAACGTCAATTACACCAATATCTGTACCAGCAAGTGCCGGTTCTGCGCCTTCTATCGCGAGGCGGACGATCCTGAGGCTTATTTGCTGGACATTGAGGTCATTTTCGGAAAAATCGAGGAGCTGGTTGCCCATCAGGGGACCCAGCTATTGATGCAGGGTGGCATGCATCCCGACCTGCGGATCGATTGGTTCGAAAACCTGTTCCGGCGGATCAAGGAACGTTTTCCTGCGGTACAGGTTCATTGCCTGTCGCCGGCGGAAATCATCCAGATCGCCGAGCTGTCCGCTGTGAGCATGCCGGATTGCCTGCAGCGCCTGCATCGGGCGGGCCTTGATTCCCTGCCGGGCGGCGGCGCGGAAATCCTGGTCGATACGGTGCGCGGCAAGGTTTCGCCCAACAAGATCGGCTGGCAGGCCTGGGCGGAGGTCATGCGCGAAGCGCACCGGCTCGGCATGCCGACCACCGCCACCATGATGTTCGGCATGGGCGAACAACCGCAGGACGTGGTCGAGCACCTGTTCCGAGTTCGACAGATCCAGGCCGAGACCGGCGGCTTCACCGCTTTTATTCCATGGACCTTCCAGCCTGCCAACACCGAACTGGGCGGCGAAACGGCAAGCGGGGTCGATTATCTGAAAGTTCTCGCCCTGTCACGCCTGGTGCTCGACAACGTACCGAATATCCAGGCCAGCTGGGTTACCCAGGGCGCCGGCCTGGCCCAGGTCGCGCTCTTTTTCGGCGCCAACGATCTCGGCGGGACCATGCTCGAGGAAAATGTCGTGGCGGCAGCCGGCGTGGCATTCCGCATGAGCCGGGAGGAGATCATCGACCTGATTCGGGAGGCTGGTTTCACACCGGCGCTGCGGACGACGACCTACGAAGTTTTGCAGGCGTATTGAGGGACAAGAGGAAAAGACCAATGTTCATTCGCCAAAACATCGCCGAAATGTCCGGCTACGTTCCCGGCTTCCAGCCGCAGGAAGACGGCTGGATCAAGCTCAACACCAACGAAAACCCGTATCCGCCGTCGCCCAAGGTTGTTGAAGCAATCCGGGCAGAGCTGGTGAATGATGGGGAAAGGCTGCGCAAATACCCCGATGCCGCCTGCCGGGCAGGGCGGGAGGCCGCCGCCGGACTTTACGGTTATCCGGCTGACTGGCTGATCATGGCCAACGGCTCGGATGAACTGCTCAACAACCTGATTCGAGCCTGTGCCGCGGAAGGGGAGGAAATCGCCTACCTGCATCCTTCCTATTCCTACTATGCCACCCTGGCCAGGGTGCAGGGTGCCAGAGTTCGCACCTTCCCTGTGACGGAAGATGGCGAGATCGGTGACTTCCCCGACCGCTACAGTGGCCGCCTGCTGTTGCTCACCAATCCGAATGCGCCCTTGGGTCTGAGTTGGAATGTCGATGAAGTCGCCGCCCTCGCTGTCCGCTGCAGTGGTCTGCTGGTCGTCGACGAGGCCTATGCGGATTTTGCCGAGCAGGACTGTCTCGAGTTGGTGCGGACTTTGCCGAACGTGGTGGTAACCCGTACTCTGTCAAAAAGCTACAGCCTGGCCGGGATGCGGCTGGGCCTGGCGGTGGCGCGCCCGGAGATTGTCACTGCCCTCGACAAAATTCGCGACCACTACAATCTGGACCGCCTGGCTCAGGTGGCTCTGGTGGCGGCCCTGGAGGACCAGGACTATTTCCGAGACTGTGTCGCCCGGATTCGGGCCGGTCGCGAACGCTTCCGGCAGGAACTTCTTCAGCTCGACTACCGGGTCCTGCCCTCCGGTGGCAACTATGTCTTTGCCAGTCCCCCCGACCGGGACGGCCGCCGGCTCTACCAGGGCCTGTTCGACCGCAAGATCCTGGTCCGCTATTTCAGTGACCCGGTTCTGGCCCATGGCGTCCGCATCTCGATCGGCACCGACGAGGAGATGACCTGGGCACTAGCCGCCATGGCCGAAATCGGCTAAAAACGGGAGAGGCCAAGCGCGTGGCGCGAGGTGATAAAAAGACCGAAGCAAGCGTGAAGCCAATCAATCCCGCGGAGAGCCTGCCTTTTCCAAGCCGGGCGATCTCCGATCGCCTGCTTGCCTGGTACGGCCGAAAGGGTCGTGATTTGCCATGGCGGAACACGCGGGATCCTTACCGGGTCTGGCTCTCGGAGGTCATGCTGCAGCAGACGACAGTGGCTGCAGTTGTTCCCTACTACCATCGCTTTCTGGACCGATTTCCCACCCTCCAGGTTTTGGCTGAGGCCTCTCTCGACGAGGTCATTCAGTACTGGGCGGGGCTCGGCTATTATTCGCGGGCACGCAACCTGCACCGTGCCGCCCGGCAGGTTGCTGCCGAATTCGGCGGTAATTTTCCCGACACCCAGGAGGAGCTGTGCGCCCTGCCCGGGATTGGCCGCTCGACGGCCGGGGCGATCTTGTCGATCGCTTTCGATCAGCCGGCGCCGATTCTGGACGGCAATGTGCGCCGGGTTCTGGTGCGTTTGTTCGCCTGGACCGAAGACCCGCGCAGTTCGCGGGCGGAACGCCGCCTCTGGCAATGGGCGGAGGTGTTGACCCCGTCCGACCGGGCTCACGATTATGCCCAGGCCATCATGGATTTGGGCGCCATGGTCTGCGTTCCGCGGCGGCCGTCCTGCCGGTTCTGTCCGCTCAATGACTTCTGCCGCGCCTTTCAAGAGGGCTTGGCCGACATCTTGCCGCTGAAGCGCCCCAGGAAGGCGGTGCCGCTTCGCCGGCAGGCGGTTCTGCTGGCCTGCTGGCAAGCACGATTGCTGGTCACTCGCCGGCCGCCTAAAGGCTTGCTCGGCGGACTCTGGGAGTTTCCGGTTGTCGACTTGAACCAGGCGCAGCCTCACGGGAAGCAGTTGCAGCGGCTGCAGAATGATTTGGGCCTGCCGGGCAATCTTCGGCATTTGGGCACCATCCGGCATGTTTACAGCCATTTCAAGCTGGAACTGGAAGTCCATGCCCTGGACCTGGAAGATCGTCTTCTGGTTGCTGAAGGAGAGCAGCGCTGGTGCCCCATGAATGAACTCTCCCAATTGCCGCTGCACGGCGCGCATGATAAAGCGCTCGAGGTGTTTCTCAAGGACGTGGAAAGGGAATGATTCCTGCATATCCCTGATCTGTCCCCAAGTTTTTTTCAGCGCAAACATGCTGTCTTCCGGACCGTTGGGAGTGCCGAGTATGACCGCTCCGCAAGACAATATTCGCCAGCTGATTATCCGCCAGCGGCAGGCACCCGATCCCGAGTTGGACGACCTTCTGCAGGTTCTGCAAAAGGAGTTCGGGCTTGATGCCTACACCGCCCGGCAGAGACTGATCGGTCCCGGCTTGGCGTTCTTCGGCAAGGGCGGTCGAGACAAAACCCAAGCTATCGCCAAATGCCTGCAGGATCACGGCTACGCCTGCTGGACCGTTCCGCCGACCAAGCCGCAATTTGCCCCGGACCGGCTGCGCGGCCTGGAGATTTCCCAGGATTGCATCCGCTTCGACTGTCAGCGCGGGCCGGTGAACCTGCAACGGGGAACTGCCGTGGTTGCGGTTCTCGCCGATTTATCCGGAGGGCTGATCGACAAACATCTGCAACGGCTGCTGGCCCAGAACACCTACCGGGGTCGGGACGCCCTGCAGGTCCTGGGCCGCGCCGAAATGGCCCAGACCATATATCGCGGCCAACCGGTGTTCGATTGCTACCTGCTCGGCGACGACGGCAGGATCAGAAAGGCCGTCCGGGTTCTGGCCGGACGCTTCAATATCGAAGGACTCGGCGGACGAGCCCGCATGAGCACCACGCAAAACCTGCAGGCGATGGTCAGTCTTGTCGAGGAATATGCCGAACCTCTTCAAATTCACTACGATTTCGGTCTGGGGCAACTGCCGAAATGCCGGGTGTCACGCCTGGCCGACAATCCTGCGGCGACGATCGACAACCTGGACAGCCTGACCTACTATGGCTGGCTGGTCGCCAGCCTGCCGGGCGACGGCCTGGCCCCTTCCGCGCCTGCAGATGAGACCGGCATCTTTGCCGGCACGGTCGCCGCAGCGACTCTTGGCCAGCCGGCGGCTGCCGGTCCTGTGTCGCAGGCCGCAGCCGAAGCCGACCTGCCGGGTTTGACGGAGGTGGCACAAGAGCTGCGGGCAGCGGTCGGCGACGAACCGGCAAAGGGTGCGGTGCAACCCGAGGCCAGACAACCGGGAAAATCTGGCAGGGATTTGCCGGCCCCCCCGGAACGTCCCGAACGCGGTTTTTCCGTGCGCAAAGGGCTGACCATCGGCGCCACCGCCGGCGGCGGCCTGCTCGGGCTGCTGGCGGGTCTGGGGCAGCTCGATCTGTTCGGCCCTCTGCTGCGCTACGCCACAGCGGCGGGGGTCTTCCCGGCGTTGCTGGCGGGCGCATTTTTCTGGGGGGGCTTTTACTTCATCCGCCTGAAGCGGCGGGTGGAGAACACCCCGACCAGTAAAGTCCGCTCCATGGCCATGGGCATGGTGGAGGTTCACGGGCGGGCCAGCCGGCTTTATGCGCTGGTTTCGCCCATGACCCAATCGCCCTGCATCTTTTACCGGCTGCGCAAGTACCGGCGCGACCGGAACGACCGCTGGAAGCTGGTTCGCCAAATGGACAGCCGTCACGTTCCTTTCCAGGTGGATGACGGGTCCGGCCGGGTGACCGTCGACCCGACCGGTGCCTCGGTCCGGGCCAAGACCCGCCGAACCGGCTATCCCGGCGAATCGTCCCTGGCGTTTACCGCCTTCCGGCATGAATACGAGGATGAGAAGTGGGTCGAAGATCTCATTTACGAGGGAACCAGCCTCTATGTCCTCGGTTTTGCCTCTCCTCTCAAGGAGGAGCGGCCGACCCTGCGGGAGCGGGCCGCAGCCCGTCTCCGCGACCTCAAGCTTGACCGTCGGGCTCTGCACCGCTACGATACGGATGGCGATGGTCGAATCAACCCGGTGGAATGGGACGCGGCCCGCAATGACGCCGAGCAGGCCGCCCTGCAGGAACATCTGGCGGAGCGCGGTGTTCGCAAGCGGCAGGAAGAGCATCTGATAATCGCCCGGCCGCGCCAGCGGGGCCTGCCGTTCGTGATTGCCGAAACGATTTCGGAGGCGGCCCTGATCAGGCGCTACGGACTGATCAGTGTTCCTCTGCTGCTGGCCGGGCTGATCGCTGTCGGCTTTGCCGTTTTCAAGTTGCTGGAATACCTTAACGCCTGATTTCCGTTCATAGACAAGGAGATCTCATCATGACAGGCTGGATCGTACTGGGAGTCGTGGTTTTCATTCTGCTGGCGCTGGCGGTCTACGTGATCACCATCTACAATGGTTTCATCGCCCTCAAAAACAATATCGAAAGAAATTGGAGCAACATCGACGTTCTCCTCAAGCAGCGCTACGATGAACTGCCAAAGCTGATCAAGGTCTGCGAAGGCTACATGCAGCATGAACAGAAAACCCTCGAGGCCGTCATCAAGGCGCGCAACATGGCCGGACAGGCCCGCACCGAGGAGCAGAAGATGGAAGCCCAGAACATGCTGTCCGACACCCTGAAGTCCCTCTTCATGGTGGTAGAAAGATACCCCGATCTGAAAGCTGACAAATCCTTCCAGCAGCTTGGCTACCGGATCACCGAACTGGAAGATCAGATCGCCGACCGCCGCGAATTTCTCAACGAATCGGTCAATATCTACAATATCCGGCTGGACCAGTTCCCCGATGTGATCATCGCCCGGCTGTTCAATTTCGGCCGGCGCGAACTCTGGCAGATCGAATCGGCACATCGCCAGGATGTCGAAGTCGCTTTTCAGCATGCTTGAAGGGAAGTCAAGCCAAAGTCTTTGATTTCTTGTGCTTTTCATGATTGTCCCGGCCTGTTTCCTCTGGTATGATTAATTGCTGTTATGTTCATCCAAGGAGACTCGGAAATAACAGGCGGATAAACCCGCTCCCTTCCGGCAGGGGCACATGGAATTAACCAATCCCGCCAGAGAAAATCTGTTCGATCCCGGAGATCTTCTGCGCCTGTTGCGCAGGCAATATCCTACGCGCCCTTACAACCTGACGTATCTCCCCAGCGACCGGCAAAGTGGATCTTTACGGCAATCTCTCTCGGCCGTTTGCCCGCCAGAAATAGAGAAAAACTGCGCCACCGGGGAATGCCAGCGCGTCTGGCAGGCCTCGTTGGACAAAGCCCTGGTTTCGAAGAGTCCCCAGGTTCATGCTTGTCCCAAAAACTTTCTCGGCTTTGTCGTGCCATTGCAGCAACGCGGAGAGACGGTTGGTTTCCTGCTTGGCGGCAGGTTGATCGAGCAAGCGATCTCCTCCCCTGCCAGTGCTTCTTTCATCAGGGACGATTTCTCTGCCGACCGCAAAGGGATCCAGGGCTCCAGCTCGATTTGCCGGTCCGCCTTCGATGAAACAGTCCGTTTCGTCGAGGAAGTCTCCCGAGACCTTCCCCGCTTGGTCGAGGAACAGTTGCATCCACTTGGACTGGCCCGTTTGACCAAAAACCTTGAGTCCCTGCATCTTTTGACGCAGGCAATCGCCGATTGCCCCTGTGAGCAGGACGCCGTCGGCATGACTGTTGAAGCATTGGCCGTTTGGTATGATGTGCCTCGTGTGCTGCTTCGGGTGGGTCATTCGGGACAGAGCAACAACCTTCGGGCCGCAATGGGTTTCAGCCGGGAAGAGATTACGGCCGTCGAGAGTGCCCTCTCCGCGGTGTTCGACAGCGGGTTTTCCGCCGAGCACGGTTTCTCCCAGAAAGCAGAAGGTTTGCTTCTGCACCAGCTGGACTATCAATCCGCCTCACTGATCCCGCTGCGGGACGGCGAACGGCTGTTCGGTCTGGCCATTCTCCTGGACGCCGATCTGCACGATCGCGACCGGACCTTGTGCGATCTCATGCTTGACCGACTCACGTCCCGGATGCTCCAATTGCGTCTCGAAGAGAGCCGCCAGCAGGAGAAGAGCCATGCTGACCGCTTGCTCGGCATGATTTCGGAACTGAGCATGGCCGACAGCCTGCAGGCACTTTACCAGCGTATGCTCGACATGGCGGTTGAACTATGTGAGGTCGAAACCGGCTCCCTGATGCTGCTTGATGAAACAAAGGAGGAACTGAAAATCACGGCAGTGAAGGGCTTGAGCCAGCCGGTGGCCAAAAGCATCGCGATTCCGGTCGGTGAAGGGATCGCTGGGCGGGTGCTTCAGCACGGGCAGCCCCTGATGGTCAACGACATTGAAAAAGACAAACGCGTCGCGGTTCCGAACCGCCCTCGATTCAGGACTAAATCCTTCCTTTGCCTGCCCCTGAAAGCCGGCGATCGGATAGTTGGGGTTCTCAATCTGGCCGACAAAAGCAGCTCTTCGAGTTTCATGGAAAAAGACTTGGCTCTGCTCCAGTCCTTCCTGAAGCCTGCCGGGCAGATGATCGAGCGGATTGCCTTCCTGGAGAAGGTCGGCCATCTGGAAAAGTTGTCGGTTACCGATCCTCTGACCGGTCTGTATAATCGCCGCTTTCTGGAAAGCCGGCTCGATGAAGAGATCAGCCGCAGTCAGCGACAGGGTCAGAAGTTCAGCCTGATTCTGGCGGATCTCGATCATTTCAAAATTTACAACGACGTGCTGGGTCATTTGGCCGGGGACAGGGCACTGCAGAAAGTTGCCGGCATTTTGCGCAATGCCGCCCGGGAAATGGACGTCGTCACCCGTTACGGGGGTGAAGAATTCTGTCTGCTTCTGCCGGGAACCGGGAAAAAGGAATGCCTGTTCGTCGCTGAACGTCTGCGGCGTGCCATTGAAATCGAAGTTTTCCCGGGAGAAAGTCATCTGCCAGCGGAAAGCCTGACCATCAGCCTCGGCGTGTCTGCCTATCCCGAGGATGGCAGGACTCTTGACAGCCTTCTGCATGCGGCGGATCTTGCCCTTTATCGGGCCAAGCACAATGGTCGCAACCGCCTGGTCCTTTACCAGTCCGACTTGTCGCAAATTCTGGCTTCCACGGGGCAGGCCGAATGATTCGCCCTTCGCCGCCAGCCTCCTTTTCAGTCTGCTGCCGTTAATAAGGCATCATCCTCTGCGGACCTTCTGACTTTGACAAGCGGGTTTTCTATTTTATGCTTTATTAGGGTGGACTAAAGGGGCTCATGGTTGCTGACGATAGGGCGTGCCTGCCGGACGCCGGATTTTCCGGGATTCTGCCCAGGCCGTCGGTTGCGGCAACGCAAGGGGGGAAGCTTGAAAAACTGGTTTCGCCGCCTGACACTGCGCGGCAAAGTCCAGACCGTCATCCTGGCGACGACCACGCTTGTCCTGCTCCTGCTGTTTCTGTTTCAGGCTTTATTGCAATATGTCGAGCTGAAACAGTCAGTCCTTGAAGACGCCGGTCTGCTGGCCGAGAACATCGCCGCTCGGGGCACAGAGCCCCTGCTGACCAATGACCGGGCGGCAGCAAAGCAGGTGTTAAGAGAGTTGGCCGCCCGGCCGAACATCGTCTGCGGCCAGTTCTTTGATCGGCAGGGCAACTTGTTAGCCGGTTACGGCCAGAACCTCAGCCCCGACTACCACCAATTCTTTCAACAGCGAACGAGCCCGAGTTCCCATTTCAAATTCTACCTTGACCATGTCTGCCTGCATCAGCCGGTGATGCACGAGGGCGCATGGCTCGGCACGCTGGTCATGCAAGCCAGCCTTCTCGACATGCAGCAGGGCATGCTGCATTTTACCGCGACCTGGGGATTGACGATCCTGGCCGGCTGGCTGTTCTCCTGGCTGCTCAGCCGCAAGTTCCGGGACATCATCTCCGCGCCGATCGAAAGATTGGCCCTGGCCATGAAGAATGTTTCCCAGAACCAGAACTACGCGCTGCGCATCCAGGAAAGCGGCGACCCGGAACTGCGGCAGTTGACCAACGGTTTCAACGACATGCTGCAACAGATCGAGCTGCGGGACAGCGAACTCATCCTCAACCGCGACCGTCTGGATCACATGGCGCACCATGATTCCCTGACCGGCCTGCCCAATCGATTGTTGTTCAATGATCGCCTCAAGCAGGCCATTCAGCGGGCCGAGCGGTCCAAGCGGCCCCTTGCCCTGATTTTCATCGACCTCGACCGCTTCAAGAACATCAATGACACGCTCGGCCATGACATCGGCGACCTGGTGCTGGTCGAGGCGGCCCACCGCCTTGAGCAAAGTCTGCGCAGGAGCGATACCATCGCCCGTCTTGGCGGCGATGAGTTCGTTGTCATCCTCGAAGATTTCGAATCGCAGCAAAGCGTGGGCCGCATCGCCCGCAAAATCATCAATGAACTTTCCGAGGAATGCCAGATTATCGACCATCGACTTTATGTCACAGCCAGTCTCGGCATCAGCTTCTATCCGGACAACGGCACCGACCTGACGACCTTGAAGCGCTGCGCCGATATCGCCATGTTCCGAGCCAAGGAGATGGGCCGCAACAATTACCAGTTCTACCTGCCGGGCATGGGTGACAGAGCCCGCCGGATGCTCTCTTTGGAAGGCGATTTGCGCGAGGCCCTCGACAAACAGCAGATGCGCCTTTTCCTCCAGCCCCAGGTTTCCATGAAAAGCGGCCGGGTCTGCGGCGTCGAAGCCCTGTTGCGTTGGGAACACCCGAAGCAGGGCATCATTCTGCCCGGAGAATTCATCCCGCTTGCCGAGGAGACGGGTCTGATCGTACCTCTTGGCGAGTGGGCAATCCGGGAGACCTGCCGCATGGCCCGCGCCTGGCAGAAGCGCGATTTACCGTCGCTCTGCTTTGCCGTAAATGTCTCCCCCCGGCAGTTCCGTCAGCCCAACCTGGTGGAAATGATCCAGGAAATCCTCGAGGAGACCGGTCTGCCGCCCCATCTGCTCGAACTTGAAGTGACCGAGACCCTGCTGATGAGCGATGTCGAGGATGCGATCGAGAAGATGTCGAAATTCAAAGAGCTGGGCATCCTCCTGGCAATCGATGATTTCGGATCCGGTTATTCATCCCTGAGTTACCTCAAGCATTTTCCGATCAACAAGCTGAAAATCGACCGCAGTTTCATCAAGGACCTCCATCTGGACAAAAACGATCTGGCAATCGCCGCCTCGGTGGCCTCCCTGGCCAAGGTCATGGAACTGGACGCGCTCGCCGAGGGGGTGGAGACCAGGGCGCAGGAAAGCGCCCTGCTCGGGCTGGGTATGGAATGGGCGCAAGGCTTCCTCTATCAGAAGCCGGTGGCTCCCGAGCAGTTCGAGGACTTCATGCGGGAAATCAGGGAAACGGGGTTGGGTTTTTCTACGGCTGCTGCCCGAAGTGAACAAGCCCGCGAAGAGGGGAATGGGCATCAGGACTAGAGGTTCCTAGGCCAAGAGTGGGCAGCTGCTGCCCTGACATTCACGATTTTTGTCCTGCTGGCGGCAGGGGAAGAGGTCTGCAGCCTCGAGCTGGACCGGCAGGAGTCGCGATGAAAGGCTGGCTGCCGACCGCAGAGCCAAAACACAGTCCCGCTGGCAGCAGCGGGCGGCGTGCTGGGCCGCGATGTCGGCAATCGCTTCCTGGACCGCAGACTGCACCTGCCGGCGTTCGGCAGGTTTGAGAGGATTGGCCTCGAGGATGAGGCTGAAGGCCACACCGACGCCTGTCGCTGCCCCGCAAATGCCCATATAGGCGCAACTGCCCCCTGCCATCTGGCTGCCCCGGCGAATCCCGGTCCGGATGTGCTCTTCCGAAAGCGCTCCGCCCTGATTGCGGAATGCCGCCAGGATAATTCCGGGGACCAGGCCATGGTGTTCCGGACCATTGACCGGAATGGCGGGATGTCGGCGGATTCTTGCGAACAACGCCAACAGGTCGGTCTCACCGGCCGTCAGGCAGAGATGTTCGATTACCGTCAGGGCGTCTTCGGCGTGGCAGCGGTCGCAGACGAAATGTCCCGCTTCGCAATGTGCCTGGGCTTGCATCGCTTTCCTGCAGTACCAGCATTCGACATCCTGGTCGATGTTGGAATACACCAGAGGCGCAGCGCAAACCATGCAGCCGGCAGCATGACGTTGCGTCGACCGGGCCATGTCCGCCGGTCCGGCCCCGGTGTTCGGCGTTTCCGGCGGCAGGGCGCAGCAGCTGTCCTCCATCTCCAGGTTGGCGACGCCGCCATCCAGGTTCAGCAGGAACACCTGATCGCCGAGACTTTCCGCCAGCTGTCGCGGCAGCTGGGCCGTCATGCCGGCATGCAGAACGGTGCCGTCCGCCAGCGACAAAGCCATGCCCGGACCGCGATACACGACTCCGACCAGTTCGGAAACAGCGGGCCGCCGGGCCTCGAAGGTGAGGGAGAAGAACGGGTGATCCCTGACTGTCCGATAGGGGAAGCGTTTCAGCAGGCGGATCGCGACAAAGCCGGTTTCGTCGAGGATGCCGACCAGGTCCTTCTGGGTCAGGGCCCCGCCGATGCATTCTCCGCGCAGGGTTTCATCGTTCTTGATGGCGGCGGGCGGCTCTGCATCACAGATCACGTCCGACATCACCAGGCGGCCCCCGGGCTTGAGAGCCCGAAAAATCTCGGCAAAGGCACGACGCTTATGCATGGAAAGATTCATGACGCAGTTGGACAAAATCAGGTCGGCGGAACTGTCCGTCAATGGCAGGTTCTCCAGGTAGCCTTTGCGAAACTCCAGGTTGGCGTAACCGAGGTTGCGGCTGACGGCCGTGGCGGTGCTGTTGGCGATGGCGAGCATGTCTTCAAGCATGTCGATGCCCAGGACCCGGCCTTGCCGACCGGTCAGTCTGGCAGCGATGAAACACTCGATGCCGCGGCCGCTGCCCAGATCGACGACGGTTTCCCCGGGTTGAATTTCAGCGTCCAGGACCGGGCTGCCGCAGCCGTATCCGCGGAAGCGGAATTCCCGGGGGATATGGTCAATGAGAGCTTCGTCGTAACAGACCGGATTGAGGATATCGTCATTCTCGCGGGCGGCTGCTTCGGTGTAGAAGTCCTTGACCGCCTTGCGGCTGTCACGATCCGCCAGGGACAAAAGGCAGTTGCTGTGGACCAGCGCGACCTCGCCGTGGCTGCCGCAGGACTCCAGAATATCGCCCATTTTCAGGCGCAGGCGCGGCGGGCCATCATCCGACTGGGGCCGGGCTTCCCGGCTGATCAGCCAGAGCATCGATTGTTCGTAGAGCGGCAGGTAAGGATCGCAGCCGACGAATTCGCCGCAGTGGCAAAAGCTGTGATCGGAATCGCGGCCCCCCAGGTAAAAGCGCAGGGGTGAGCTGGTATTGACCACCGAGGAGGCGCGGATGCTCTGCATGACGCTGCTGTTCTGCCAGGCATGATAGAGGCCGGTTTCCAGCGGCGTTGCCAGCTGCGGGATGCCGACCAGCGCCGCCGACGGATAAAGCTGGCCATCCGCGCCGATTGCCAGGGCTTCCCAGCCGCTGGTGCTACCGTCGTGGTAGGTCCCGCTCGGAGCGAATATCTGGCTGCGCAAACTTTCCAGGTTGTCGATGCCGATGCCCCGAGATTCAGCCCGCTGACTGGCCAGTTGGAGCTGTTCAAAGATTTCTGCGGGCGTCGCAAACTGTCCGGCATCGCCGCGGCCGCGAATGAAATACCACATGAAATGGATGCCGGCAGCGCCGCAATCGGCAGCGAAGTCGACCACCCCGCTCATGTCACCCAGGTTGCTGCGCTCCACGCACATGGAGACGTTGAAGGGAGCCCCGACCTGCTGCAGCCAGTTCAGCTGGCTGCTGAGTTGGCGATAAGAGCCTTGACCGCGGATTTGATCGTGGCGGGTTTCCAGGCCGTCAACACTGACCTGCAGGTGGATGCGACGCAAATCCCAGCCGCGGCGGCTGAAAGTCTGCTGCAGAAGCAGGCCGTTGGTGAGAATGACCACGCGACTGTCAGGCAGGGCCAGGAGCCCTTCGATAATTTCGGCAAACTCGCGGTGGACCAAAGGTTCACCGCCGGTCAGGGAGAAAATCCGGCAGCCGTGGCGATAGGCCTCAGCCGCCCGTTCGAGAACCGCCGCCGCCGGCAGCTCACTGGCATCATCCGGCGAAGACGCGAACAGGCAGTGGCTGCAGGTCATATTGCAGCGGTTGGTGATATGGAACCAGAGTTCGCGCAAGTGCTCGTTGCGGAGCAGCTCGGCCCTGCCCGGAAAATGACTGAAGGCGGGGTCGGGCAGGCGCTGCAGAAAGTAGCTGCTGCGTTCCTCTTCGCCGACACACCCGCCGCGCGCGATGTCCTGCAGGAGCGCATCGCCGGCGCGATTGGGGACGAACCAGACCGGATGGTCGCTGCGCAGGTAGATGGGCACGCCGTCGTACTCGTAGCGTGACCAGAGGTCAGGGTTGTAAGCCATCAATGGGTCCTCGGGCAGTTAGTTTTCGTCAAGAAACGGTTCTTTTCGCCATGGCGGCGTCAATCTGCGAGCTTGCTTGTGCGGCGTGCCGATGTACGCCTCCGCGCAAGCTCTTGATTTCCTTGCCATGACAAAAAACTCCTCGTTTCCAAATCGAAAACTCCACTGTGCCCATCCTGGTTTTCCGGATGGACACCAGTTAGCGGTTGGAGAGCTCATTGTTTTCGCGGCCGGCTGCGCCATTGGTTATCCGGAGCCGGTCTGCCGGCTCCGGGATGTCGCGGCATTATAGTCGCAAAACGCCCTCCTGACAATATGAGTCAAGATTCAGGCGTGATTGCGCAGCTTCAACTCCAGGGGGGCGGGAAACAGATAGGTTTGCTGCTGCAGATAATTCTGGTCGTATTTGCGGACATAATGATCAATCAGGGTGAGAGGAACCAGCAGCGGCACCAGTTGTTTGGCATAACGGTCGATGTATTGCAGACACTCCTGCTTTTCATCGCCGGACAGGTCTCTCTTGAAGTAACCGAGCATGTGCTGCAGAACGTTGACGTTCTTCTTGACCGTGGTTTTGAGACGCATCGCTCTGATGAAAGCCTGCTGGTAGAGCTCGAAGAGCTCATCCACCGGGTACTCTTTGACCGCGGCGACGAGCTTGCCCAGGCGACGATAGATCTCGGGGCTGTGCGAAAGCAGCTGCAGTTTGTGTCGGGTGTGGAAGCCGATCAGTCCGCGCGGGGTCTTGTCCTGTTGGAGGAGTTCGCGCCACCGCTGAAAGGCGAAAATGCATTCGATGAAATTTTCCCGCAAGCGGTGATCGTGCATGCGACCTTCCTCCTCCACCGGCAGCAGCGGGAAATGCTCCATGAAAGCCCGGGCGAACACACCGACACCGGTTTTGGCCGGCATGCCGCCAGCCTTGCCGTAAACCTTGACCCGTTCCATGCCGCTGGAGGGGGAGCGGCTCTTGAAAATAAAGCCGCAAAGCTCCTCTTTTTCCAGGGCCTGCAGGCGGACCGCAGCCCAGTCCTGCATGCGCTCCGTATAGTCAATACCGGTCTTTTGAGTGATCAGACGAGGGTTGTCCGAGTCTCCCACCAGGCGCAAGGCTTCCCGGGGTGTCGGCAGGCCGATTTCCACCTCCGGACAAACCGGGACATAGTCCACGTATTCGGCAAGCGTTCCGGTCAAAAAAGTATCGCGTTTATGACCACCGTCGTAGCGAACCTGCTGGCCCAGCAAGCAGGCACTGATACCCAAGCGAATTTTCTCCATGCCACTCTCCAGGAATTCGTAATTGCCGGTTGGAAGAAAGACAGTCCTTGTCGGTTTCTGCTAAACTATCCTAGCAGATAAAAGGGAATCAATGGAGTCCAAGAGTTCTTTATGAAAAATTCCGCCGTTCCGGTGAATCGATGTCGCTGCCTGAATGATTGCAAAGTCAACCCCGACGGGGATTTTGTCCTGTACCGGATGCTCGCTTATCGTCGACTGGGGTGGAATTTCGCCCTGCAGCGGGCCGCGGAATGGGCCGCAGAGCTCGACAAGCCGCTGGTGGTTTATGAGGAGCTGGCGCTGGAGGGGCCTTGGGCCAGCCAGCGCTCTCATGGTTTCGTCCTGGACGGCATGCGTGACCATTTGCAAAGGGCCGGCGATCTGCCGGTCTGCTATTACCCTTTCCTGGAGCCGGAGCCGGGTGCGGCCGGCGCGCTGCTGGAGACTCTCTGCGAGCTGGCCTGTCTGCTGATCGAGGATGATGCCCCGGTTCTGAACAGCAAAGGCTGCCCGGCGGAAACCGCAGCGCAGCGGAACATCGCGGTCGAGGCCGTCGACAGCAACGGCCTGCTGCCGCTGGCTGCCGGCGAGAAGGTTTATCCCACCGCCTACAGCTTCCGCCGGTTTCTGCATAAGGAACTGCCCGGCCACCTGCTCGAGCCCCCTGCCGCCGAGCCGCTCGACCAACTGCCGGTCCCGGAAGCCTGCCCCTTGCCGGGGCAGATCAGGGAGACGTTTCCGCCGCTGACTTTGGAGCAGCTGGAAGACCGTCAGGCTCTGCTGCAGAATCTAGCTCTCGGCCGCCCCAGGCCGGTCGCCGATCGTCCGGGCGGGAACGAGGCGGCAAACGAACAGTGGCAACTGTTTTTCGACGATCGCCTGGAACAATATCCCGACCTGCGCAACGAACCTCAGCACCGGGGGACCAGCGGACTGTCCGCTTACCTGCGGCACGGCCAGATCTCCGTCCACCAGATTTTCCACGAGCTTGCGGAAAGCCAGAATTGGTCCCTGCAGAAGCTGGGGCCCAAGCCGACCGGCAAACGCAGTGGCTGGTGGGGCATGAGCGGCGCTGCCGAAGCATTCCTGGACGAACTGGTCACCTGGCGTGAGCTCGGCTACAATATGGCCTGGCATGAGCCTGATGATTACCAAAGTTACACGGCCCTGCCCGACTGGGCGAAAACCACACTGGCCGACCATGCCGACGATCCCCGGCCCGTTCTGTATACATTCGAGGAATTCGAGCGGGGCGCAACGGCAGATCCTCTCTGGAATGCGGCCCAGCATCAACTTCTGGAGGAAGGCCGCATTCACGGTTATCTGCGCATGCTCTGGGGCAAAAAAATCCTGGAATGGTCGCCTTCGCCCCGGGAGGCGGCCGAGACGATGATCGAACTCAACAACCGCTATGCCCTGGACGGCTGCGACCCCAACTCCTACAGCGGCATCTACTGGTGTCTGGGCCGCTACGATCGGGCCTGGGGCCCGGAGCGGCCGATCTTCGGCAAGGTTCGCTACATGAGTTCGGAGAATACCGCACGCAAGTATCAGGTCAGGGACTATATCCGGACCTACGATGGGGGCGGAAGCTAGGAGGAGTCATGGAGGAAAGAGACGAGCGGCCGGTCGCCGTGCTGGGTGCCACGGGTTATATCGGTGCCCGCCTGGTGCCGAGGCTGGTCGAAGCGGGCTGGCGGGTGAGAGCGGTCGGGCGCAACCCGGATAAATTGCGCGGTCGCCGCTGGGCCCATGATTCAAAGGTCGAGGTGGCCCGGGGAGACGCGCTCGACCCCGCTTCCCTGCGTGACTGCCTGGCCGGCTGCCGGGCGGCTTTTTATCTCGTGCACTCCATGAATCCGGATGCCGGCGATTTTTCCGATGTCGACAGGGTGGCCGCCAACCACATGGTCGCGGCCGCCGAAAGCGTCGGCCTCGAGCGCATCATCTACCTCGGCGGCCTGGGGGAAGATTCCGAGAGCTTGAGTCACCACCTGCGGTCCCGCCATGAAGTCGGCCAAATCCTGGCGCAGGGGCCGGTGCCGGCGACCGTTTTCCGGGCGGCGATGATCATCGGGTCGGGCAGCGCTTCCTTCGAGATTATGCGCTACCTGGTGGAGCGCCTGCCCGTGATGGTGACGCCGCGCTGGGTCAATACCTCCTGCCAGCCGATCGCCGTCCGCAATGTGCTGCATTATCTGGTTGCCTGCCTCGACTGTCCGGAAACCGCCGATGATACCTTCGACATCGGTATGGAAGAGGTGGTCACCTACCAGGATTTGATGCGGATCTATGCCGAGGAAGCCGGCTTGCCGCGACGCCTGATCATCCCCGTGCCGGTCCTTACCCCGCGACTTTCCTCCTACTGGATTCACCTGGTGACTCCAGTCCCGGCCGTTCTCGCCCGGCCGCTGGCGGAAGGCTTGCGCAACCCGGTCTGCTGCCGGGAGACCCGCATCCGGGAACTGCTTCCTCAGGACCTTCTGGACTGCCGCCGTGCCATCAGCCTGGCTCTGGAGAAGCTGCGTTTGCAGCAGGTGGAAAGCTCCTGGACGGACGCCGGCCGCGTGCCGCCGGTGGAATGGAGCACCGGCGAGGATCCGGACTGGGCCGGCGGCACGGTGTTCCGGGATGACCGGCGCATGCTGGTCGATGCTTCGGCGGAGCAGTGCTGGCCGGCTCTGGTCGGTATCGGCGGGAGGACCGGCTGGTATTATGCCAATTGGCTCTGGTCCCTGCGCGGCTGGATGGACCGCCTGGTGGGTGGGCCGGGACTTGGCCGCGGGCGGCGCGATCCGGACGCGGTCGAAAGCGGCGATGCACTGGATTTCTGGCGGGTGCTGGCTGTCGAACGAGAACACCGGATCAAGCTGGTGGCCGAAATGAAACTGCCAGGAGAAGCGGTGCTCGAACTGATCCTGACCGAATGTACCGACGGTACCACCGAAGTCCGCCAGCATGCCCGCTTCAGGCCGCAGGGGTTGCTGGGCCTGCTTTACTGGTTCGCAGTTCTGCCTTTTCATAACCTGGTGTTTTCCGGGATGCTGCGTGGCATCGCCAAAGCCGCGGACGGCCGCATCCTGGAAGGCCCCCAACGCTTGCCCGGGACCTGAGGAGAAAAAGATGCCACTGGCCGCCCCTCTGCAGCGACTGTCCAGGCGGCAGGATTTGCCGTTAAGGCTCGAGGACGCCTGGGATTTCTTTTCCCGTCCGGAAAACCTGGCGAGGATCACTCCCCGGGATCTGGGTTTCGAAGTCACCTCGGGATTGCCGGAGCGGATGTATGCCGGCATGATCGTCAGCTATCGGGTTCGACCGCTGGCCGGTGTGGGCCTTGCCTGGATCACCGAGATCACCCATGTCAATGAACCGCGTTTCTTTGTCGACGAACAACGCTCCGGTCCTTATCGCTTCTGGCACCACCAGCACCACTTCGAGCCCTTGACCTCCGGGGTCAGAATGACCGATCTGGTCCACTACCAGCTGCCTTGCGGCTGGCCTGGGCACCTGCTGTTCGGCGGCATTGTGGCCGACCGTCTGCAGCGGATCTTCGCTTACCGCAGCGAGGTCTTGTCCCGCCTGTTCGACTGAGTCGGAAAGCCGAGGCCCTGCCGCAGGCTTTCTGCTCGAACTCCGTCCAAAGTGTCGCCGAATTAGGTCTTTGCAAAGCCGAAGCGATGGGTTAATCTTTCAAATTGACCTTCTCCCGGCTGGGGCAAAGATCACTTTGCATTTGCGGAGCCCTCATGGCGACCCAGGACATCCTCCAGTTTATTTTCTCCGGCCTGACCAATGGCGCCATCTATGCCCTGATCGCGCTCGGCTTCTGCGTCGTGCACAACACCATGGGGATCGTCAACTTCGTGCAGGTCGATTTCGTGTCCCTCGGCGGCATGCTCATGTTTTCAGCGCTGTTTGCCGTCGGTCTGCCGATGGTCCCCGGCCTGCTCCTGGCCGTGGCGGGAGTGGCCCTGGTGGCGATGCTGGTGGAGCGCTTCGGTCTGCGCCCGGCCCGTTCCAGCCACGAACTGGTCCTGATCTTCATGACCGTCGGTCTTTCGATTGTTTTGCGCGGGGCAATGAAATTGATCTGGGGCAAGAACCGGATGGCGGTGCCGCCGTTGACGCCGGACGAACCGGTGCGCATCCTGGGCGCCTCGGTTCTGCCGCAGGCGCTTTGGATTCTGGGGCTGTCGATGGTCGCCATTGCCCTGCTCAACTGGTTTTTCTACCGGACGTCGCTCGGTCTCTCGATGCGGGCCGTCGCCAGCAACCCGACTGCGGCCGCCGTAGTCGGCATTGCGGGCGGCCGCGTCCGGCTGACCAGCTTCGCTCTGGCGGGCGCCCTGGGCGGACTGGCCGGGGTCCTGGTGACGCCGATCACCACCCTCAGCTATGATGTCGGCGTGCTGCTCGGCCTGAAGGGCTTTGCCGGAGCGATTTTGGGCGGGTTCGGTTCTTTCCCGGGCGCGGTCATCGGGGGCCTGGGGCTGGGCCTTCTGGAATCCCTGGCGGCCGGCTATCTGTCGAGTGCCTACAAGGACGTGCTGGCCTTCGTGGTGCTGCTGCTGGTGCTTTGTCTCCGGCCGAAAGGCCTGCTGGGCAAATAGGTTTTGCCACCGCCAGCCAGAGGCGCTTTCAGGCAGGACATCCGGTCGCCGGGAAAAGCAAAGCTTTAAAATCGCTGTGATCGATAAAAAACAGACAAGATTCTTTTTTCAACAAGGAGTACGACAAATATTTCGATGCCACGGAATTTATGGTGTCCTGGTGACAAATCAATATGAAGCATATTAAACAAACGCAATTACTGATGGGCAACGAGGCGATCGGGCAGGCCCTGATCGAGGCCGGCTGTCAAGTCGCGGCCGCCTATCCGGGCACGCCTTCCACGGAAGTACTGCAGGCGGTCATCGACCGGCAGGACCAGGCCGGCGATCCGCTGCACGTGGAATGGTCGCTCAATGAAAAAATTGCCTTCGAAGTGGCCCTGGCGGCCAGCTATGCGGGCAAGCGCTCGGCGGCGGTCATGAAACAGGTCGGCCTGAACGTGGCTTGCGACCCTTTCATGCGCACTGCCTATCTGGGCGTCAAGGGCGGCATGGTCACGGTCGTCGCCGATGATCCGGGGCCGCACAGTTCCCAAACCGAGCAGGACAGCCGGTTGTTCTGCCTGCAGGCGAGGGTGCCGGTGCTCGACCCGGCCAGTCCGGCCGAAGCCGGGGCCATGGTCGCCACAGCCTACAGCTTGTCGGAAAAATACGAGATGAATATCGTGCTGCGGCCGACCACCCGCATCTGTCATTCGCGGCAGAATGTTCTGGCCGGCGAGGCGGTTGCCCTGGGCCGACCGGCGCATTTCGAAAAAGACCCGACCCGCTGGGCGGCCACTCCGCCGTTTCTGCCGGCGCTGCACCGCAAGCTTAACGACAAACTGGCAAAGATCTCCCGGGAAGCGGACCTGCAGCCGCGCCTGCAGAGGGGCGACGGCAGCCAGCCGCGCCGGGCGCTGGTCGCCTCGGGGATCGTCTACGGCCACCTGGCCGACCTGCTCGAAGAACTCGGTCTGAGCGGTGTCTGCGACCTGTACCAGGTGACCATGCCCTATCCGCTGAGTCCGGAATTCATCGATCGGCTGCATCATGACTATGAGCAAATCCTGGTCCTCGAGGAAACCTGTCCGGTCATTGAACTGCAGTTGGCGCATCCGGGTGTGGCCGGCCGGCAGAGTGGCGCGGTGCCACGCGAGGGCGAACTGACCCCCGATGTGGTCTGCGGCATCCTGACCGATTTCCTCGGCCTCGACATCGCCTGCGCAGCCGGCCCGGAACGGCGCGGGCAGCGGCCGTCCCTCTGCCCCGGCTGTCCGCACCGCGCCAGCTTCTACAGCATCAAGAAATGCTTCCCGAACGGGATTTTCCCCTCCGATATCGGCTGCTACACCCTCGGCATCAATCTGGGCGCGGTGCATACGGTGCACTGCATGGGAGCCTGCATCAGCCAGGGCGCCGGCTTCTACCAGGCTTACGCCCAGGACGGCGATTTTCCGACCGTTGTCGTCACCATCGGTGACTCGACCTTTTTCCATGCCGGCATTCCGGCCCTGATCAATGCCGTGGTGCAGCAGGCGCGGATCATCGTGGTCATTCTCGACAATGCCACCACCGCCATGACCGGCGGGCAGCCGGTTCCGCACATGGGCGTGGCTGCGGGGGGCAAACCGACCCGGGCGGTGGCGATCGAGCCGCTGGTCCTGGCCAGCGGGGTCGATTTTCTGGAAGTCTGCGACCCCTACGACCGGCAGACCTTCGAGCAGCTTCTGCGGCGGGCCGATCAGCATATCCGGGATCCTGAAGGCGGGGTCGCGGTGCTGATCTCACGTCACGGCTGCATGATGGAGCGCGGTGTTCTGGCCGCCCAGCAATCCTGGAAGATAGCCATCACCAGCCAATGCATCAGTTGCGGTCAATGCGTGAACGCCTTCGAATGCCCGGCCCTGCACATGGATGAAGCCAGCGGCAAAGCCGTGGTGGATCGGGACCGTTGTGTCGGCTGCGGGACCTGTATTCCGGTCTGCCCGGTGGATGCCATCGTCAAGGAGCCCAGCTCATGAAGCAGCAGATCTTTGTCAGCGGCATTGGCGGCCAGGGGGTTCTTTTCCTCACCAGGGTGATCGCCCAGGCGGCAGTCGCCGGGGGGCTGCCGGTGCTGACCGCCGAGACCCATGGCATGGCTCAGCG
>DATFJP010000214.1:0-10254 GCA_035269105.1 Desulfuromonadales bacterium
CGCCCAGGACAAGCCAAAGAACCACTTCATCATCGGCATCAAGGATGACGTCACCAACACCAGCCTCGACTTCGACCCTGATTTCCTGGTGCCTCATGACGGCATCTATCAGGCGCAGTTCTACGGTCTGGGTTCCGACGGCACGGTCGGCGCCAACAAGAACTCGATCAAGATCATCGGCGATTCCACCGACAACGAGGTCCAGGCCTACTTCGTCTACGACTCGAAGAAAGCCGGCAGCATGACGACCAGCCACCTGCGCTTCGGCAAGGAGACGATCCGCTCCACCTACCTGATTACCAGCGCCGACTTCGTCGCCTGTCACAACTTCTCCTTCCTGGAGAAGTACGACATGCTGAAGAATGCCAAGCAGGGCGCCACCTTCCTGCTCAACAGCCCCTACGGCAAGGATAAGGTCTGGTCTCAGCTGCCGAAAAAGGTCCAGCAGACGATCATTGACAAGCAGCTCAAGTTCTACGTCATTGACGCGGTGCACCTGGCCGAGGGCCTCGGCCTCGGCCCGCGTATCAACGTCATCATGCAGACCGCCTTCTTCAAGATCTCCGACATTATTCCCCTCGACCAGGCGATTCGCGAAATCAAGGACGCTATCGTCAAGAGCTACGGCAAGGCCGGCGAAAAGGTGGTCAACATGAACAAGCAGGCCGTCGACGCCGCCCTGGAGAACATCCAGCAAGTCAGCGTGCCGGCCACCGCTGACAGCCAGATCGAAATGAAGATCGGTCAGTGGGGGCACACCCCCAAGAGCGTGCAGGACACCCTGGGCCCGATCATCGACGGTCTCGGCGAGCATCTGCCGGTCTCCGCCATGCCGGACGACGGCACCTTCCCCATCGGCACCGCCATGTACGAGAAGCGCAACATCGCCGTCAACGTGCCGGTCTGGGACGAGGACCTCTGCATCCAGTGCGGCATCTGCTCCTTCGTCTGCCCGCACGCCACCATCCGCATGAAAATCTACGACCAGGCGGAACTGGACGGCGCCCCGGAGACCTTCAAGGCGGTCGATGCCCGCGGCAAAGGCATGGAAGGCAAGAAATTCACCCTGCAGGTGGCGGTGGAGGACTGCACCGGCTGCGGCGCCTGTGTCTACAACTGCCCGGCCAAGAGCAAGACCGATGAAAGCCACAAGGCCATCAACATGCGCGAGCAGTATCCGCTGCGCGAGCCGGAAGCCAAGAACTGGGACTTCTTCCTGAATCTCCCGGAGACCGACCCCGCCCTGTTCAACAGTGCCACGGTCAAGGGCAGCCAGCTGCTGCCGCCGTTGTTCGAATTCTCCGGCGCCTGTGCCGGCTGCGGCGAAACGCCCTTCGTCAAGCTTTGTTCCCAGCTGTTCGGCGATCGGATGCTGGTCGGCAACGCCACCGGCTGCTCGTCGATTTACGGCGGCAACCTGCCGACCACGCCCTGGACCACCCGCAAGGACGGTCTCGGCCCGACCTGGAGCAACTCGCTGTTCGAGGACAATGCCGAGTTCGGCTACGGCTTCCGGCTGGCGATCGACAAGACCACCGAGTATGCCCGCGAACTGCTGGTCAAGAACATGGCCTGCGGCTGCGCCGCCTGCCAGGGCACCAGCGAACTGAAGCAGGCGATCCTCGATGCCGCCCAGGACTCTCAGGCCGAGATCGAGGAGCAGCGCGCCCGCATCAAGCAGCTCAAAGCCATCCTCGAAAAGTGCACCCATGAAACCGCGCCGCAGCTGCTGGCCGATGCCGACTACCTGGTGAAGAAATCGGTCTGGGTGCACGGCGGCGACGGCTGGGCTTACGACATCGGCTACGGCGGTCTCGACCACGTACTCGCCTCCGGCGCCAACATCAATGCCCTGGTCCTCGATACCGAGGTCTATTCCAACACCGGCGGCCAGGCCTCCAAGGCGACGCCGATGGCGGCCGTGGCCCAGTTTGCCGCCGGCGGCAAGCCCATGCCGAAAAAGGACCTGTCGATGATCTCCATGACCTACGGCAACATCTACGTTGCCCGGGTCTCGCTGGCCAATCCGGCGCAGTGCGTCAAGGCCTTCCTGGAAGCCGATGCCTACGACGGGCCGTCGCTGATCATCGCCTACTCGCACTGTATCGCTCACGGCATCAACATGACCGCAGGGATCGACAGCTGCAAGGAAGCGGTCAACTCCGGCTACTGGCCGCTGTTCCGCTACGATCCGCGCCTGGCGGCGGAAGGCAAGAACCCGCTGCAGCTCGACAGCAAGGCACCGACCCTCGATTTCGAGACCTTCGCCAACAACCAGAACCGCTTCCGGGTCCTGAAAAAGAACAACCCGGAACACGCGGACGAGCTGCTCAAGGCGTCGGGCCAGGATGCGGTAAAACGCTACAACCTTTACAAGCAACTCTCGGAGCTCGCTCCCAGCGGCGAAAAAGAATAAAATCTTTCTGAATGCCGTCATTCAGCTCCCGGCCCAGTCAGGGCCGGGAGTTTTTTTATGCCCAGCGGCAGGAGACCAGGCCCGGTGGGTGCAAAAACCTTGATGCCAAACCGCATTGGATGCTATATAGAGCGTTGGCAAGCAAACCTCTGTCAAGGAGTTCAACCGCATGCTCGGTCCTCACCAGTCATCTTTTGTCATGTATGACGAGGAATTCAAACGGATCACCGCCGTCATAGAAAAACTGCTGCGGGAATCCAATTCCAAGGTCATTTTTCTCGTCGACAAAAATGGACAGCTGATTGCCGGCTGCGGCGAAACCGAGCATCTCGACACCACCAGCCTGGCTTCGCTTACAGCAGGCAATATCGCGGCCACCGGCGGCCTGGCCAAGCTGATTGGCGAGAAGGAATTCTCCATCCTTTTCCACGAAGGTGAAAAGGACAACATCCATATCTCCATTGTCGGGCAACGGGTGATTCTGGTCGTGATCTTTGACCAGCGCAGCTCGCTGGGACTGGTCCGGCTGCGGGTCAAGAAAGCCAGTGACGAGCTTGGCGCAATCTTCGATCAATTGTCCAAAAAAGCCGAAGAAGCCGAGCAGGGGGGACATGCCGACAGCCCCTTTGCTGAAATCACCGACGACGACATCGACAATCTGTTCAGCTGAGGGTTCCGGCGCATGTCCTTTATCAATTACGCCTCACGCGAAATCAACTGCAAGATCGTCTACTACGGCCCCGGCTTGTGTGGCAAGACGACCAACCTGCAGTTCGTTTATCAGAAGACCGCGCCCGAGGCTAAAGGCAAGATGATTTCCCTGGCCACCGAAACCGAGCGCACGCTGTTCTTCGATTTCCTGCCGTTGGCGCTCGGTGAAATCCGCGGCTTCAAAACCCGCTTCCACCTCTATACGGTTCCCGGCCAGGTGTTTTATGACGCCTCGCGCAAACTGATTCTGAAAGGGGTCGACGGCGTGGTGTTCGTGGCCGATTCCCAGGAGGAGCGGTTCGACGCCAATATCGAGAGCCTCGAGAACCTCAAGGTCAACCTCGAAGAGCAGGGCTATGAGCTGGAAAAACTGCCTTTCGTGATTCAGTACAACAAGCGCGACCTGCCGAATGTAAGCAGCGTCGAAGAGTTGAATGAACTGCTCAATCCCTGGGGCGTGCCTGAGTTCGAGGCCTGCGCCACCACCGGCGAAGGGGTTTTCGAAACCCTCAAGGCCGTCGCCAAGCAGATCCTCCTGGAACTGAAGAAAGGTGCCGGAGGACGCTGATTTTATCATCCGCAAAAATCGTAAAAGCCCGCGAAACTCAAGGTTCCGCGGGCTTTTTTATGCAACGCCCTGCCCCCCATCGGCAATCTGCACACTCTGCTTCCTTGCGGTCCGACGACCGACTGGTAGAATCGACAGGAGATTCACGGCAGGAGCCGCCTCGCGCGCGGAGAAGCAGCGGGAAAATGACAAAGGATCCGCAAAATGCCAGAACTGCCCGATGTGGAAATATTCAGGGACTACTTGCAAACCACCAGCCTGCACCAGAGAATTTGCGGCTTGTACCTCGAGTCCGTGGAGCTGGTTAAAGGCATCTCCGGAAAAAAGCTTCGGCAGCAACTCGAAGGGCGGTCATTCACGGCGGCGCTTCGTCACGGCAAGTATCTGTTCGGCTTCACCGACGGCGGCGGCAGCCTGGTTCTGCATTTCGGCATGACCGGCTTTCTCAGATATTACAAAAAGGAAGAAAAAACCCCGGCCTACTTGAAACTGGCTGTGCAGTTTGCCAACGGCTACCAGCTCGGATACGACTGTCGACGCAAACTCGGCCGGATCGGCTGGACCGAGGACCATAAGCGGTTCATCCAGAGCAAGGGGCTCGGACCGGATCCCTTGAGCAAGGCGTTCGACCGGAATGTTTTTCTGCAGCTGCTGGACCAGCGCCGCGGTTCGATCAAGGGCCTGCTCATGAACCAGCAGGCCATGGCCGGCATCGGCAACGTCTACAGCGACGAAATACTCTTCCAGATCGGCATTCACCCCAAGCGGCCGGCCAAGGATCTCCGTGACACTGAGAAGAAACAGCTTTACGATACCCTCCGGGAGGTCCTGCGGACGGCGATCGACCGACGGGTCGGTGCAGACGGCTGGCCCGACGACTGGCTGTTGCCTCACCGTGAGCCGGAAGCCGAATGTCCCCGCTGCGGGGGAAGAATCCGGCGCATCAAGGTTTCCGGTCGCGGCGCATACTGCTGCGGTGACCATCAGGACTGACCGGTTCCTGCCGGGAGAGCAGCCGGTTCGGTCGAGGCGACGTCTGGCCGTCCCGACCATGCCTATGCAATGAAAGGGGAAAGACCGTGATCGGCGTCCTGTCTTTTTTCGTTATTCTCATCGTCTCTATACTGGTCACCAAGGTCGCCACCATCGCCCTGGCCCATACCGGCATGTCTCACGAATCGGCCCGCTTCCAGGCGCGGTCGGCTTTCACCGGCGTCGGCTTCACCACCAACGAGGCGGAGCGGGTGGTGACCCATCCGGTGCGCCGGCGGATCCTGATGATCCTGATGCTGCTCGGCAATGCCGGCATCGTCACCGCCATGACCTCCCTGATCCTCAGCTTCGTCAACCCGCAGACCGGCACCATTCCCTGGCAGGGCCGGATTGTCCTGATCGCCGGCGGTGTCGGTATCCTCTGGACCATTTCTTCGAGCAGCTGGTTCAACCGCATGCTGGCGGCTCTGATCAACTGGGCCTTTCATCGCTGGGTGCACCTCGACACCCGCGATTACGTCAACCTGCTGCATCTCGGCCAGGGCTACCGGGTCAAGGAGTTGCAGGTGCACCGAGGGGACTGGCTGGCAGGCAAGAGTCTGAGCGACTTGAAACTCACCGACGAGGGGGTGCTGATCCTCGGCGTCAAGCGCCGGGACGGTCGCTTCCTCGGCGCGCCGACCAAGGAGACTGAAATCAAGGGCAACGACGTGCTGATCATGTACGGTCAGCACGACGTCCTCGAGCAGTTGGACGAGCGGCAGTCGGGGTTCGAGGGCGATTGGGAGCACCGCGAGGCGGTGTCCAAACAGCAAGCGGTCATCGAGCAGCAGGAGCAGGAAGAAGAGGCCGCGGAAGCCGTCAGGGAAGCGGAAGCCGCCAAGCAAGAAGTTGAAGCCGCCACGGAAGACGCGGAAACCGACCGGAAGGGAAAGAGGTCATGAAGTCTGGTCGTCGCAACCTGATCTGACAGTTCAGTTCATTATTTAGGTGACGGCGTCAGCAAGGTGCTGAAACCGGCAAAAATCGATCACTCACGATTCCGAATATTTTCATCCTCGGCAGATTAAACAACCAGAGTATGACTTTTTTCGCTCCGGTCTGGAGATGCTTCTCAAGATCTTTCTTGTGAGTGAAGATCCCCGTACATTCGAAGACGAGGTCCACACCCTTATCCTTCCTGGGAAGTTCGGCGGGGTCTTGTTCACAGAGGACCATTCATCCTGAAATCCTTTCCGCGAGCTGCCGACTTTCCCGGATGTCCTTTGTTCAAGTTCTTCAGGGGGCCGTCAATCGTTTGATGCAACCCTTATGGTCAGGTCCTGCTCCTCGCGGCTGATCTGCACGATCTCCCCGGTGAAGGAGCTGCCCCGGACCAGTCTTTTGAGATAGGGCCTGGAGAGACCGTCGTTCTGATAAGTACCATTGATCGAGAACCTGTTGGCCAGTGCAACGGGCAGGTCCTGTCGCTGATAAGCTTCATGGATTTCGATATTGTCGCCGACCTGTATCCGGAAATTTTCTGCTTCCCCGATCAGGAGAAAATGCCTGCTCCGGGCCATGGTGAGTCTCCTTTCTCCCCTTAGTGTTAATTTTTTCTCAGGATTTCCAGCTTATCAGTTCCAGCCGAATCGACAATCAGCAGACTGCTCCTTCAAAGGCAGGTCTTTGCTACCCGGAGTCATTTGGGTTATATAAAAAAATGAAGGAAGAAGGAGAAAGTGGGGGAACAGGCTTGGGGAGAAGTTGGAATTGGAGACGCTTAAAAACAAGTGCCCCGGTTATCACATTGATACTGAAAATATCGTTCTTATTCTGCTTACCCATCCAGCCCGATTTGGGCTGCATATTGAGCCATTTCGGCGGGGTTCTTCAGGTTGAGCTTCTTTTTGACTGAAACGCGGTGCTTGGCCACCGTTTTCGAACTGATATGGAGAAGTTCGCTGATTTCATGGGTCGTTTTCCCCCCGGCCAAGAGCCTGAACACCTGTTGCTCTCGATTGGTAAGGGACTTGAAGGCGGCCAGGACATCGAATTTCCCGGCATTCCTTCGCAGGTAGAAAGGAATGACGAGGTCACTTAATTCAGGACTCACCCAGTAGCGACCGCTCTGGACCGCACGCAGGGCTTCGACCACCTGAAGGACCGGACTTCCCTTGAGGACATAGCCCTGAGCTCCGGCTTCCAGGGCCTGATAGATGTAAACATCCTTTTTCTGGCCGGTGAAGACCACAATCCCCACATCAGGCTTCTCGCGAAGATAGAGATGGAGCGCCTCCACGCCGTCGAGTTTCGGCATGACCAGATCAAGCAGAACCATGTCGGGACGCAAGCTGCGGAGTTTCTC
This sequence comes from Desulfuromonadales bacterium, assembly GCA_035269105.1. GTDB lineage: Bacteria > Desulfobacterota > Desulfuromonadia > Desulfuromonadales > BM103 > JAQYVZ01. The sequence continues at coordinate 7,036 of DATFJP010000214.1, forward strand.
CAGGCCTTCGAGCCCGTCCCTGGCAGTGGCGACGACCTCGATTTCCGGATATTTCTCCAGAAAGAAAAGCAGACCCTCTTCGATGATCGGGTGATCGTCGACAATAAGAAGACGCATGACATTCATGAAACATTCCTTCCAGTCGGGGCCTGAGAAAAATGCGACGCATGCCGAGGGTCAAGAACAAAACGTGTTAAAGGATAACAGGTCAACAACATGCTGCAATCGAAAGGGCAAAAGGGAAACCGGAAGGCAAACCTTTAAAAAAGGTAGAAATCTGCTACCTCAAAAGCAGGCCCCTGCCTCTATCGGCAGAATCCGGAATGGTGATATCTTAATCATTCAGCAAAAATGAGCTTGCTTTTCCAAGGGGCGGGCAAAGTGGTCTTTACATGGGAGCGGTGGGGCTTCTGAGGGATTCCATTCATGTCAATATCCATTCAATGTCCGGACTGTGGCTGGTCCGTTGCCTGTGAAACCGGAACGGTGACCATCGGATCTTTTCTGACCTGCGGCGCCTGCGGGCATTCTTTCCAATGTCTCGGCAGGGAATTGCGGGCAGCCCTGAACAATGTCGAGAAGCGTATCCAGGAGGTTCCCCGCCCTCTGCAGGATGAGGTTCAGAAGAAGCCTCTTCCCGATTGAATTCAGGGGTTAATTCTCCCGAACCCGCCAGCAGTCGCGCTTTAAAGCAGGGACAGCCTTTATTCTTTCTGCAGACACTTCAGGATCGTCTCTTCCAGTTCCTGGCTTTTGACCGGTTTGGTTAAAATCTCATCCATGCCTTCTTTGAGGCACTCCTCGATGACTTTCTGGCGGGCATGAGCTGTGACGCCGACAATGCGAACAGGCTCGTCGCCTTCCATTTCCCTGGCGCGAATTTGCCTGGTCGCTTCCAGGCCGTCCATACCGGGCATCTGCAAATCCATGAGGATGACGTCAAAAGGACGCAGGTTCCACATCTCAAAGGCCTCCTCCCCCGACCCGGCAACCTCCACATGCCAACCGCGGCGCCTCAGTTGCATGGTGAAAAGTTCGCGGATCATTGGATCGTCCTCCGCCAGAAGAATACGGCAGGAAGGTTCATCGTCAGGAGAAGCTGCCGGTCCGGCGGACGCTTCCGATCCTGGCACGTTCGGCACTGTCAAAGGGAGGATCAAGGTAAAAACACTGCCTTCGCCCTCCCGGCTGCGCACCGTGATCCGGCCACCCATTAATTCCGCAAGATTCTTCGATATCGCCAGGCCCAGCCCCGTCCCGCCATAATCTCGCTGGAAAGTGGAATTAACCTGGCTGAAGCTTTGGAACAACAGGTGCTGTTTCTCCGCGGGAATACCGATGCCCGTATCGGCCACCACAAGCTCCCATTGCCCTTCGGCGGCTTTCATCGTGACATTGATCTCGCCTTCAACGGTAAACTTGATGGCGTTGCCGAGCAGGTTGGTAAGAATCTGCTTCAAGCGGAGGACATCGGCTTCGATAATCGCCGGCACCTCGTCTTCGACACGGGAAGTCATCCGGAGATTTTTCTCCCTGGCGAGGGAACGGAACATGCTTACGATATCCTCGATCCAGGCCCGCACCTCGAACGGACCTGGGCAAATCTCAACATGCCCGGCCTCGATTCGCGAAAAATCAAGAATGTCATCGATCAGTTCCCGGAGGTGCCTGGCCGACTTATCGGCCATCTGCAGCAGTTTCTGATGTTCGGGGTTGCGGTCGATCTGCTCCAGGTGCTCCAGGGCTCCCAGGAAAATCGTCATCGGGGTACGGATTTCATGGCTCATGTTAGCCAGAAATTCGCTTTTGGCCCGGGTTGCTTCCTCGGCCTCTTGGCGGGCCTGCTTGAGCATTTCGAGATGGCTGCGGGTCTGGTACTGCCGTTTGCGCTCGCGCAGGGAACTGCGCGCCACGCTGACCAGGGTCGACTTGCCCAAGGGACGTTCGAGCAACACCACGTTACCGAGTAGATCGAGCGCTCTCAAGGCTGCCGGCGAATTCTCCCCGGCGCGGGTGAGCAGGAGAATTGGCAGATCGGACCAGGTCGGTTGTTCCTGCAACCAGTTCCGGAGACAAGGCGCTTCCTCCCTCGCAAAGGCCTCTTCGCTCAGCAGGACGCCTGCGGCCCCCTCGCGCAGATGGGCACAGAGATCTTTCAACTCGGCGCACAGAACGCAGGAAACCCCGGCTCCGGCGAGGATGTCATGACAGAGCTGCCCATCCCGCGGCGTCGGGGCAAGAACGAGCATTCGCTCCTCCACGGCAATGTCTGGCAGGGCCGATCCTCTACTCATTTTTATTTATCAACAGTTCCGCGGCTCCCTGAAAGGAGGGATTGCCCGTAAGAACTCCGCGAAACTGTCTCAGCGGTTCACCAATACAGAGATGGTCCTCCTCGAACTTGAGTTCGCGCATGGTAAGCTCATGCCGGCCGGTACGCTTTTTGACCATCAGGATCGCTTTGCGAAGTTCACCTTCGGCCTCGAAGTGGCGCAGCAGAAGAACGGAGTCCGACAGAAAGCTCAGATCAGTGGGGGAATGAGCCGAAGAGCCAATCAGGCCGTGCTGCGTCAATATCGAAAGGGTGGTGATCCCACGCTGAGCCAGGAACGTCAGCAATTCATGCATGTGCAAGATCAGGAAGCGCTCTTCGGACATGGCATGCAGGTAGCCGCTCAGGCTGTCGATCACCACCATGCTCGCACCCCAGTCAACCGCATGGCGCACTGCGGCGGCAAATTCGCCGGGCGTCAGTTCGGCTGGATCGACCTGCTTGATGATCAGGTGGCCGCCTTCGAGGTGGGCCTGCAAATCGATTCCCAAACCCTGAGCCCGCATCAGAAAATTCTCACGCGTCTCGTCAAAGAGAAACAGGGAGGCTTTCTCGCCGTTTTCGAGAAAGGAAAAAAGATACTGGGAGGTCACTGAGCTTTTGCCGGTGCCCGAAGGGCCCATAATCAGGGTGCTCGAGCCGCGCGTCAAACCGCCACCGGTCAGTGCATCGAGTTCTTCAATTCCACTCGTAATGTTTTCCTGGACGAATTCCCTCCGATGCTCCTGGGCGACAAGACGGGGAAAAATCTTCAGGCCCTCTTTTGCGATAAGATAGTCATGGTTGCCGCCCCGGTAGTCCTTGGCCCGCCTTTTCAAAATCCGCAGGCGCCGGCGATGGCCGCCATATTCCGGGGCCATCATCTCAAGATGGATCACACCATCAAC
>DATFJP010000215.1:0-2304 GCA_035269105.1 Desulfuromonadales bacterium
AGCGTCACCTTCACCGTGGACGGCCCCTATGCTTTCGGCTATCTCAAAGCCGAACGGGGAATTCACCGCCTGGTTCGCATCTCTCCCTTCGATGCCAATGCCAAACGGCACACCTCTTTCTGCTCGGTTTTCGTTTTTCCCGAATTAGCCGAAGATGTTGCAGTCGAGATCAACGAAAAAGATCTCAAGGTTGATACCTACCGGGCCAGCGGGGCTGGAGGACAGCATGTCAACAAGACCGATTCCGCGATTCGCATTACGCATCTGCCGACCGGTATCGTGGTCAGCTGCCAGAACCAGCGATCCCAGCATAAAAACCGGGATATCGCCATGAAGCAGCTCAAGGCCAGGCTTTATGAAATGGAGATGGCGAAGAAAGAGGAAGAGGCGGCCAGTATCGCGGGTGACAAGAAAGACATCGCCTGGGGGAGCCAGATCCGCTCCTATGTGCTGCATCCTTACCGGATGGTCAAAGACCACCGGACCGGCTATGAAGTCGGCAACGCGGACAAGGTCCTGGACGGCGATATCGACGCGTTCATCGAAGCTTATCTCCTCAGCTAGCGGCGCACATTACAGTGTCTCACACGCATTAACCCCTTGACTTGACAAGCCCTTGGTGGTTGCTGCTCAAGTTTGGTCAGAAACAGGAACTGAACATGGAAAACCCGAGCGACCTGGTGGCCCAACGCTGGGCCAAAATCGAGGAACTTCGCAGCCGGGGTGTCAACCCTTTTGCCAATGATTTCTCGGTTGACGAATCCCTGGCGGACATTGCCGAAAAACATGCCGACGATGATGCCGAACGGCTGGCAGAGATCGGCGCCGCCTATGCGATTGCCGGACGTATCATGGCCAAACGGGACTTCGGCAAAGCCGCTTTCGTCCAGCTTCAGGACCGGACCGGTCGCCTGCAGGCTTATGTCGGCAAAAAGCAGGTGGGGGAAGACCTGTTCGCCCTGTTTGATCAACTGGACGTCGGCGACATCGTCGGCCTGACCGGGACCATGTTCCGCACCAAGACCGGCGAACTGTCTCTGCGGGCCGCAACCCTCAAAATCCTCACCAAGTCGGTTCTGCCGCTTCCGGAAAAATGGCATGGACTGACCGATGTAGAGACCCGCTATCGGCAGCGCTACCTGGACCTGATGGTCAATCCGGAAGTCCGTGAGCTGTTTCGGAAGCGCAGCCGCATTATTGCCCTGATGCGTGAATTCATGGTGTCCCGGGATTATCTCGAAGTGGAAACACCGATGATGCAGCCGTTGGCCGGGGGGGCCACCGCCAAGCCTTTCGTCACTCATCACAATACGCTGAAAATGGACCTTTTCCTGCGAATTGCCCCGGAGCTTTATTTGAAGCGGCTGGTGGTCGGAGGTTTCGAGCGGGTTTTCGAAATCAACCGAAACTTCCGCAATGAAGGAATTTCGATTCAGCATAATCCGGAATTCACCATGATGGAATTCTACCAGGCTTATGCCACCTATGAAGACCTGATGGTCCTGACTGAAGAAATGATCTGCCACATCGCTGAAAAAGTTGCCGGCGGCCTGCAATTGACCTACGGCGGCCGGGAGGTCAACCTCGACCGCCCCTGGCAGCGTCTGACCGTTAAGGAAGCTGTCCTCAAATACGGAGACATCGAGGCCTCCGAAATTGACGATCATGGGCGATTGCTGGCCTACGCCAGGCGGCTCGGCCTCGATCTGGAGAGCAATATCGGCTACGGCAAGCTTTTGACGGAGGTTTTCGATGAAGTGGCCGAACCGGAGCTCTGGCAGCCGACATTCATCACCCACTATCCCACGGAGGTGTCACCCTTGTCCCGCAAGAATGACTCCGATCCCGCTGTGGTCGATCGTTTCGAGTTATTCATTGTCGGTCGGGAAATGGCGAACGCCTTCTCCGAGTTGAACGACCCCGCAGACCAGCGGGAACGATTTGTCGGCCAGCTGGCCGAAAAAGAAGCCGGCGACGAAGAAGCCCATGCCATGGACGAAGATTATGTCCGTGCCCTCGAATATGGTTTGCCGCCCACCGCCGGCGAGGGCATCGGCATTGACCGATTGGTCATGCTGCTGACCGACTCGGCTTCGATCCGGGACGTCATCCTCTTCCCGCAACTGCGACCGGAAACTAAATAGCCGCTGAATGGCGGCAAATCCGCTTGCAACACTGGTTGATTTTTTTTAATTGATTTTTGCGATCACGGATCACGGATCACGGATCACCGATCACGGATCACCGATCACGGATCACCGATCACGGATCACGGATCACGGATTTTTATGAACTTCGAACTTT